>CALFYS010000026.1 GCA_937952245.1 uncultured Alphaproteobacteria bacterium | reverse complement strand
TTAATAAAAAAATAAAAAAAAATACAGAAGCAAGATTGATCTTTTTAATATTCTAAATCCTCTATAAAAAATAACACTTCTACATATATCAAAACAGCAAATTAATAAATAGTTAACTATATGGATTATAAATGATTAATTTTATCTCTTTTCAGGCCATCCTCACGACCCAAAAATATCAGGTTTGACGCCAAAAAGCGGTCATGGTGTGGGAAAGACGAAAACGCGCAATTCATCACCAAAAGTTTTGATTTTGATTGTTTTGGCCATGATTTCAGTGTTCAATCATGATGAAGACAAGATCACTCAAATCGCTGATGACCAAATGTGTTTGATCAGCGGTTTTACCCCATCATTTGGGCGGAAGATGGTTTTGGGCTGAACCGAAAATCGAATCAGGAATGAAACCAATCCCATGATCACAATACAGCCTTTGAGATGGGGATGATGATGCCCCTCCGCTTTACAAATCCTGTGCTGGCGGCTTTATCAGCGGTGGTGGCGGTATTTTGCTTTTCGCTCAACGATATGCTGATCAAGTTTTTATCGGGTGATTATGCCCTGCATCAGATCGTTCTGATCCGTTCTGTCATTGGAATGACCATTCTTTTGGCCGTTTTCATCCCTTTTTCTGGCACTTTTGCGGTGCTGAAAACCGAACGATTAGGCTTCCATATCTTGAGGGGGATGTGTGTTGTTTTTGCCAATCTTTCGTTCTTTCTGGGGATCGCGGTTCTGCCCTTGGCCGAAGCCACCGCGATTTTCTTTATCAGCCCGTTATTGATCACTTTATTTTCGATTTTATTTCTTAAAGAACAGGTGGGCATCCACCGCTGGTCAGCGTTATTTGTGGGGATGGTTGGTATTCTGGTCATCCTGCGGCCGGGAACAGACGCGTTTAAATTGGTGGCATTATTGCCCATCGCCGCGGCATTTGGTTATGCCATGCTTCATATTTTAACCCGTCATATCGGCAAAACCGAAAGCGCTTTGACCATGTCGTTTTACATTCAAATGACGTTTATCATCATTTGTTCAGGCTTTGGTTTGGCCGCAGGTGACGGGCGCTACGCCCCAGAAGACAGCCCTACGCTTGAATTTTTATTCCGCGAATGGGGGCCGATTGCCGCCCAAGATTGGTGGGTCTTTGGCATTATCGGCACCGCCAGCGCCTTTGGTGGGTTTTTCATCTCACAAGCCTATCGTTTGGCGGAAGCCGGATATGTCGCGCCATTTGAATATATCGCCATGCCTTTATCCATTGTCTGGAGCATCATGATTTTCAGCGAAACCCCCGCCACCACCGTCTTTATGGGCATCGCATTGATCATCGCATCGGGGCTTTACGTGGTTTGGCGAGAGACGGTGAAAGCCAGCGCGAAACCTGCCGCCGCCCCACGGTTCAGGCGTTAGGCTTATCAAGGTCAAAAAACCCGATAATTGCGGCATAAAGCCCCCTATTGAAGCCTTTGATTTGATGTATAATGCCATCAAAGAAAGGGCAACATCATGCAACAAGATATTCTGATCATTGGGGTTCTATTTCCTGCCATCCCATTGATGATGATCAATTTCGGCAACCGTTATATCGTCTTGGCCAATTTGATCAGAACCCTGCATGATACGGTGGTGCGCGATAACACCCCGCCCGCCGATGCCGAAAGGTTTCTTCTGCAAATCACGTCATTGCGGAGCCGCTTGCGCCTGATCGGGATGATCCAAACCATGTCGGCCATCGCCTTTATCATGGTTTTGCTCGCTATGGTCGCCACCTATATGGACAGGCTCACCATTGCCAGCTTGATGTTTATCACGTCACTGGCGTTGATGGGTTTGGCCATGATTATGTTCATGCGGGAAATTCATTTGGGCAATTCCGCCCTTGATGTGCATTTGTCGGATTTAAAAGACCATCAGGAATGGGAACATATTCTGAAACCCGCCAAAAAACGCCGCAAAAAGAAAGCCTGACCAAAAGCTTTTAACTGTTGCCCCGCTATCCTTGCTTCAGCATCTGGCCAGCATACCATTGGGCGAAACGCG
Organism: uncultured Alphaproteobacteria bacterium; assembly: GCA_937952245.1. Taxonomy (GTDB): domain Bacteria; phylum Pseudomonadota; class Alphaproteobacteria; order Puniceispirillales; family UBA1172; genus JAGWAQ01. Next base: position 706 of record CALFYS010000026.1, on the reverse strand, counting down.
CCACATTGGGCTCCAATAACGGCTGAAACGGGCCTTGCCGTGCATCAGGATTATTTAAGCCATGTTGTTGGTTCACCAATGCCGGTATATCTTCATCCAACGCCGCGTCTAGGCGGATATAATAGGCCGCAACTTTTTCATCAAAATCAGGTTGCGCCACGGTTTCAGGCGGAAAACAGGCGGTCTGAACAACATGACAGCGATCCGCCGAAATGGGATAGGCTTCATAAAGCCAGAGCGCATCAACCCCCGCGGCAAAAGTCATATTCGGGAAGATCCAAGTGTACCGCACCCCCGCCGCTTCCCTTCCTTTAAGGCCGGGCATCAGCGGCAACAAATGGTCTTGCTGGTCTTGCAACAACGCCCCTGTGCCTTCGGTGCTGCCAAATTGAGTGGCAAATTGGCCATCGGTTTGGTCACCCGGGTCAGGGTCAAGGTAGAGATCATCAATCGAATCCGGATGCACAAACGGCAGGTGATAATATTCATTGAAAACTTCAATAAAAGCTTTCCAGTTGCAAGCCACTTCAAATTCGCGTCTTCGTGTGGATTGCAAACTTTCCATCGGCCACGGGGCGTGCAACGCGTCAAACCCGCTTATCACCGCCTCAAAATCAGGAGGATTGTCATCAAAGCATATAAAAACAAACCCGCCATGTTCCCGAAGGTGATAGCGGATCAACCCATAGTCCGATTTGCAAAATTG
>CALFYS010000025.1 GCA_937952245.1 uncultured Alphaproteobacteria bacterium | reverse complement strand
CTCTGATTATCACAGGGCGGGGGATTTGCTTGACCCGCAATATGCTGATGGATTGTCTCAAGCCGCGCATGATGCCATGGGCGGGCTTGACCTGGTGATCAATAACGCTGGCGTCATCACCCGCGGGGCTGTGACCGAAACCAGTGATGCCGATTGGGCGCTGTCCTTGGGCGTGAATGTCGAAGCCCCGTTCCGGATTTGCCGGGCGGCCATCCCCATCATGGCGGCGGCTGGCGGCGGGGTGATCGTCAATACCGCCTCGTGTTGGGGCGGCAAAGCCCCGGGGCCAAACCACGCGCTTTATTGCATGACCAAAGCCGCTATCGCGTCCTTGACCCAATGTATGGGGATGGACCACGCCCATCAGAATATCCGCATCAACGCGGTCTGCCCCAATGAAGTCAACACGCCAATGTTGCGGTCTGGCTTTGAAAAGCGTGGGTTTGATCCTGATACCGCCGTGGCTGAACTGGGGCAGACGGTTCCCCTTGGCCGTATCGCTGAACCGGAAGATATTGCCGATGTGGTGATGTTTCTGGCCTCCGATGCCTCGCGCTATATGACGGGGGCGTTGGTTGAGGTTAATGGCGGGAAGCCGGTGTCATGATGCGATTTGAAGGCAAAACCGTGTTGATCACCGGTGGGCGTTCTGGCATTGGGCGGGCGACCGCTGAACGTTTTGCCGATGAAGGGGCGGAGGTCTTCACCGTCCAACGTGGCGAGGATGACCGCTTTCATGGCATTTCGGCTGATCTGGCTGACCCTGCCGCCCCGCAACAGGTGATTGATCAAGTGATCCGTCAATCGGGTCGCCTTGATGTGCTGGTCAATAACGCCGGTATCATGAAAGAAGCCAGTGTTGAAGACATGCCGCTTGACGATTGGATGCAAACCATCCAGATCAATCTGACCGCCCCGTTCTTGATGATCAAAGCGGCTCTACCGCATCTGCGGCAAACCCAAGGCGCAATTGTGAACACGGGATCTATCGAAGGCTTAGGCTCAAACCCTATGCATGCCGCCTATGGCGCATCCAAAGCAGGGTTGCATGGGCTGACCAAAGTGGTGGCGGTTGACCATGGCGGTGATGGGGTTAGGTGTAACGCCGTGGCGCCGGGTTGGATTAATACTGACCT
>CALFYS010000024.1 GCA_937952245.1 uncultured Alphaproteobacteria bacterium | reverse complement strand
AAAATATTCCTAAAGATGCCCTCAAGTGACGTGAATCGTCACAACGCGAGCCGTGGTGGTTTGCATTGAACTCATGAGGCATAAGATGGATTATTTCCCTATATTTGTCGCGGTTAAGGCGCAGAAAATCCTGTTTGTGGGCGGCGGGATGGATATTGTCCATAAAGTCAGGCTGGCGTTGAAAACCACCGCTGAGATTCATTTCTTTAGCCATGATCTTGTTGATGATCTGGAGGCTTGGGGCAAAAAAGGGCGGATCACCATCCATCGCCGTGCTGTCACTGATGCGGATTGCGCGGATGCTGTCTTTGCCTTTATTGACGGTGATGATGCCGCTATGCGCGACCACGCCATCGGTGTTTTTGATGAAAACCACCTGCTCTATGCCGTGATTGATGATCAAGCCCGATCGCGCTTTATCACCCCGGCGCTGGTGGATCGTGACCCTGTGGTGGTGGCGATTGGCACGGAAGGCACGGGGCCGATCATTGCCCGTGATATTAAAGCCAAGATTGAACAAATCCTTGACCCTGCCCTTGGCATTGTCGCCAAAACCGCGGGTAAGTTCAGGCCAAAAGCAGCGTCCTTGCCAAAAGGCGTGGTACGGCGGCGGTTCTGGATGCGGTTTTTGAATGATATTGTCCCGCCAATTCTGGCCAAAAAACCTGAGCATCTGGAACAGGATTTAACCCAAGGGTTGACACGCTTGTTATCAGAAAGCATGGCGAATGACGGTGAAGCCTTACCCTATCATCAACAACACTTGAACCAACACGCCATCACCACCCTTATGGTCGCATCGCCTGACGCTGATCATTTGACCCGTGGGGCACTTAAACTCATCCATGACGCCGATGTGGTGATCCATGATGGCGGCATCAGCCATGATATTTTGGAATTAACCCGCCGCGAATCTATCCGTGTGGCGGCTTCAACAAAAACCCCGCGGGATTTAGCCGAATTGGCGGCTAAGCATCAACGGCAAGGCGAAACGGTGGTGATTTTAAAAGACGCCCATCAGCATCATCTTAAGGCGGTGTCGTGATGCAGGTGATCACAGCAAATGACCTTTTTTCAGGGGCGGTGATCTATTGGTCACAAGCGGGATGGCGGCATGATCTGGCCAAGGCGGCGGTGTTTTTGACGCCTCAGTTGGCGGAACAGGCTTTGGCGGGGCTATCCCAGGATTCCGAGAAGGCAATCGGCGCGTATATCATCGCGGTTGAAGACCAAGATGGCGGCATTCGCCCCAGCCATATCCGTGAGCGTATCCGCGCCCAAGGGCCAAGCCATCAAGAAACCCATATCGAAGGAGGGTCTGTCCATGTATCGCTATGATGATTTTGACGCGGCATTTGTGCGGCAACGGGTGGAAGAGTTCCGCCATCAGGTGCAACGCCGTGTTGATGGCGTCATCACGGAAGATGAATTTAAACCGCTTCGCTTGCAAAACGGGCTTTATCTGCAATTGCACGCCTATATGTTAAGGGTGGCGATCCCTTATGGCACGCTGAACGCCAAGCAAATGCGACAGCTGGCGCATATTGCCGAAACCTATGATCGTGGTTTTGGTCATTTCACCACCCGCCAGAACATTCAGTTTAACTGGATTGACTTGCCGCGGGTAGCTGATGCTTTGGCGGATCTGGCGGATGTGGAAATGCACGCCATCCAAACGTCAGGAAATTGCATCCGCAATGTCACGGCGGATCATTTTGCGGGCGCGGTGGCGGGGGAGGTGCAAGACCCTCGGATACTCGCTGAAATCTTGCGGCAATGGTCCATGGGGCATCCCGAATACGCGTTTTTGCCGCGTAAGTTTAAAATCGCCGTGACGGGTTCAGAAGATGATCGCGCGGTGGTGGCTTTTCATGATATTGGGCTGAAACTGCGGCAAGATGATGAGGGCCAGATTGGCGTGAAAATCTATGTTGGCGGCGGGTCGGGACGAACACCTCGGGTCGGGCGCGTCATCAGGGAATTTCTGCCGCTCAACGACGTGCTGCCCTATATTGATCAAATTCTCCATGTTTATAACCGCCATGGCCGCCGTGATAATAAATACAAAGCCCGGATTAAAATTCTGGTGGATGAAATGGGGATTGATGCCTTGAGGGATGAGGTGGAAACCCGCTTTGAAGTGGGGAGGCACACGACCCCGCCCTTGCCAGCGGACTTGCGCAATATGATCACCGCGGCATTTGCCCCGCCTGATTTTAATCAGGCTCCATCACGTCCGAAGGTTGTTGATCAAGTCGTTGACCACAATTTTGACCATTGGATGATGACCAACACCCATCCACATCGTGACCACCGCCACGCGATTGTTTCGGTTTCGTTGAAAGCCCATGGCGCGGTGCCGGGGGATGCCACAGCAGATCAAATGCGGGCGCTGGCTGATCTGGCGGAAACATATGGCTATGATGAATTGCGGGTCAGCCATGAGCAAAACATCATCCTGCCGCATATCCCCAAGGCGCATTTGAAAGCGGTCTATGCGGGCTTGAAAACAGCGGGGCTGGCGAGCGCGAATATCGGGTTGATTTCCGATATGATCGCCTGCCCGGGGATGGATTATTGCGGGCTGGCCACGGCAAGATCGATCCCCATTGCCCAAGAGATTGCTGAGCGGTTTAATGATCTGAAAAAAGAGCATGAAATAGGCCCTTTAAAAATCAAAATTTCAGGCTGTATCAACGCCTGCGGGCATCACCATGTGGGGCATATCGGGATTTTAGGGTTGGATCGCGCCGGTGTTGAAAATTATCAGATCACCCTTGGGGGGGATGGCACCGAAGGCGCGGCCTTGGGGGAACGGCTTGGCCCGGGCTTTCCGGCGGAAGAATTGATCACGGCCATTGAAGATATTGTCGATGTTTATTTAACGGGTCGTCGTAACCGTGATGAAGAGTTTCTTGGATACGTTAAGCGGGTGGGGCTTGCGCCGTTTAAAGCCCGGCTTTATCCGCCCCTAAACGTTAAAGATCCGAACAAACGCCTTAATGACATGGCGGAGGTGGGATAAATGGAATATCAGGTGATCA
>CALFYS010000023.1 GCA_937952245.1 uncultured Alphaproteobacteria bacterium | reverse complement strand
ATGCCGCTATTGTTGCCCAAAGCACGGTTATTGCCGCTGAATCCCTTGGGCTTGGGATTTGTTATATAGGGGCGCTTCGCAACGATCCCTCGAAAGTCTCTGATCTGCTTGAGCTGCCAGACCATGTTTATCCGGTCTTTGGCCTCTGTTTGGGCTATCCCGATGAAGACCCAGAGATAAAGCCAAGACTTCCTATGGATGTATTCCTTAAAGACGATGCTTATGACAATAAAAATGATATGGAAGATATCGCTCTATATGATGCGCAAATGGTCAAATATTACCAAGAACGGACATCAAATAAGAAACACCAATCGTGGTCTGAACAGATGGCAGGTATTTTATCCAAAGAAAACAGACCCTTCATGAAAGAATACTTAGAAAAGAAGGGCTTTCTTAAAAAATAAGATGAAATGATCACGCGCCTCGTTCAATCGCTGGAGGGTTAAATGCGGTGATTTCATAATCTGTTTCGGTCCAAACTTCCACCTCAACAAGACAAGAATGGGCGGCTGGGCCTTGTGATAATTTTGACGTGCCAAGATCAGGCGTCAGCACATTGGGATTGCCATGTTTGCAACTCACTCTTTGGTCATCGCTGGGGTCAAGCCAAGCCCCTGTGGGAATAAGAATAATGCCCGGCTTGATATTGTCGGATAATGACGCCCCACATAAACAAGACCCCCGATCATTATAAACCCGAACGATATCACCATCGCTGATGTTCCGCTGGTGAGCGTCTGTAGGGTGAATAACCATCACCTCATGGCCATTTATCTTAGCAGCACGGCTGACCCCTCCATTATCAAATTGAGAATGCAGTTTTGTTTTGGGCTGATTGCAAATGAGATGCAAAGGGTGGTCTTTTGTCTTATTACCCGCCCATTCCGGTGGTTCCAGCCAAGTGGCATGGGGCGGACAATCGGCATAATCAAAACCGGCAATGGTCGAAGAAAACAGTTCAATTTTACCGCTTGGTGTGTTCAGGGGATTGTTGATAGGGTCTTTGCGAAAGGCTTCAAATAAAATGGTGTTATTCTTCCAGTTTTGGATTTGATGCCAGCCGTTCTCTCTCAATTCATTATAGGAAGGGAGGTTTTGCCCCTTTTCGGCCATTTGCTCACAGGTGGTTTCGTATAAATATTTCTGCCAGTCCTCATCAGAACGGCCTTCTGTGAAATCATCTTCAGCCCCAAGATAGGCGCTTAACTTTTGAAGAATTTCATAATCGTCACGACTCTCACCAATAGGCTCAATGGCCTTTTCCATTGAAATGATATAATCATCGCGTGGCGACATGGCGATGTCTTGTCGTTCAAGACTTGTTGTACAGGGCAAGATAATATCTGCATTTTTTGCCAAAGCGTTCCAACACCATTCATGAACAATAATGGTTTCAGGCCGTTGCCATGCTTTTTTCAATCGGTTGAGGTCTTGGTGATGGTGGAAAGGATTGCCGCCCGCCCAAT
>CALFYS010000022.1 GCA_937952245.1 uncultured Alphaproteobacteria bacterium | reverse complement strand
ATGAAGAAAATTGCTTCACTTGTTGCCATCGCGGCCACCAGCGCGGTGATGACAACCGGCATGGCCAAAGCTGAAAAATGGGATATGCCCATGGCTTATGCCGCCACCAACTTCCATTCAGAAATGGGCGTTGTTTTTGCTGATCGGGTGAAAGATTACACCGGCGGCAAGATCGAAATTACCGTCCACCCCGGCGGCTCACTCTTCAAAGGCGGTGAGATCAAGCGTGCTGTTCAGACAGGGCAAGCCCCGATTGGTGAGCGCTTTATGTCTGCCCATGCCAATGAAGCGCCATTGCTGGGTTGGGATAACCTGCCGTTCTTGGCCACAACCTATGAAGATAATGACAAGTTATGGGCGGCGGCTAAAGACAAGGTAAACGCCCAGTTGGACAGCCTTAATCTGGTTGCGCTTTACACCTGCCCATGGCCGGGTCAGGGCTTTTATTTCAAAAAGCCAGTGTCATCTTCTGCCGATACACAGGGCGTGAAATTCCGTTCTTATAACTCTGCCACCGCGACCTTCGCGAAAGAATTGGGCATGACCCCGGTTCAGGTTGAAGCCGCTGAATTGTCACAGGCACTGGCCACTGGTGTTGCCGAAGCCTTCATTTCTTCTGGTTCAACCGGTTATGACCGTAAAGTGTGGGAACATCTGACCCATTATTATAAGGTCAACGCTTGGTTGCCGCGCAACTATGTGATCGTCAATAAAGGCATTTGGAATGGCCTTGATGATGCGACACGCGCCGGTATTCAGCGCGCCGCTGATGAAACTGGCGCCGATTGTGCCGCGAAATCAGCAAGCCTCGCCAGCTGGTATTTCGAACAGCTCGAAGCCAATGGCATGAAGGTTGAAGACGCGGGCCCTGAGTTCTTGAAAGAACTGAAGGCCATCGGTGCCAAGATGCAGGCCGATTGGTTGGCCTCAGTTGGTTCTGAAGGTCAAGCGATCATCGACGCTTATAAGAAAATGTAATGTTGAGGACCCCTGTTTCGGCAGGGGTCTTTTTCTTTTTATTCCAAACGCTTGTCGGTTTTGTCATGACATCCTGGCCTGATTTTTTAGGAATGCCCCTTTGGGTGTGGGTATTTGTCCTTCCTTCTCTTTTGACGGTATTGGCGCGGTTTTTCCGCCCCCAAGCCCAAAAATTATTATCGCCGGTCTGGCGTTGGCTTGATCGGGTTTATACCGCCTCTGGAGTTGTCGCCTCCATGTTTATGGTGCTGATTTTGATCATCATCATTTTTCAAATGATGGCGCGCTGGACAGGGGTGACGTTTGAAGGGTCAACCGAATTCGCTGGCTATGCCATGGCGGCGACCTCATTCTTTGCGATGGCGCATGCCCTTGGTCATGGCGCGCATATTCGCGTTTCTATTTTATTAAATCTCAATCAATTCACGCGGCTGTGGTTGAACGCGCTGGCAATGTTTATCGCCGCGATTACCGCGACTTATTTTGCCCGCTATGCCATCAAAACAAACTTCTTATCCGAAATGTTAAACGATCGCACCCAAGGGCAGGATCAACTCCCTGAATGGCTGCTCACGGTTTTTGAAATGGTGGTCACCGCGCCTTGGAATTGGGGTGATCTTTGGGCGAAGACGACCGACGCTTGGGTTTATACCCCGGTTTGGGTGCCGCAATTGCCCATGTCAATCGGCACGACTCTCCTCGCCATCGCGCTTTGGGATCATTTGATCCGGCTGTTGGTGAATGGTGAAAGCGATATTAAGGCGGAGACTGTCCAATGACCGAATTTTACGCAACCGTCATCTTTCTCTTTGTTCTTTTTGCCCTTTTAGGCAGTTCTGTCTGGATTGGCTTGGCCTTGGTTGGTGTGGCCTATGTGGGGATGGAATTGTTCACCGCCCGCCCCGCCGGCGATGCCATGATCACGACCATCTGGACAGGGGCGTCATCATGGACGCTGACCGCTTTGCCCTTATTCATCTGGATGGGGGAGATTTTATACCGAACGCGATTATCCGAAGATATGTTCAGGGGGCTGTCGCCATGGATGCGTTGGCTTCCCGGGGGGCTGTTGCATACCAATATCGCGGGCTGCACGATTTTTGCCGCGGTGTCAGGTTCATCCGCCGCCACGTTGACGACGGTTGGCAAAATGTCGATCCCTGAATTGCGGGAACGCGGCTATCCTGAATATATGATTATCGGCACGCTGGCCGGGGCGGCGACATTAGGCTTGATGATCCCGCCATCTTTGACGTTGATTGTCTATGGGGTCAGCATCAATGAATCCATCACCAAATTGTTCTTGGCTGGGGTCATCCCGGGCTTGGTGCTAGCGGGGCTGTTCATGGCCTATATCGTGGCGTGGTATTATATCCGCAAAGACCAGCGGCCGAAGCCTGAACCATCAATGGGGCTGGGGCAGATGATCAGCGAAAGCCGGTTCTTGATCCCCGTGATGATCCTTGTGTTTATTGTTATTGGGTCGATGTATTTCGGCTGGGCAACCGCAACAGAAGCGGCGGCGGTTGGCGTGATTGGCGCGTTGAGCTTGGCCTTTGCCCAGCGGTCATTGAATATGAAGACCTTTACCGCCAGCCTGATGGGGGCGACCCGCACTTCCGCCATGATCGCGCTGATTTTGATGGGGGCATCCTTCTTGTCGCTGTCCATGGGCTTCACGGGCCTGCCGCGGGCTTTGGCGGGGTGGATTGACAGCCTTGATCTATCGCCGATTGTGCTGATCGCGGCGCTGACGGTTTTCTATATTATCTTGGGGATGTTCCTTGATGGCATTTCATCGGTGGTGCTGACCATGGCGATTGTGGAGCCGATGATCCGCCAAGCGGGGATTGATGTTATCTGGTTTGGTGTCTTCGTGGTTGTGGTGGTGGAAATGGCGCAGGTCACGCCGCCGATTGGCTTTAACCTCTTTGTCTTGCAGGGCATGACCAAGCATGAAATTTCGTATATTTCACGGACGGCCATCCCCATGGTGGGGCTGATGATCCTGATGGTGGCGATTTTGGTGATCTGGCCTGAGCTCGCCACGTGGTTGCCGGAAAATGTCCGCAATACCCCGCAATAAGCCTGATCATGGAAATCCGAAAGACGTTGGATTAACGGTCTTGCAATTGGATACCGTCTTCCCGCGGGTGGCGGGGGATGTCGCCTCACCGGAGACCTATCAAGCGCCGATTGTGATTGAACGGATTGATCGCGCATCTGTCAGCCGTGTTGTCACCACAACCCCTGATCAGCATGACATGACGCCCTTTATGACAGCGGCGGCCAAGATCAATTCGGGCATAGGGGTCACGTCTTGTGGGTTTTTGGGCTATTGGCAAGACCAGTTGAGCCAGCACTGCCC
>CALFYS010000021.1 GCA_937952245.1 uncultured Alphaproteobacteria bacterium | reverse complement strand
ACCGGTTTTTTGACAGCACATCGGTGTATCAAGGCGTAGTTGGCGGCGTTGATCCGGCGATTATCGAGGCTTTGAACACGCTTTGCCTTAATCACGTTTGCCCCCAGATCACGATTTTGCTGGATATTGACCCTGAATTGGGGCTGAAGCGCAGCAATCGAAGCGAAAATGACGAAACACGGTTTGAAGATAAAGGCTTGGTCTTCCATCAAAATGTCCGGCAAGCCTATCTCGATTTAGCGGAAAATAACCCGGAGCGTGTGATGGTGATTGATGCCAGCCGCAATGAAAAAGCCATTCATGATGATATTATCGCCCGGCTTGAACCGATTTTACGCGCCGCGCAATAACCCATCATAAACCCCAACAAGAGAACCCATGACCGAGCCCATTGACCAAGAGCATCACCCCCGACATTCACGGCTGATCGGTCATGATAATGTGCTTGATGCGATTTTGGGCGGGGGAGCAGATGGGGGACATAACCGCCGTCACCATGGGTTTATCATCAATGGCCCCAAAGGAATTGGCAAAGCCACCGCCGCTTGGCGTGCCGCGGAACGGCTGTTGGCATCCGCCCCTCAAGATGATGACGCAAATGCAGGTGCGGGCTTATTCGGGGATGAATTGGCGCCAAGCCCTGATGCTGGTCTTGATGAAAACAACCCTGAAGTTCGCCTTGTTCGGGCAGGCTCGCATCCTGATTTAATCGCCATTGAAGCTGATCCAAGCAAAGCCAGCGGCGGGATCAGCGTTGATCAAGTGCGGGCGGTGATCCCGTTTTTATCCCATACGCCATCAAGAGGCCGGTATCGGGTGGTGATTATTGATGCCCTTGATGACATGAATGTTAATGGCGCCAACGCGATTTTGAAAACACTGGAAGAACCGCCAGAAAACGCCGTGATTATGATCATTAATCACCAAACAAAACCGATGCTGCCCACCATTCGGTCACGGGTGCAGATGATCACCGCTTCTCCCCTTGGGTTTGATGATACCAATCACGTCATCCGGTCTATTTTTGAAGACGCCGATCAAGATTGGGTTGATGTTGCCACCGCCCTTGCCGATGGCGCGCCGGGGAAAGCGGCGTTATTTGCGGAATCCGGCGCGATTGATCTTTACGCGGAAACCACACAGATGCTGGCGGGGGAACAAACGGATCGCATGACCATTGATGGTCTTTCGGCGCAATGGGGGGCAGGGGGCGTTAAGAATCTGGCCAAACGGCAAATGGGGTTGATGCTGATGATGCGGTTTTTGGCCATGGCCGCCCGCCATGCCACTGGTGTTCAACCCAATGGCCAAACCCCAAGGCTTGATATTGAAGACCGCGCCATTGCCCAGATTTGCAACCGCCACCATGTCGATCAGCTGGCGGCTTGGTATCAGCAGTATTATCAACGGTTGGTCGAGGCGGAACGTCTTAATCTGGACGCGGCGCCGATCTATTTTGATCTTTTGTCAGCATTGATGAATAAAAATCAGCCCTGATCTGCTGAAACCCTTGCACCGTCTTTGTGTTCAGGCTAAATCATGCTAAACCATAGCTATTGAATTACAGGTAAAAACAGCATTTTTGCTTGTTTTGAGGATTTCCATGTCAAAGTCTTACTATCTGACAACGCCGATTTATTACGTCAATGATAAACCGCATATTGGCCATGCTTACACAACATTGGCTTGTGATGCTTTGGCGCGGTTTAAGCGGCTTGATGGCTATGATGTGATGTTCTTGACGGGGACGGATGAACATGGCCAAAAAGTCCAGAAATCAGCCGAAGAAAAAGGCATTGACCCGAAAACTTTTACCGATGAAGTGAGCCAGAATTTCCGTGATCTGACGGCAACCCTTGGCTTCACCAATGATGACTTTATCCGCACCACCGAAGACCGCCATTACGCCGCTTGTCAAAAACTGTGGCAAACGCTGATTGATAATGGCGATATTTATCTCGGTTCATACGCGGGATGGTACGCTGTCCGTGATGAGGCGTTTTACGCCGAAAGTGAGATTAAAGACGGCAAAGCTCCATCAGGCGCGCCGGTGGAATGGGTGGAAGAGCCATCTTATTTCTTCCGTCTGTCGGCGTATCAGGACAAATTATTGGCTCATTATGAAAATAATCCTGATTTTGTCGCCCCGAAATCACGCCTTAACGAAGTCCGCAGTTTTGTTGCGGGCGGGTTGATGGATTTATCGGTGAGCCGCGCGAGTTTTTCATGGGGCGTGCCAGTGCCGGGCGATGATGCCCATGTCATGTATGTTTGGCTGGACGCGCTGACCAATTACATGACGGCGGCAGGCTATGGTCAAGAAGATGGCGGTGAGCAGTATGATTATCGCTGGCCAGCGGATTTGCATATGGTGGGCAAAGATATTTTACGGTTCCACGCGGTGTATTGGCCGGCCTTTTTGATGGCGGCGAACTTGCCCTTGCCCAAACGTGTTTTCGCTCATGGTTGGTGGACAAACGAAGGCCAGAAAATCTCAAAATCATTGGGCAATGTGATTGATCCTGTTGAAGTCGCGGAAACCTATGGGCTTGATCAAATGCGGTATTTCCTGTTGCGCGAAGTGCCGTTTGGCAATGATGGGGATTTTTCCCGCAACGCGATGATGCACCGGATGAACGGCGATTTGGCCAATGATTTGGGGAATTTGAGCCAGCGCGTGCTGTCGATGATCTTCAAAAACTGTGAAGGCGTGATGCCGAAATTGCCGGAAACCCATACCGATGCTGATCTTGCTTTGCTGAACCCGCTGGATAACTTGTTGGAAGGCCAGCGCCAGCATTATGACAATCAGCAATTCCACGAAGCCCTGAAAGATATTTGGGATGTGGTTTCCGCCGCCAACCGCTATGTCGATGAAATGGCGCCTTGGGCGTTACGCAAAACAGACCCTGATCGTATGGCCGATGTGTTATGGACCTTGGCGGAAACCTTGCGCCAGGTGGCGATCCTGATCCAGCCTGTGATGCCGGAAGCCTCAAGCAATATGCTTAATCAGCTGGGCGTTGCCGAAGATGCCCGCGGTTTTGAACATTTAGGCCAAGACCACCGCCTTCAAGGGGGATGGGCCATTGAAAAACCAACGCCGGTCTTCCCACGCTTTGTCGAAGAAGAGGGGGCGTAATGGCTCAATCCATTGCCATGCCAGAGGTGACAGGCGTTATCGACAGCCATGCCCATATTGATTTCGATCATTATCTTGATGATCGCGATGATATGATCCAGCGGATGACCGATGCCGGCGTCAGCGATGTGATTTGCATTGGCACAAGATTGACCCATCAATCCGGCCCAAGGCAAATGGCTGAAACCGCTGATAACATTTGGTTTACGGCAGGGGTGCATCCCAATCACGCCCATGACCAAGATGATTATGACAATATTGATGCTTATCGCGCGGCGGTGGATCACCCTCGTTGTGTGGGTATTGGCGAAGCCGGGTTGGATTATTTCTACACAAAATCTGACCCTGAACGCCAGATGACCAGCTTTAAATTGCAGCTGCAAGTCGCCCGTGAAACAGGATTACCGATTGTCATCCATTCCCGTGATGCTGATGAGGATATGGCCAATACCCTTGAAGAAGCGGCAGCAAAAGGTGGGCTATCAGGGGTGATGCATTGCTTTAGCAGTGGCGCGGAACTTGCTGAAAGAGCATTAAATATTGGGTTTTACATCTCATTTTCAGGGATCTTAACCTTCAAGAACACCCAAAGCCTCAGGGATATTGCGGCAAGCGTCCCCGATGATCGTTTGCTGGTGGAAACAGACGCGCCATACCTCAGCCCTGAACCGGTTCGCAATATCAAAAGAAATGAACCTGCCCATGTGGTGCATACATTGGCTTGCCTTGCGGCAATTAAAGGCAAATCCGTTCAGGAAATGGCCGAGATCACCGCCGCCAACACCCGCCGATTGTTTCATAAAATGGGGCTTAACAAAATGGGGAAGGGGGCATGATGCGCGTCACCCTTCTTGGTTGTGGAACATCTGTGGGCGTGCCGGCGCTTGGCCGGGCGGGTTGGGGCAAATGCGACCCCGATAATCCGAAAAACAGGCGGCAACGCTGTGCTGTCTTGGTTCAGCACGATGGGTTTAACCTGTTGATTGATGCGGGGCCAGATATTCGCAATCAATTGATCGCGGCGGGCAATCCTAAAATTCACGCGGTGTTAATCACCCATACCCATTCTGACCATGTGGCGGGGATGGATGATTTGCGGACATTCTATTGGCCAGAAGAAAAGAAAATCCCAATTTATGGCACGGCTTCAACCTTGGATGACCTGAAGTCAAAATATAATTATTTATTCGTCAAAAATGAAAAATCGCCGACCTATTTCGTGCCATCATTAGAAGCGGTTGAAATCAAGCCTGACAGTGAGATGAATATCGGTGGGATCGACATTAAAGTCTTGTTGCAGCACCATGGCCGCATCAATTCCCTTGGTTTTGTCTTTAACGAGCGTTTTGCTTATTCCACCGATGTGGTTGAAATCCCCGATTATAATTTTGAACATTTGATGGGGTTGGATTTGTGGATTGTCGAGGGTTTAAGGCCGAATCCCCATCAAGCGCATGCTCATTTTGACCTGACGTTTGAGTGGATTAAAAAGTGTCAGCCGAAA
>CALFYS010000020.1 GCA_937952245.1 uncultured Alphaproteobacteria bacterium | reverse complement strand
AATATCAACGATAATCAGATCAGTAATCCGGTCTTGGTCTTGACCGGTGTAAATATCCAGCAATGTCAAAATCTGTTGGTCAATAATGCTCAACGCTTGATCTAAATCCGGCAAGCCTTGATAGGATGGGGAAGCCGTTCCATCCACCAAAACATCATGGGAAGCGTATGATTGCGGGCGATAGATATGAACCCCACAAGAGGCAAGAACAATCACCAAACATAAGCCAATAACGAAAGCGAGGTGAAACGGAATACCCTGCCTCCTATCGGCGGGTTAATTTAACTTCAATCCGTCTGTTTCGTGCCCTCGCTTCTGGCGTATTTTCTTGATCAATCGGATGAAATTCACCAAAACCTGCGGCGGATAGACGGTCAGGGTCAATCCCTGCCAACACAAGATAGCGCACCACTGATAACGCACGTTCCGTGGATAAATCCCAATTGTCTCTAAACCTAGGGGTATTGATGGGAATGTTATCCGTATGTCCTGTAATCTGAAGAACCCAATCAATATCGGTTGGGATCGTATCGGCTATCTCTGTTAAGGCCAGACTTAGTTCCATTAATTGTTTTTCGCCTTCCTCTCCTATATCGGCTGAACCGGCATCAAATAAAACTTCAGACTGGAAAACAAAACGGTCACCGACGATTTTTATGTCCGACCGGTCTTTCAGAACATCGCGAAGCCGCCCAAAGAATTCAGAGCGGAACCGCTGCAATTCCAAAACTTTACTGGTCAGCGCGTTGTTTAATTGTCGTGTCAGATTGACGGTGGCTTCTTTTGCCAGCCGTGCTTCTTCTTCTTTTTCGTCAAGCAAGGCTTGCAGCTCACCCATTTTTTGGCGCAGGGCTTCCAATGATTGCTGCAACGCCAATACATCACGTTTTGAGGCGTTAACCTCTTCATTGGCTTGGTCGCGGGCAGCCGTCATTTCTTTGAGCCGCGCTTCAAGGGCGGCCAGCATCAATTTTTGCTGGTCGATTTCATCCAATGCTTTGCTGTAATCACCGCGCGCCGCATCCCGTTCTTGTTCCGCGGTCTCCGCGCGATCCGTGACCAAAGCCAGCACTTTTTCAAGGTCTAGTTTTTCATCTTTACTTGCGGCAAGGCTGGCTTCTAATGATGCGATGGTGGTGTTCAAGGTCGCCACCATATCTTCCGATTGGCTTAATGCCAGCGCCAAGTTTTTATTGTTCAATGTTAATTCATCATTGGCTTGGCGTTCCATGTTCAAAAGATTGGCCAATTCCGCAATTTCGCCCCGCAATTTTGTCAAGGTTTGGTCTTGGCCAGCAACACGTTGCGCCAGATTGATTTGAATCAAAAAGAACACCATCAAAACAAAGATGATGACCATCAACAGCGTCGCCAAGGCATCCACAAAACCTGGCCAGATAAATCGGTCAGCACCGCTGGAATGGGAACGACGGGCAAGAGCCATGATCAGCCTTTCTTCATCACCACCAGAATGGCTTTCGATAACGCGCGCAATTCGGTGGCGATCGTGTCGTTTAATTCGGCGCGATCTGTTTTCATCTCTCTCACCAGATTTTGGATCGACGCGTCAAGATTGGCGATGTTTTCCGCCATCAGCGCGTCACGGTTTAACCCGTCGTGCAGTTTCGTCAGAATTGTGGTTAAGTTCTTCAGGTTCTTGGCCATTTCGGCGCGGTCTTGTTCGCCCGCGGCAACCGCTTTTGCCAAAGCCTGCATCTTATTGGCGGCTTCTTCGGTCAGGCCTGTGGTCAATTCAGCCGACCCCAAGAACCCCATATCACCGGTTTGCACCGCGTCAAATTGAATTGATTTGGATAGCCAATCTTCAACATCATTAAAGAACCGGCCTGAGGCTTGCCCCAATTGCAGGTCTAGGAATCCAATAATCAATGACCCCGCCAGCCCGAATAAAGATGACGAAAACGCCGTCGCCATACCCGCAATTGGCGCGTTCAGTCCATCTTTCAGCTCACCCATCATGGCGTCAATATCACTGCTGGATGTATCAATACCGCCAACAACTTGCCCCACGGAAGACACGGTGATCAACAGCCCCCAAAATGTCCCCAAAAGGCCTAAGAACACCAAGAGCCCGATCATATAGCGGGAAATTTCACGGCTTTCATCCAAGCGAACCGCCACGCCATCCAAAACTGAGCGCAGGTTTTGCGCCGAAAGGGCGGTGGGTTGGTCATCATCCGCCATCATCACCGCCACTGTTGCCAGCAATGAAGGCCGCATCCCCGCTGTCCGGTCAGCCCCTCGTTTTTGGATCATCATCATCCATTTATATTCAGGGATCAGCCGCAGATTTTGCCGAATAATAAAGAGTATCCCAATGATCAAAGCGGCAAGAATAACGCTGTTAATCACGGGGTTGCTTAAGAACGCCAGATAAAGGGTGCGATGCAAACTTCCCACAAGGCCCAAAATAATGGCCAAGAAAATAAACATTCTAATCAAATATCGTTTTGGGTTTGTCACATCATCCTCCCTGAATATCTGTTTAATCCCTAAACAAATAATCTGGCATAATTATGAAAGACGTGACCGCAACTGTCACGCCTGAAAGTTCATATCAGATCAACTTATTGATGAAGATAAGGTTAAACCCCAAAATTAGCCACGGTTACGGCCATCTTTCAGCATTTTTAACAGCCCCAAATGGGTTTGCGGGTTGCCGGCAACAACATCACCGGATGCCAAGGCTTTATCACGTGAGGCAAAATCACTGACAAAACCGCCGGCTTCACGCAGGATCAACACGCCAGCGGCAATATCCCAAACGCTTAAACCGCGTTCCCAAAACCCGTCATAACGTCCTGCCGCCACCCAAGCCAGATCAAGGGCCGCGGAACCCAAACGGCGCACACCTGATGTTTGTGCCATAACCTCGGTCAATTCCGCGCGGAAATTGGCATGATCAGCTTCATCGCCACGGCCTTTGAAAGGAATGCCTGTGGCAAAGACACAATCCACCATATTGCGGCGGCCTGAAACACGAATACGGCGGTCGTTCAAGAACGCCCCTTTGCCCGGCTCGGCAAAGAAAAATTCATTTCGCATCGGGTCAAAAATACCGCCCGCGATCAATTTCCCGCCTTTTGACAGCGGTTTATCAATCGCCGCGATGGAAATGGCAAAATGCGGTATCCCATGAAGATAATTGGTGGTGCCATCCAAAGGGTCGATAATCCATGATGGGCCATCGGCTTCGGTGCCTTTGACCACGCCGCCTTCTTCCATGATGAATCCCCAATCAGGCCGCGCCTTTTTCAATTCAAACATGATGGCTTTTTCAGCATCGGTATCAGCGTTTGAAACAAAATCAGCAACACCTTTGCGGGTGATTTGCAGGTTTTCGACTTCACCGAAATCACGGACAAGACCGCGGGCTGCCTTTTCCGCAGCACGGAAAATGACATTAATCAGGGCAGATTGAGCCATGGGGGTTAATCCTTTGCGCGTTCCACGTAACTGCTATCTTCAGGGCGGACAACAATTCGTGTGCCTGCTTCGATATGCGGCGGCACCATAACACGAATACCGTTATCCACAATAGCAGGCTTATAACTTGATGAGGCGGTTTGGCCTTTAACAACAGCGTCAGCTTCCAGCACTTCAACCGTGACTTTATCAGGCAGGGCAATCGAAATCGGGTCGCTGTTATGGCTGTTGACCGTGACTTCCATCCCATCCTGCAGGAAGGCCGCTTGATCGCCGACCATGGAACGGTCAACGGTAATCTGTTCAAACGATGTGCTGTCCATAAACACCAGATGGTCATCTTCCGCGTAAAGAAAAGTCGAGGTGCTTTCTTCTAAAATGACACGTTCAACGGTTTCCGAAGACCGGAACCGTTCGTTCAGTTTTGTGCCATCGCGAATATCACGCAATTCGACTTGAGCGAAAGCCCCGCCTTTGCCAGGCTTGACGTGTTCAATCTTGACCGCCACCCAAAGGCGATTGTTATGTTCAATGACGTTGCCAGGTTTAATGGCGTTACCGTTTAATTTCATCTCAACTCTCTCTGCTGATTAGGCACGACCGCGATAGATATCAATGATTGTGCTTAAAAGCGCAAGCGCTTCTTCGCGGGGACGCTGGAATGTATTGCGCCCAATGATCGAACCATTGGCACCGCCATCCCGCAACTGGCGGATTTCATCCAACAGACCGTCTGTATCTTTTGATGCCCCGCCTGAGAAAACAACAATCCGGCGGCCATTGAAACAGGATTGGACAATATGACGAACACGATCCGCCATGGTGGCAGAAGGAATGCTGTATTTTTCGTAAACCTTCTTGGCTTCGGGATGTTCCAGATGGGTTGTTGGCGGTTTCACCTTAATGATATGCGCCCCTAACAAGGCCGCCATATGCGCCGCATAAGCATCAACATCATAGGCGGTTTCGCCTTCTTTGGTCAGGTTGCCGCCGCGTGGGTATGACCACAGAACAACCGCCAACCCGTAAGCTTTGGCTTCAGCGGCCATTTCTTGGAAATCCGTCATCATTTCAAGGGCAACGTCTGACCCGGGGTAGATGGTAAAGCCAATGGCGCTGCACCCAAGGCGGAGGGCTTCAGCAACCGAACCGGTCATGGCTTGGCTTGGGGCATTGCTGCCTTGAGCAAGCGAATTTGATGAATTTACTTTTAAAATGGTTGGGATTTGCCCGGCGAACGTATCGGCGCCAGCCTCCAGCATCCCCAAAGGCGCGGCATAGGCGGAAAGCCCGGCATCAATCGCCAGCTGGTAATGATAATGCGGATCATATGCCGCGGGGTTAGGCGCAAAACTGCGAGCAGGGCCGTGTTCAAACCCTTGGTCCACCGGCAGAATAACAAGCTTGCCCGTGCCGCCTAATTTGCCCTGCATCAAAATGCGCGCAAGATTGGCTTTAACGCCGGGGCTGTCTGATTCGTAATGATCGAGGATACGGCGGACGGTGCGGGTAATTTTCATGGCCTGATGCTCTCTATGCTAAATTTTTTGAGGCGGCTGATCGCCTTCCAATAAATTTGACTTTCCAATAAATCTGAATGGTATCAAAAATTTATTGCGCCCTATCCATACGCGATTTTGGCTGATTTCGTCAATCCAAGTTTCAAGCCGCAAGGGTGATTCCTGTGGTGTTTACCCCTTGCCGTCACCACAAATTAGGCCAGCGAATGAAGGGGGCAGGGGGCTTTGTTTTCTTTCGTTGACGAGCGGCGGCGAATCTCTTTATTGTAGTGATGCTGAAAGAAAGACGCTTAAACCCATAGTTTTATTAATTTAAAATTAACCTTGTGGGATTATACTGACGTCTTGGCCAGTAACAATACTGTTGGATTACGGTGAAAATTAATGTCAGCCCGATTGGATCAAGCGTTGGAACGATTAAATGCTGCTGTTGCGGCATTGGAATCACAACCTCATGCTGATGCTAATCCCAACGATCATGCCAATGCTGTAAACGCTGATGAAATCGCTGAAATCCGGCAATTGGTTGACCAAGCCATGACGATTATTTCCGCCCAGCAGACCGCTCAACAATCACAAGAAGGTCAAGATCAGGGGGGTGGTCATGGCACAGAGTAACGTGACGGTCACCATCAATGGCAGTGATTATCCCATGGCCTGCGCCCCGGGCGAAGAAGAGAAGGTCAAGGCGCTGGGCGAACGGATCGACAGTGTCGCCAGCCAGATCGCCGCGGCGTCAGGTTCAATCGGCGAATCCAGATTGCTGGTGATGGCGGCGTTGATCCTGACCGATCAGCTCTCCGAATTGGAACAAAAATCCCCATCATCTGATGACCAGCCTGTTGATCAAACGGCCGCTTCCGAATCTCCAAAAGAAGACACCAGCCGTGATGATAAGATGGCGGAAATGATTGAACAGCTGGCCGCGCGGATTGAGGCGCTCGCCCATCGTTAATGGCGTGGCTTTGGTTCGGCGCGCTTCCCATCCCCAAAACATGAAATCAAATTGATGTGAAAATCAGCGGCTTATCCTTGCATCATGGGGCGGTTGCGCCTATGTCTTGGGCGTAGCTGGAATGTTCGTCAGGCGCACAAATCTCTGGGGCCATAAGACATCTCTAGGGAGTTGCCGCTGTTGGGGCCCTGGCCCTTTCATTGTGACGCCCACCTGCTTTAGCAGGCCACAGGTGATTGTCTAAGCCAACGGCATTCCGGCTACCGTTATATTTTTGCTGTTGCCTTCAGGGAAATCAATGTCGCCAGTTTCTTCTCAAGACCAAGATTTGGATCAGATCAAAGCATCGTTGCGCAAAGCCCAAGCCAAAATCAGGGCGGAGCAATCTTCAATAGCGGTTGAAACAGCGCAAGCCATCGCCGCCGAAGCGGACGCAATCATCACGTCTTTTGGGCTTGATGGTGATGATATTATTGCGGGTTATTGGCCGATTAAAACTGAAATTGACCCCCGCCCGTTGATGGCGGTCATGGCTGAAAAAGGGCTTAGCACCGCTTTGCCCGCCACGCCAAAACCAGAAATGCCGTTGATCTTTCATCATTGGCAAGACGGCGATGCGATGATTGATGGTCTTTATGGCACGTCTGAACCGCATCCCGATGCCCCGATTTGCGCTCCAAGTGTTTTGCTGGTTCCGCTTCTGGCTTTTGATGACGCGGGCTATCGGCTTGGTTATGGCGGCGGGTTTTATGACCGATCCTTAGCCGAATTGCGCCAAAAGCATGATCGCGTGCTGGCGATTGGCATTGCCTATGATGCCCAGAGAGTTGATCGCGTTCCCATCGGCCCTTATGATGCCCAATTGGATGGGATTTTAACCCAAACAGGCTTGAAGCGCCCCTAATATAACGGTTACAGATTAAAGCGCCGCGCCATTAACAATGATGCAGGCCATTGAAAGAAAGTGATTTTATGCGGATTTTTTTTCTGGGTGATATTATGGGCCGTTCCGGCCGCCAGCAGGTGATCGCTGATCTTTCCGCCCTCAAGCAAGAATTTAACGCTGATTTTATGATTGTTAATGTCGAAAATTCAGCCGGTGGTTTTGGGGTCACCCCTGAAATCGCCGATGAGGTATTAGCGGCAGGGGCTGATGTGCTGACCACAGGCAATCACGTTTGGGATAAACGTGAGATTATCAATTACATCATGAAACAAGATCGCCTGTTGCGGCCGTATAATATGGTGGAGGCCACGCCGGGCAATGGCCATGTCATCGTTGAAAATGAAAAAGGCCAACGGCTGGCGGTGGCGAATTTCATCTGCAACCTCTTTATGGCTGAAAATGACCATGTCTTTTCCTCCTTGGATCAATTTTTGGGCAAGGTCAAATTAGGCCGTGATGCCGATGCCATTTTTATTGATATTCATGGAGAAGCGACATCAGAGAAAACCGCGATTGGCTTTGCCGCTGATGGTAAAGTTTCCGCGGTTGTCGGCACCCATACCCATATCCCCACCGCGGATCACCGAATTCTTCCCCAAGGCACGGCCTATCAGACGGATACCGGAATGTGCGGGGATTATGTCTCGATTATCGGGATGCAGCCCGAAGCGGCGGTCGGCCGTTTTCGCGGTGTTCCCCAAGGGCGTTTGACCGTCGCCAAAGGTGAGCCAACCCTCGCCGGGGTGATTATTGATACCAATGATGCCACTGGCTTGGCCACCGCCATCACGCCATTCCGGCGCGGCGGGGCACTGTCACAAACCCATTAATCAGGCTCAATCATTAAATTTACATCATCAGGGGATGCTGGGCGTGATAAGCGGTTGTTTCATGGCCGTCTTCTCTGCTAAATTATCACTTCATGTCAGGACAAATAGGAAAGAACCATGGCAGGACATTCCAAATTTAAAAATATTATGCACCGGAAAGGCGCTCAAGACGCAAAGCGCGCCAAGAAATTTACCCGCCTCATCAAAGAATTGGCGGTGGCCGCGCGCGGCGGTACTGATCCTGAATCCAACCCGCGCCTCAGAACCGCGCTGTCGGCTTGTCGGGCGGCCAATATGCCAAAAGATAATATTGAACGTGTCTTGAAAAAAGCCGCTGGCGGTGAAGGCGATAATTATGATGAAATCCGCTATGAAGGCTATGGGCCGGGCGGCGTTGCGCTGATCGTCGAAGCCTTGACCGATAACCGCAATCGCACCGCTTCTGAAGTTCGGGCAACATTCTCTAAAAATGGTGGCAATCTTGGTGAAACAGGCAGTGTGAGCTTTATGTTTGATCGCGTTGGCCAGATTATTTATCCCGCTGATGTGGCTGATGCGGACACGATGTTTGAAGCCGCGCTTGAGGCTGGGGCTGATAACGCGGAAAGTGATGAAAACGGCCATGAGATTTTAACCGCCACGGATGATTTTAACACCGTGCGGGAAAGCCTTGAAAACCAGTTCGGCAGCCCTGAAGAAGCAGGCCTGACATGGAAGCCGCAAAACACCACGCCGGTCAATGAAGACCAAGCTCAAACATTGCTTAAACTGTTGGGCGCGCTTGATGAATTGGACGATGTGCAAAGCGTTGCCTCTAATTTTGATATTGATGATGACATCATGGCGAAACTTGCGGGCTAAAGGCGTTCGCGTCTTTACCCTTGGGGTTTACGTTGGGCTTAACCATATGCAAAGGCTGGATTTGGTTTGAAAACTTCCAGTATGACGATCATTGGCATTGACCCCGGGTTGCGCAGCACCGGTTGGGGCATCATCCGCATCAACGGCAATCAATTGATGTGGCTGGCGGATGGCATGATCCGGCCTGACCCGAAAGCCAGTGATGATCAACGCCTTCTCCATATCGAAACTGAACTGACAGGGCTGCTCAACACCCATCAGCCTGACCAAGCCTATATCGAAGAAATTTTTGTTGCCAAAAACCCCGCATCTGCCCTCAAACTTGGGATGGCGCGGGGGGCGGCGCTGGTGGCGTTGGCGCGGTCAGGCCTTAGCGTCAATACCATTGCCGCCCGCCGTGTTAAGCAAAATATCACCGGTTCAGGCCGCGCCGATAAAGGCCAAGTGACCGCCATGGTCTCGCGCTTGTTGAACATCACCCCCTCCGGTGAAGACGCGGCTGATGCCTTGGCCATTGCCATTGCCGCCCTTAATGATCAAAATAGCGTCGATCACCATCAGGGTGATCAAACCGCGTCTAACACCGCAACGGACACAGCGTCGAACACCGCATCATCACCTTCAGGCGCATCAGGGCTTGAAGCGGCAATTCAAAAGGCCTTGGAGAAAGAAAACAGATCATGATCGCATCACTGACAGGCACATTGATACATTTGGGCAGTAATGATTTGGTCATCCGCGTCTCTGGGGTCGGGTATCATGTCCAAGCCTCCAGCCGTTGTTTGGCGCGTCTTGGTCAAGAAGGCGATGATGTCACCATCTTGATCGACACGCAAATCAAGGATGATCGCATTGTCTTAACAGGTTTTGCGGATCAGGCGGTCAAGGAAACCTACGCTTTGTTGCAAACCGTTCAAGGCGTGGGGGCGAAAGCGGCGCTTTCTATTCTATCCGCCCTTAGCCCTGATGACGTGATTTTGGCCATCTCCGCTGGCGATAAAGCCATGATCACCCGTGCCGATGGCGTTGGACCAAAATTGGCACAGCGTATTGTCAATGAACTTGCTGATAAAGCCGCTGGGTTCAGCCTTGGGGCAGGGGCGAAATTGGCAAGTGACACAGGGTCATCTCCGGCAAATTCATCATCACAAAATATTAACGCCGCGATTAATGACGCGGTATCGGCCTTGGTCAATCTGGGGTATGGACGAGGTGAAGCCCATGCCGCGGTTGTTCTGGTGGCGGCTGAAACAAAAGAAGCAACCCCTGAAACCTTATTGCCCTTGGCGTTAAAGGAACTTGGCCGATGACAGATGACAGCAACAATCCGATGCCAGATCGTCTTGTGAATCCGCAAAATAATGGCGATGCGCCGGATCAATTGCGCCCCGCCAGCCTTGATGATTTTATTGGTCAAGGCCAAGGGTTGGGCAATCTCAGCACGTTTATCAAAGCCGCCCGAGATCGCGGTGATGCCATGGATCATAGTTTGCTGCATGGCCCGCCGGGGTTGGGCAAAACAACATTGGCGCAGATTATCGCCCATGAATTGGGGGTGGGTTTTCGCGCCACCTCAGGCCCTGTGATCGCAAGGGCAGGGGATCTGGCGGCGTTGCTGACCAATCTTCAGCCCCGTGATGTTTTATTCATTGATGAGATTCATCGCCTTAATCCTGCCGTAGAAGAAGTGTTATATCCTGCTATGGAAGATTTTCAGTTGGATTTAATCATAGGCGAAGGGCCCTCTGCCCGCTCTGTTCGGATTGATTTGCCGCAGTTTACCCTTGTGGGGGCGACAACACGGTCTGGCTTGCTGACAACCCCTTTACGGGATCGTTTTGGGATTCAAATGCGGATGCAATTCTACACCAATGAAGAATTGCAAATCATCATGAAACGGCTGGCCGGAAAATTGGGCATGATGATCAGTGATGATGGCGCCCTAGAAGTCGCTCGCCGATCACGGGGAACGCCTCGGGTGGCGGGGCGATTGCTCCGGCGGGTTCGTGATATTGCCGCGGTTGCGGGTCACGCCACGGTGGATGCGGAAGCGGCGGATAAAGCCTTGCATCAATTGGGGGTGGATGGCCAAGGGCTTGATGGCATGGATCGCCGTTACCTGACCGCCATGGCTGAACATTATGGCGGCGGGCCTGTGGGGGTGGATACGCTGGCGGCGGTGCTGGCCGAACAACGCGATGTGCTGGAAGAGGTGATCGAACCTTATCTTATGCAGACGGGCCTGTTGATGCGGACACCACGAGGCCGCTGTTTATCGCGGGCGGGTTGGGATTATATCGGCATGACCCCGCCAAAAGGCGCGCAACTCGATTTGCTGGCAGACTCATTATCACCGGATGATGGGGGATCACCGGATGAAGGGGGCGGCGATGTCTAATCAAGCGCCATTGGATCAAGCGGCTATTTGGGATGGCATCAGCCGAGGATGGTTTGAAGATGGTCACCATATCTACCCCATCTTGGCGCAATTTGAAGATACCGATGCCGGCGGCATTGTTTATCACGCCAATTATGTCAATTTCGCTGAACGCGGGCGGACGGCGATGTTGCGCTGTCTTGGGGTGGAAATGAATGATCTGGTTAAGCGTGATGAAGCCATTGTCATCACCAAATTATCGGTTGATTTCAAAATCCCAACCTTTATGGGGGATCAAGTTTATGTTGAAACCATCCCGCAAGATTTGGGGGCAACAAAGCTCATGTTAAAGCAATTGGTCAAAGGAAAGGACGGCACGCTTCGCGCCAGTCTTGATGTCCAAGGTGCTTTTGTATCCAACAACAAACCTATTCGTATCCCGCAAGATGTGCGGGCGAAAATCGAAGAAAAAATGACCGCATCTGGTCAAGCCTAATACGGTAGAAAAGGAATGAAATGATGCAGGATTCTCTTGAAACATCACTGACGGTCACAAGCCATGATCTGAGCATTTGGGGATTGTTTCTGGCGGCGGACATGGTGGTTAAGGCGGTGATGCTGATGCTTGTCTTGGCCTCCATCTGGTCTTGGGCGATTATCTTTGAAAAGCTCAAATCCATCCGCAAAGAAAACAATCTGGCCGATGATTTTGAAGATGAGTTTTGGTCAGGCGGGGCGATTGACCGGCTGTATGATGATCTGGGCGCGGAACCTGATGGCATGATGCCGCGTGTCTTTTCGGCGGCGATGCGGGAATGGCGGCGGACAGGCGCGCGCGGGGCCAGCGAAAAGAACAGCGTTTCGATTGGCCAGCGGATTGACCGCACCATGGCGGTGACAATCTCCAAAGAGATTTCCATCATGGAAAAAGGCATGACATTCTTGGCCTCTGTGGGGTCGGTCGCGCCATTTGTGGGGCTGTTTGGTACGGTCTGGGGGATTATGAATTCCTTCCAATCCATCGCTCAATCCAAGAACACTTCGCTGGCGGTTGTTGCCCCGGGGATTGCGGAAGCGCTGTTTGCCACCGCCCTTGGTTTGGCGGCGGCGATCCCTGCGGTGGTGGCCTATAACCGTTTTTCCAGCCAGATTGAAACACTGGCATCACGGCTGGAAACATTCAGCGGTGAGTTTTCAACCATCCTAAGCCGCCAGTTGGACGAAAGGTAAGCCGATGGGTGCGCAATTAGGACCGTCCGGACCGCGCCGTGGTCGCCGCAAATTAAGGCCAATGGGTGAGATTAACGTCACGCCATTTGTTGATGTTATGCTGGTGTTGCTGATCGTCTTTATGGTCACCGCGCCGTTATTGACGGTTGGTGTGCCGGTTGATCTGCCTAAAACCAAGGCTTCGCAAATTTCTGATGATCAAACCCCTATGGTGATTTCCATCAAAAAAGATGGCCAATTGGCGTTGCAGAATCGCGAAATTGGCAATGATGAATTGATCCCAAGGCTGGAGGCTGTGGCGCGCGCCAAGCCTGATACCCGTATTTTTGTCCGTGGTGATAAAGACGTCCCCTATGGTGAGGTCATGGCCATCATGGGGCGGGTGCAGGAAGCGGGCTTCAGTCGTGTCGCTTTGATCACCAAATTACCAGAAGAAAAGTAAGTTATGGTTCGTCTGTCGGCAGTGGCAAAATCGCTGATCTTTCACGTGCTGGTTGTGGCAGGATTTGTCGTGACCATGCCGTTCTTGTCGCGCGATATTGCCCCTGAACAGCCGATCTTGACGGTGGAAATTGTCAACACTGTCCCTGAAACCAATCTCGATGAAGGGGTTGAGGGCAAGTCTGAGCCGAAACCACAACCGAAACCTGTTGCCGAAGATAAAGCCCCCCCGCCGCCGCCTCCACCACCACCGCCACCCGCGCCGCAACCTGAACCTGAACCTCAACCTTCTGTTGCCGAAGAAGTGGCGGAGGCTGTGCCTGTGCCCGTGCCAGAACCGAAACCTGAAAAAGCGCCAAAGCCAAAAGCGAAAAAGACACCGCCAAAACCGGTGGCAGCCCCGCCCAAGCGCCCTATTCAGAAATCACCGGAATATAAAAAGCGGCAGGAACAGCAGGCGCAATTGACCAGTAAATTGAAAGACCTGACCGAACGCCAGAAAACCTTGCGGAAGCAAAAAGAAGAAGAAGACCGTAAGAAAAAAGAAGCGGAAGCAAAATTGACAAAATTGCTGGAACAACAGCAAAAGAAGAAAGACGAAGCGGATCAAGCCGAACGTCAGGAAACCGAAGAAAAAATGGCTGATTTGATTGGCCAGGCGTTGAACACGCCGCGCAAAAAATCAGGCAAACTGGGCATTTCTGACCGTGATCGCTTGCGCAGCCATCTGGCGGTTTGCTGGACTCCACCCCCCGGGGCGGCTGGGGCTGATACTCTTATTGTTGACATAATTGTGCGCTTAGATAAGCGTGCTGAGGTTAAGGATGTTGAAATTGAAGACAAAACGAGGGTTCAATCAGACGCAACATTCAAAGCCGCGGCACGGGCGGCGCAACGGGCAATCTTTGATTGCAGCCCCTTGCCCTTGCCGCTTGACCAGTATGAAGTATGGAAAGAGTTGCAATTTGCCTTTGATCCGCGTTTTATAACGAGAAATTAATTTTGATTTGATCCAGTGCGTTCAACCCCCGATGATTTGAAACGCTGGTGATTTGAGAGTAACGACAAGAAAATGGCTTGATGATGATGACTATATTTCCCCGCGTTTTTACATTTCTGATTGCTGTTTTGATCAATATTGGCGTTGTTCTGCCAAGTTCTGCCCAGACGGAACGGATCACCATCACCGAAGGGACGGTCGAACCCACCCCCATCGCCATTGCGGATTTCACTGACCAAACTGGCAATCCCGGGGCAATCGGACGGATGATCGCCGAAATTATCAGCAATGATTTGGAAGGGTCGGGGATGTTCCGCCCCGAAGCCAGCGCGTCCTTAATCCCGCCGCCACGGACACCATCAATTAAACCTGATTTCAGTGAATGGACACCGCTTGGCGTTAAGGCTCTCTTGGTTGGCTCAGCAAAAGAAAGCAATAACGGGATGATCGAAGTGGTCTTCATCCTTTGGGATGTGGTCACCGAACGGGAAATTATCGCCGGTGAAGGCGAAGTTTCCGATGCCGGCTTGCGCCGTATTTCGCATCAAATCGCTGATCTTGTGTTTGAAAGCTGGACAGGGGATGCGGGTTATTTTGACACGCGCATTGTTTATGTCGATGAAAGCGGCCCCCCTGAACGCCGCGTCAAACGCTTGGCGATCATGGATCAGGATGGCCATAACCACACCTATTTGACCGATGGATCATCCTTGGTGTTGACGCCGCGGTTTTCGCCCCAAGTCCAAGAGATTGCCTATCTCGATTATTTTAACGATAACCCCAATGTGTATTTGATGAATGTCAGCACGGGGAATTCGGAATTATTAGGCACGTTCCCGGGCATGACCTTTGCCCCTCGGTTCTCTTTTGATGGCAAAAAGCTGATCATGTCGCTGGCCAAGGATGGCTTGACCGATATTTTTGAAATGGATCTATCCACCCAACAGCTCAATCAATTGACAAAAAGCCCGTCGATTGACACCTCACCATCTTATTCCCCTGATGGTCGGCAAATCGCCTTTAACTCTGATCGCGGCGGCAGCCAGCAGATTTACGTGATGAATGCCAATGGCAGGAATGTCAAACGCATCAGTTATGGCAAAGGCCGTTACGCCACGCCGGTATGGTCACCCCGCGGCGATATTATCGCGTTTACAAAAATGTATAAGGGCGAATTCTTTATCGGCGTGATGAATACCGATGGTTCAGGCGAACGTTTGTTGGCGCGCGGATTTTTGGTGGAAGCCCCAACATGGGCGCCCAACGGCAGGGTGTTGATGTATTTCAAACAATCGCCAACAAATGACGATGGCTCAGGCGGTGAAAGCCACCTTTATCGGATTGATATTACCGGTTTTAATGAACGCCGCATGGTCACGCCTAGCTTTGCTTCTGACCCAGCATGGTCACCTCGGTTGCCCTAAAAAGACATCAATTTCTGGGTTTTTAGTGATTGAGGTCATTTTTGCAACGTAATGCTTGACTTTTATTGTGATAAATGGTTGTTCTCACGACAAAATTAGAGTATTAATTTCAGAGATTAATAATGTCGGTTTCACCGGCTGTTCCAAAGGAGTATAAACCATGACGAAACGTTTCTTGGTTCTTATTGCGGCCATCGGCCTTCTCGCAGCTTGTGAAACTGCACCAAAAGATGCGGCTAATGCAGCTGGTGCATCAGGTTCATCTTCATCAACGTCTTCTAGCACAGAAGCAAGCTCATCATCATCTTCAAGCGCGGCGGCTACGCCTGCTGAAGAACTGGCTTCTATCGGTGATCGCGTGTTTTTCGATTACGACAGCTCAGCATTGAGCGCGGAAGCAAAAGCAACCTTGTCTGCACAGGCGGCTTTCCTTGCCAGCAACCCTTCAGTGACCATCACTGTTGAAGGTCATTGTGATGAACGTGGCACACGTGAATACAACCTTGCCTTGGGTGAGCGTCGCGCAACCGCCGCTCGTGATTACCTTGTGGCACAGGGCGTAAACGCCGCACGGATCAAAACAATTTCATACGGCAAAGAGCGTCCATCATTCATCGGTTCTAACCCATATGCTTATTCAAAGAACCGTCGTGCTGTTAGCGTCATCCGCTAATCACTGATGAAATATCCGAAAACGCCTGACCATTTGGATCAGGCGTTTTTTTTGCCATATTTATGACGAATTATTGGGCTAATTAAATCAAATAAATAACTTTGGTAAGATCAACATGACCTTTTTAAAATCATTATCCCGTCCCCTTAGCCTGATGGCTTGTGTTTCTGTCATTACTTTTGGCGGCGTCACTTTTGCTGGTTTTGGCCAAGCCAATGCCCAATCGGCGTTTGAACTTTATCAAGATCGCTTGGTTGCCCTTGAAGAAAGCCTGAAAGATGTTCGTGGCATGGTGGAAGAAGACTTGCGGTCACTCAAGCAAGCCATTGAAGATGGCACAGGCGACAGCGAAGAGGTTGCTGAGCTGAAAAACCGGATGGATAAAATCATCGACCGGTTGGGTTCGCTCAACAATCGGATTGAACGCACGCTTGAGGTGGCCAGTGATAATGAATTTCGCTTGCTCCGGATGGAAAAACGGCTCGATAGCCTGATGCGGATGGGCATTGAAGGCGGTTTGGGTCAGTTGCAGCAACCGACATCACCATCGGGTATTGGCGCGGGTGACGTGCCGCAGGCGGGGTTGAGCGTCAATGAAAACAATGAAACCGTCTGGACAATGGGCGCCGATAGCCTGAACGAAGAGATTAACAACCTGCCGAACCCGGAAGATGCCAATCTTGCGGAAACAAGCAGTGACAATGGCTCTGGCGATGCGGCGGGGCAAACCGCAACCGCTGGTGATGATACCGCTGAAACCGTTGTCAGTGAAGATGAGCCGACCGAAACCGCTGTCAAAGCTTCTGTTCTGCCTGATGTTTCACCCGATGAACAATATCGCTTTGCTTTAGGCAAAGCCCTGCAAAATGATTTGGTGATGGCCGAAGACGCGCTGGCTGAATTTATCACCACCAACCCTGAACATACCCGCACCAATGACGCGACCTTCTGGTTGGGGCGGGTGCAGTTCATGCAAGGGTCTTATGAACAGGCCGCCATGACCTTTACCGAGTTTAACACAACATGGCCAACCGATGCTCGGCGTGAAAAAACAACGCTTTGGATTGCCGAATCCATTTCCTATTTCGCGCCCGCGGAAGAGATTTGCGATCTTCTCGCCTCTCTGCCAAGCTTGATTGAAGACCCCACCGATAATTTCTTCACCCGACTTGATGGGCTGAAGCAAAAATCCCAATGTGGGGGCTAATCTAACCCTTAGGATGGCTTGTGATCATGCCTCGATGTGACGTTTCAGATGATGTGAAATCTCAATCTTCGTGGCATGATTTTTGCGCAAGTCAAGGGATGAACCCTCACGATCACCCTGTTGTTTTGGCCGTGTCCGGCGGTGTGGATAGCATGGCCATGGCGCATATTCTGCACCAATTTTGGACGCAATCGTCTCACCATTCCCCCTCTGGTCATACCAAATCGTTAAGGGCGTTAATCATTGATCATGGCATCAGGCCAGAATCCGCACAAGAGGCGGCATTGACCGCCGAACGCTTGACCGCGCTCAACATCCCCAACCGCGTTGAACGCCTGACAGGGCCTGCCCCCCAAAAAGGGGTTCAAGAATGGGCGCGGGAACAACGCTATCGTGCCCTATGGCGCGAGGCTTGCCGTGACCAAGCGGTGATTGTGACGGCCCATCACGCGGAAGACCAAGCCGAAACTCTATTGATGCGCCTTGCCAAAGGCTCCGGCATCAAAGGTTTAAGGGGGATGAGGCATCAATCTGAACGCCATGGCATCACATTGTTGCGGCCATTTTTGGGGCTTTCCAAACAGGTCTTGCGGGATTACGCGGTGAATGAGGGGATCGCCTTTGTTGAAGACCCTTCTAATGATAACCCTGTGTTTGAACGGGTGCGTTGGCGGCAAGCGCAGGCTGATTATGATGATCTTGGCTTTTCTGTGCAAAACCTCAAGCGGATGGCGGGGGCGTTTTCAGCGTTGGATCAAGTGATGTCCGGTGAAATCCGCAGGCTCAAAGGCAAAGTTTTTAATCTTTCCCCATGGGGGCAGGGGTGGATTGACCATACCGAATGGCAAAGCTTGCCTGATTTAGCCCAGCGTTTGGTGCTGGCGCATATCTTGGGGCAGGTTTCAGGCACCGCCTATCCGCCGTCACAAGAATCGCTGGCGCGATTGCACGATTGGGTTTGTGATTTGCCGTCGAAAGGCCGAACCCTTGGCGGGGTTGAGCTGACCCCTAAAAAGAGCGGCCATGGCCGGATGTTCATTTGGGTTTATCCCGAAGCGGAACGCCCATGGCAAGCCAAGGTTTATTCAAAAGGGTATCATATTATTGATGGCCGCTGGCAGGTGTATTTGCCGCAAGACAGCAGGCTTGAACCTTTGGGTGAGCGCGGTTTTGCCAATGCCAAAAAGCAGATGCTGACGAAAGGCCAAGATGCTGATCACCTCTTATCCCAATGGCGGGCTTTATGGCAGGATGCCCCAGCGCGGAGTTTTTGGCGTCTTCCTGTGGTGCGATATGCGACAAAAACCCTCAATAATCATCCACAAGATCACCTCTTAGCCCTTGAAGATGGGGCGATGATCCCCCATGTTAGTAAGGTTGAGATGAATAAAGATGAACGTGCCATGAATGCCAATCAGGCTTGGATGCGTTTTTCTGGATATTATGAGACGTAATCATCAGACGGTGTAATTTTGGGGTGACAAAACGTGATGGTGTCACCCGCTATGCAGGCGAAAGGCAGAACCCATGAATAACATGGCAAGAAATCTCATTATTTGGATGGTCATTGGTGTGGTGCTGTTGGCGTTGTTCAATATGTTCCAGAACAACAACACCTCGTCTCCATCATCAAAAGTGGCTTATTCTGATTTTGTTGCCCAGGTCGAAGCGGGCGATATGCGCGAAGTCACCATCGAAGGCAGCAACCTTTATGGCGTGACTCAAAACAATATTCCGGTCACGTCTTATATGCCTGAAGGCACCGATGTTGTTTCTGTTCTGCGTGAAAATAACGTCCGCATTGTCGCGCGCCCTGATGAAAGCAATTCCCCGGGGCTGTTCTCTGTTCTCTTGGGCTGGTTCCCTATGTTGCTCTTTATCGGTGTGTGGATTTTCTTCATGCGCCAGATGCAAGGCGGCGGCAGAAACGGCGCGATGGGTTTCGGCAAATCACGGGCGAAACTTTTGACCGAACATCATGGCCGCGTCACTTTTGAAGATGTCGCCGGTATTGATGAAGCCAAAACCGAATTGGAAGAAGTGGTGGAATTCCTTCGTGATCCATCACGTTTTCAGCGGCTTGGCGGTAAAATTCCAAAAGGTGTGCTGTTGGTGGGCCCTCCCGGAACAGGTAAAACGCTGTTGGCGCGTGCCATCGCGGGTGAAGCGAATGTACCGTTCTTCACCATTTCTGGCTCGGACTTTGTGGAAATGTTTGTTGGTGTGGGTGCCAGCCGTGTTCGCGATATGTTTGAACAGGGCAAAAAGAACGCGCCATGTATTATCTTCATTGATGAAATTGACGCCGTTGGCCGTCACCGTGGCGCTGGTCTTGGCGGCGGTAACGATGAACGTGAACAAACGCTCAACCAGATGCTGGTGGAAATGGATGGATTTGAAGCCAATGAAGGCGTCATTTTGATCGCCGCCACCAACCGTCCTGACGTGCTTGATCCGGCGTTGTTGCGCCCGGGTCGTTTTGACCGTCAGGTTGTTGTGCCAAACCCGGATGTTCTGGGGCGTGAGAAAATCCTGAAAGTGCATATGCGTAAAGTGCCATTGGCGAATAATGTTGATGCTCGCGTCATCGCCAGAGGCACGCCTGGTTTCTCCGGTGCTGATTTGGCCAATTTGGTGAATGAAGCTGCGCTGCAAGCGGCGCGGAAAAACCGCCGCACGGTTTCCATGGCTGAATTTGAAGAAGCTAAGGATAAGGTCATGATGGGGGCGGAACGCCGCTCCATGGTGATGACGGATGAAGAAAAACGCCTGACCGCTTACCATGAAGCTGGTCACGCGGTTGTCGCGCTTCATCAGCCGGAATCAGACCCGATCCACAAGGCCACCATCATCCCCCGTGGGCGTGCCCTTGGTATGGTGATGCGCTTGCCTGAAGGTGATCGTGTATCCATGGCGCGTGATAAACTCTTTGCTGATTTGCGGGTCGCTTGCGGTGGCCGGATTGCCGAAGAATTGATCTTTGGTGAAGAAAAAGTCACCACCGGCGCGTCCAGTGATATTCGCATGGTTTCTGATGTCGCCCGCCGGATGGTCACCGAATGGGGTCTTTCGGATAAATTGGGCTTCTTGGCTTATTCCGCCGATGAACAGGAAGTGTTCTTGGGCCGGTCTGTTTCCCAGCAGAAGAATATGTCCGAAGAAACCGCCTCGGTGATTGATGCTGAAATCCGCGCCATTGCTGATGGCGCTTACGCGGATGCCACAAAAATCCTGAAAAAATATAACGACCAGCTTGAATTGCTGGCGCAGGCTTTGTTGGAATATGAAACCCTCTCCGGTGATGAAATTAAGACCATTGTCGAAGGCGGGACGATTGTCCGCGGTGAAGATGACACGCCAGAAGCCCCAAGGGGCAAATCCCGCACCGGGATACCCGGCGGCGTCCGTAAGCCAAGCACTGATCAAACCCCTGATGCCAGCGTTTAATCGCTGGCTTCGGTCGAACTGATGGCAAGACAACGGCTCAAGGCATTGCCGATCCCGCCTTTCAGCGATGATATTGCTGATGGCGGGGCTTCCCGCACATGGTTGCAACCTGTTGGCATCTCGGCCTTTAATCCTGATGATGAGGCGCAAATGCCGCTTGCGGGCGGGCCTTATGGGTTCAGCCAAGTTGATGTCATTAATCGGATAAATGACCGCGTCACCGTCTGCCGGATCGCCGCGCATGATGTGCTGGCATTGGCTGCCGCCGCTGGCGATGAGGCGGAAGCCCGCGCGAAATTAACCCTCCATCGCTTGACCCGCCCCCGCAAGCCTTATGCGAGTCTTGATATGACAAAGTTTCATGTCATGGGGATTATCAACACCACGCCAGATAGTTTTTCCGATGGCGGTGACCATTGGGCGGCGGAGACAGCGTTGGCTTCCGCCAAACAAATGGTCGCTGATGGCGCGGCCATTCTTGATATTGGTGGCGAATCCACCCGCCCCGGGGCTGAACCCGTCAGCCATGATGAAGAATGCCGCCGCATCCTGCCGGTTATTGAAACCTTATCCGCCGCGGGGCATCTTGTTTCCGCCGATACACGGCACACAAAGGTGATGACCGAAGCCCTCGGCCATGGTGCGCAAATCATCAATGATGTGGGCGGGTTGCGGGCTGAAGGCGCGGTTGAACTGATCGCTGAAAAAGATGTTCCGGCCATGATCATGCATATGCAGGGTGAGCCGGGGAATATGCAGAAAAACCCGCAATATAACGATGCCCCCACTGATATTTTTGACTGGCTGGAAGGCCGTATCCATACCGCTGTGGCCGAAGGGGCAAAACGCGGGATGCTCGCCATTGACCCGGGGTTTGGTTTTGGCAAAACCCCGCATCATAATATGCAGATTATGCAATCCATTGGCCTGTTCCATGGCCTTGGCGTGCCGATTGTTTTGGGCGTGTCGCGGAAATCAACAATCGCTCATTTTTCAAAAGGTGAACCCGCGAAAGAACGTCTGGCCGGCTCTGTCGCTTTGGCCGCCATGGCACGGCAACAAGGGGTTCAGATTTTCCGAGTTCATGATGTGGCTGAAACCCATCAAGCCCTTGCGAACGCGGAAGCTCAAACCATGGCTTTTGCCTGATCCTTTATTTATCAGGCAAGACTTTGAAAAACTGCCGCTCGGGGTTATGATGGAATTGAAGTTTAAGATGGGGATGTCTCATGGCGCGCATTTTTGGCACTGATGGTGTTCGGGCTCGAATTAATACAGGGGCCATGA
Organism: uncultured Alphaproteobacteria bacterium; assembly: GCA_937952245.1. Lineage (GTDB taxonomy): Bacteria > Pseudomonadota > Alphaproteobacteria > Puniceispirillales > UBA1172 > JAGWAQ01. The sequence goes on along the minus strand of CALFYS010000020.1, from coordinate 3,378 downwards.
CCGCGGAAAATATCATCAGATTGGCACTGGCCGCCGGTAAATATTTCCTTGAAAAAAGAACAGCGGAACATTCAGGGCAAGATGGCCCCACCAATCGCCGTCCTTTGGTGGTGATCGGCAAAGACACCCGCCTTTCAGGCTATATGATCGAAGCCGCCTTGCAGGCTGGCTTTGCCTCGATCGGCATGGATACCCGCCTTCTAGGGCCATTGCCAACCCCCGGGGTGGCGTATTTGACCCGCACCTTGCGCGCCGATTTAGGGGTGATGATTTCCGCCAGCCATAACCCGCATTTTGACAATGGCATTAAGCTTTTCGGCCCTGATGGCTATAAACTGCCCGATGAAGCCGAGGATGCGATCAGCACGATTATCAGCGGTCATATCCCTCTAGCGGAACCTGAAAAACTGGGTCGCGCCCGCCGGATGCTGGATGGCTTGGGGCGTTATGTCGAAGCGGTGAAAATTGCGGTGCCGCGTTCCATGCGTCTTGAAGGCATGAAAGTGGTGGTGGATTGCGCCAATGGCGCGGCGTATCGGGCGGCACCTGATGTGTTGTTTGAATTAGGCGCTGAGGTGATCCCTATTGCCGTTGATCCTGATGGCACGAATATCAACCAGAATTGCGGGGCGGTTTTCCCCGGCACCATGGCGGAAGCGGTGGTGGCGCATGGCGCTGATGTGGGGATTGCCCTTGATGGTGATGCCGACCGATTGATCATGGCCGATGAACAGGGCGGGATTATTGACGGTGATCAATGTCTGGCGGTGCTGGCCGATGAAATGTCCAAGCGCGGCAAATTGGCGGGGCGGACGGTTGTCGGCACGTTGATGACCAACCATGGGCTTGCCCAATGGCTGACCGATCAAGGGCTTGCGCTGGAACGAACACAAGTTGGCGACCGTTATATTCTGGAAAAAATGCGCGCGAGCAAACTCAACCTTGGGGGTGAGCCTTCCGGCCATATTTTGATGACCGATCTGGCGACTTCAGGTGACGCGATTATGGCGGCAATCTCAATGCTGGCGGCGATGCAGCAATCGGATCAACCCGCCAGCCAAGCCTTGCGCCGTTTCACGCCATTGCCGCAACGGATGATCAATATCAAAGGTGATGACCGTGACCGCATGATCAAAACGATCAACACCAAACCGGTGCAATCGGCGGTCAGTGACGCGGAAGATGAATTGGGCAAAACAGGGCGCGTGGTGATCCGGCCATCGGGCACGGAGCCGTTGTTGCGGGTGATGGTGGAGGCCGAAGACCAGCATCAAATGAACAGTCTGGCGGAAAATATCGCAAAAGTGATTGAAACGGAAATGGCGGTTTAACCGAAAGGTTTACCTTTCAGAAAACGCCGCCGCGCTTCGCCCCAGCCCATCAAATAAATTCAGCATATCTTCCATCCAGCGGTGGATGTCATCATCCGCGTCAAAAAGAGGGTAGGGGGATGTCACCCGCGCCCATTGCAAGATCCCGAATAAAGTATAATCGACCATGGCGGGGCGCGACCCGGCGATGAAACCGCCGTTCAGCATGGCTTTGCGGAACGGGTCCAATTGGGTGCTTAATTGCGGGCGGAGATCATCACGGTTGCGGCAGAACGCCTCAAGGCTCATGCCAAATCGTTTTTCGCGGGAAGTGACGAAATATTCTTGGTCTTGGGGCGTTAAGACTTTCGGAATATCAACCATAATCATGGGGATGATCGTGGGGAATAAAATCACCTGACAATAACGGTGGATGAAATTAAAACTCGCCACCCCCGCTTCGCCATCGGGGAATAATGTGGGTTCAGGCTGGCGGTCTTCCAAATGGGTGATGATCAGCCTTGAATCGTCAATCGCCGTGCCATCGCCATCAATAAAAAGGGGAAAACTCTTACCGCCCGCGGCGATCACTTGGTCTTTTTCAGTAAAGGTGAGGGGGATTGTTTTCACCTCAATACCCTTATGCGCCAGCGCCATTTTGACGTGCCAGCACCATGGGCTTAACGGCACGTTATCGGCGGTAACCAAGTCATAGAACAAAGGCATTTTGGCTTCGGTGGGGTGATGTTGCGGCATAGCGGTGGTTCCTTTTCTGAAATCATAAAACAAATCATCCGCGATAAAAAGCGGTTGACTTTAATGATCAGGCGACTATTACTGTCTTTGGGTCGCCATTCCCCAACGAATGGTCACATTACTGGAGGATAGGTTCATGCAGCCTGATCATACCCACGCGTTTTCGCGCCCGTCTCAGCGTCCCGCTGACAGTCACTTTTCTAGTGGCCCCACCCGCAAGCGTCCAGGTTGGTCTCCCTCCTGTCTCAACGACGCTTTTGTAGGTCGTTCCCACCGTGCCGCAGACGGCATTTCCAAAATTCAATATTGTCATGACGCCATGCGTGAGCTGCTTGGCCTGCCCGATGATTACCGGATTGGCATTGTGCCCGCTTCGGATACAGGGGCGGTTGAAATGGCCATGTGGTCGCTCTTGGGCGCCCGCGGGGTCGATATGCTGGCATGGGAAGCCTTTGGCAAAACATGGGTGAATGACGCGGTCAAACAATTGCCACTTCAAGACATCCGCGTCTTTGACGCGCCCTATGGTGATATTGTTGATTTCAGCCAAATTGATGATGACCGTGATGTTGTGCTGACATGGAATGGCACGGCCTCCGGTGTTTGTGTGCCTGATGGCGATTGGATTAACCCTGATCGCGAAGGCTTGATTATCGCTGATTCCACTTCCGCTGCTTTCGCCATGCCGATGCCGATTGAAAAAATCGACGTGCTGACGTTTTCATGGCAGAAATCCCTTGGCGGGGAAGGCGCCCATGGGGTGATTGTCCTGTCCCCAAAAGCGGTGGAACGGCTGGAAAGCTATACCCCGCCATGGCCTTTGCCGAAAATCTTTCAATTGACCAAGAATGGCAAATTGCAGGAAGGCATTTTCAAAGGCTCAACCATCAACACGCCGTCCATGCTGTGCATTGAAGATGCCATTGACGCGCTCGATTGGGCGAAGTCTATCGGCGGCAAGCAAGCTTTGTTTGATCGTGTTCAGGATAATTTCAACATCATCAAAACATGGGTTGATCAGCATGATGAACTGGCGTTTTTGGCAGAAAACCCGAAGACAATCTCGCCGACTTCAATGACCATCAAGATCACCGCCGATTGGTTCACCTCCGCCAGCGATGTGGCGCAATCCCGCATGGCGAAAGCCTTGGTTCGGCTGTTGGAAGATGAAGGCGTGGCGCTTGATATTGCCGCCTATCGTGATGCCCCACCGGGCTTGCGGATTTGGGGCGGACCAACCGTTGATGCCCAAGACCTTGCGCTTTTAACGCCGTGGATTGATTGGGGGCTGAAGACAATCGCCGCCCAAGAA
>CALFYS010000019.1 GCA_937952245.1 uncultured Alphaproteobacteria bacterium | reverse complement strand
CGGCAAAAAATCAAACGGGCATTCCGTCTTCACCCCCCGGGGCTATGCTAAAAAGCTTGATGCACCCAATTCAGATCAAAAGGAGACATCCGCATGACGGTTTATTTTATCGGCGCAGGGCCAGGTGATCCTGATTTGATTACGGTTAAAGGCAAAGCATTGATTGAAACGTGCCAATATTGTCTTTACGCGGGGTCATTGGTGCCGGAAGCGGTGGTTGCCGCCGCCCCTCAAGATGGCCATGTGGTTGATACCGCCTCCATGACGCTTGATGATATTATGGAGATGGTGCAAACCGCCCATGATAATGGCCATGATGTGGCGCGGGTTCATTCCGGTGATCCTTCCTTATATGGCGCGATTGCTGAACAAATCCGGCGCTTAAAAGCCATGGGTATCGATTATAAAATCATCCCCGGCGTGCCCGCATACGCGGCGGCGGCGGCGGAGATGGGAACCGAATTGACCATCCCCGAAGTCGCGCAATCGATTATTTTGACCCGCACCAGCATGAAATCATCTTCCATGCCCAAAGGCGAAGATTTGGAATCATTTGGGCGGACAGGCGCCACCTTGGCGATCCATCTTTCGGTCAGGAATTTGCGCGAAATTGAACGTGTCTTGACGCCTTATTATGGGGCGGATTGTCCGGTGGTGATCGCCTATCGTGTGGGCTGGCCTGATCAGGAATTTCTGCACGGCACGTTGAGCGATATTCGCAGTAAAGTGATGGCGGCCAAGATCACCCGCACGGCGCTGATCTTTATTGGCCCGGCTTTGTCAGAGGTTGATGGTTTCCGCGATTCCGCTCTTTATGACAAAGACCATGTCCATGTTCTGCGGACAAAGCGTGGCAACCAAGACGAACGCCAAGCCTAGGTTTGACGCTTTAAGGGCTTAGCCGCCGGCGATAATATGGCCATATGATCCGGCGATCTTACCCTTGACCAATCCCATGGCCTCAAGGGCTTGCCCTTGTTTATCCTTGGCGTCAAAAAGTGGGGTGCCTTCGGCTTTTGTTGCTGTTGTGAAATGGAACTCATGACCATAAAGACGCTGAGGCCAAAACGGCAGGGCGTTGTTGCACTGGGTGAATTGCCGATAGCCTAAAACCCGTTTCGGGGCTGTAAAACTCGTCACAAGATCAAGCAAGCCTAACATTGGGATGGTCTCCCCTTTTTGATTCGTGATGCCTTGCCCCAACACCATATAGCCGCCGCATTCCCCATAGATCGGGGTGTTGTTTTGGGCAGCATCCCCCATCCCTTTTTTGAACCTTGCGGCATGAGTTAAAATCTCAAGGTGCAATTCCGGATAGCCCCCGGGCAGGAAAATAAAATCAGCATCCGCCATGGGCATTTCATCCGCAAGGGGAGAGAAGGGCTGCACCTCCGCCCCTTGCCGTCGCCAGCCTTCCAGCAAATGATGATAGGCAAAACCAAAGGCCGCGTCATAGGCAACCGCAATCTTTTGCCCCGGGGGCGGCAGGGCTTCGCTTGGGGATTGGGCTTTCTTCAAAGGTTGGGCTGTGTTGATCACGGCATTCAGATCAACCCCTTCTTTCATCATCGCCGCGGCTTGATCCAGCAAGGTGTTGAGCTGTCCTGCCGCCGCCAGATCAAACGCCTGAACCAAGCCCAAATGGCGGGACGGCATATCAATATCAGGTTGATTGGGGAGTATCCCTAAAACAGAAAGGCCGCATTCTTGGCAATGGGCTTTGATGCCATCCCCATGGCGTGCCGTGCTGACGCGATTGAGGATCACCCCCGCCAGATCAACGCCATCCGCCGCCAGACGATGCTTTAACGCCGCGGCAATTTCCGCGCTGGTTTCCGCCTGCCCGCGGCAATCCATCACCAAAATAATCGGTACGCCAAGATGCTTGGCCAAGGTCACCGCAGACCCCGCCCCGCCATCATAAAGCCCCATCACGCCTTCGATAATCAGCAGATCACCAGATTGCGACGCCGCCAAATGCCGAAGAATTTCAGGCGACATGGCAAAGCCATCAAGATTGACCGAAGCGGTTGATGTCTTGGGGGCATGGGGGCTTTCAGGGTCAAGGCTTAACGCTGCGTGATGAAACCCCGGGTCGATATAATCAGGCCCTGTTTTGGCGGCGGCAACATCATGGCCGTGTTGTTTGAGCGCTCTTAACAGACCAAGGCTGGTCAAGGTTTTCCCGCTTGAGGATGACAGGCCCGCGATGATCACCCCTGTTGGTGCCATCAGGCGCTATCCTTTTGGGATTGGGTGAGGGTTTCATCCACCCCCAGCGGGTCAAGATCACGCGGTGGGATGCCGTTCATCTGCCCCAGCCAATCGAGGCATTGCCGCATCCGCACAACATCACCAACACAGATAATCGCCGGCGGTTCAAACCCGTGGTCGGTCACATCCTTAGGGGCGTTGGCCAGCGTTGTTTCCAGCACATCCATTTTTGACCATGTCGCGTTGCTGACAACCGCCACCGCCTCAGATGGATTGCGGCCAGCGTTGATCAGGTTGCTGCAAATCTCCGGCAAATGTTTGATCGCCATATACATGACAATCACCTGACTGCCTTCGGCAATGCCTTTCCAGTTGATCGCGGTTGGTGCCGCGCCCGTGCGATCATGCCCGGTTAAAAAGGTCACCGCTTGGTTGACATCACGGTGGGTAACCGGAATACCAGCATAGGCCAGCCCGCCGATCCCAGCGGAAATGCCCGGGATAATGCGGATGGGCACGCCCGCTTGCACCAAGACTTGCGCTTCTTCACCGCCGCGACCAAACACAAAAGGATCGCCGCCTTTAAGCCGCAAGACGCGTTTGTTCTGGCGCGTCAGTTCAATCAACCGCAAGGTAATATCGCGTTGCAGAGGGGAAGGCTTGCCGCCACGTTTGCCCGCATATTCAATGCTGGCATTGGGGTTTGCCCAATCCAATATGCGGGGGTCAATCAGCGCGTCATAAACAATCACATCAGCTTGCTTTAACGCGTTCAGCGTATGCAAGGTCACCAACCCCGGGTCACCCGGGCCCGCCCCCGCCAGCCAGACCCAGCCTTCTTCAAAAACAGGCCAAGATGATGCGCCGGACGCGGTCTCAGGCATCGGCGGCAAAACACCATTGGCATGATTTTCAGGCGTGGTTGTCATTTGCTTGATGAAATCCTTTAGGGCTTCGGGTTAAACTGATCAATAATACCATGACTAATGAAATAATAGTCTATATTTCATATGTGAGAAGAAAACGATCCTGTTTTGGATGAAGTCGTAAAATAATTTTGCCGTTGGAGCCTTATGGTTAAAACACTTACTACTGATTTGCGCTTTGGATGGACGACCGGCACTTGTGCCACCGCCGCCACCTATGGAGCATACATGGCCTTGGTATCTGGTGATTTTCCACAAACCGTCACCATTGATACGCCAAGCGGCAAAACAGCAGAATTATCGCTTTCTTATACCGAAATGACGGCGGGGCACGCCACCGCTGGCGTGATCAAAGATGCTGGGGATGACCCTGATGTTACCCATGGGGCTGAGATCAGAGCAAGCCTGACCATTGGGGCTGAAGGCACGGGCGTGACGTTCAAAAGAGGCGAAGGCGTTGGCTTGATCACCAAGCCAGGCTTGCCCATCGCGGTAGGCGAGCCCGCGATTAACCCTGTGCCGCGCCAGATGATGCAGGATTGCATCGCCAATCTGGCAGAAGAAACAGGCGGGCCAAAAGATATTGAGATCACCATTTCCGTGCCGACCGGGGCTGAATTGGCGGCAAAAACATGGAACCCCCGCTTGGGGATTGAGGGCGGTATTTCCATCCTTGGCACCACCGGCGTGGTGCGGCCGTTTTCTTGCGCGGCTTGGATCGCCTCCATTCATCGGGGGATTGATGTGGCGCGCGCCAATGGCCTTGATCACGTGGCGGGGTCAACGGGGGCGACGTCTGAAAAAACATTTCAAGACCGTTATCAATTGCCGGAAATTGCGCTTCTGGATATGGGGGATTTTATCGGCGGCTTGCTGAAATATTTGCGCCGTCATCCGGTGCCGCGTATGACCATCGCTGGCGGTTTTGCCAAGATGGTGAAATTGGCGCAAGGCCATGGTGATCTTCATTCCGCCCGCAGCCAGATTGACTTTCAGCAATTGGCGGCATTGGCAACCAAAGCTGGATTTGATTATGACCAAGTGGCAACAGCCAATTCAGCCCTTGATGTCTTGCAGCAAGCGCAACCGGATCAGGCCAAAATTTTAGGGCAATTGGTGGCGGATGAAGCTCTTCATCAAGCCCGCCAGATTCTTCGTCAGGATGCGGTCAGCCTTGATCTGATGATTGTCCAACGCGATGGGCAGATATTGGCGGAGTCGTTTTAATGCCAGCCGTTGATCAAGACGTGAAAAAACCAAGAGAGAAAATCCTGCTCTTAGGCGGCACGGCTGATGCCCGATTGATCGCTGACCATTTGGCGAAACAACCAGATATTGAAGCCGAATTATCATTGGCCGGGGTGTTGAGCCAGCCGCCCAAAATGGCACTGCCGCTTCGGATCGGCGGGTTTGGCGGGGTTGATGGCCTTGTCCGATATATTCACGATCACGGCATCACGGTGTTGATTGACGCGACCCATCCTTATGCCGCGCAAATGTCTTATCACGCGGTCATGGCGTGTCAGCAAACAGGCATCCGCCGGCTCAGCCTTTGGCGTCCTCCATGGGAGGCGGAAGACGATGATCATTGGCAAGGCTTTGATGATTGGCCGCGATTAATGGCGGCGATACCAGAAGGCGCGCGGGTCTTTATGGCGGCGGGGCAAGATGGCATGAAAGCTTTGCCGCCAGTGCCGAAATTTTCCGTTCTGGCGCGGGCATTGGCACGGCCGGAAGGCTTGCCAGATCATGTTGAGATGATCGAAGGTTTGCCGGGGAAAACGCCCGAAGCCGAAATGGAGATTTTCACCAATCATGGAATCAGCCATATCATTTGCAAAAATTCAGGCGGGACATCAAGCCAAGCAAAATTAATCGCCGCCCGAAAATTAGGCTTGCCGGTGCTGATGATCAACCGCCCCTCAGCCCCGCCCGCGCCAATTTATCCCGATGCCGAGAGCCTTTTGGCGGCGCTGTTTGATGATCAATCTAGGGGCGTTTAATCGCCGCCACCGCCTCGGCCATTTGGCTTAAGGCTTGGTTCAAATCATCCACCGATGACGCGTAAGAAATGCGGAAATGCCCTTCGGCGGCAAAGCCTGTGCCGGGGATAATCGTGGTATTGGCCGCCTCAAGAATATACTGGCAGAAATCACGATCAGTCTCCAAGACCTGACCTTGCGGGGTGATGCCGCCTTTTAAATCCTGCCATGACGAAAAGGTATAAAACGCGCCTTCGGGGGTCGGCGTGGTGATGCCATCCATGGCGTGCAAATGGTTCAGCACCAAATCCCGCCGCATCAAGAAAGATTGTCGGCGTTCTTCCAGCAAATCTTGGGGGCCGGTCAAAGCGGCAAGGGCGGCGGCTTGCGCGATCGAACACGTGCCGGATGTGCCTTGGGCTTGCACCGTTGTCATGGCTTTGATCAAATTCTGAGGGCCAATGCCAAACCCAACCCGCCATCCGGTCATGGCATAGGCTTTGGACACGCCATTGGTGATCAACATTTTATCGCGCAATTGGGGCAGCACATCCCAAGCCGAAGCAAAATCAATCCCATAGGTCAGGTGCTGATAAATCTCATCGCTCATCAACCAACAGCGGGGGAAATCAGCCAGCACATCACCAATTTCTTTCAGCTTATCCGCCCCCATCACCGCGCCGGTGGGGTTGCTGGGGGAATTGATCAATAGCCAGCGTGTTTTCGGGGTCATGGCCGCCCTCAAGGCATTGGCATCCAATTGAAAGCCATCTTCAGCATGGGTTGGCACAATCACCACTTTAGCGCCGCAAAGCCGGATAATATCCGCATAGCTTGTCCAAAACGGCGCGGGCACCACCACTTCATCGCCATCGTTTAAACTGGCAAGAAAGCCATTGAGGATGGTGTATTTAGACCCTGATGATACAAGAACCTGATCAGGGGAGGCCGTGTCATAAAGCGCGGCGACCGCGGCTTTTAACGCGGGCTTGCCCGCGATAGGCGGGTATTGCGTGTCATGGTTATTGATGGCATTGATCGCCGCTTCATTGACGTGTTGAGGGGTGTTGAAATCAGGCTCACCAATCCCGAGGCTGATGACATGATGGCCTTCAGCACGGCGGGCGCGGGCGGCTTCCGACATGATCACAATATCGGAAATAGTAACATCACTGATCCGCTGGGCAGATTGAAATTCTGGTGACATAAGACCCTCAATTCATGTCTTGACTGCAAGATGGGCTATTTGACCTAAAATTGCCAAACGGCGCAAGCATCAATAACAGCACTGGATTAGATCTATGGACTAAGATAGAGTGAATTCAAAGGAGATAAGATCAATGAAATATCTGCATACCATGGTTCGCGTCACGGATATTGAGGCGTCACTCCATTTCTGGTGTGAATTGATGGGGCTGGAAGAAGCCACGCGAAAAGATTACCCCGAAGGCAAGTTTACATTGATCTTTCTTGTTGCCCCTGAAGACGCTGAGTCTTTTGCGGCGGGGCGCGCGCCAGCGTTGGAGCTGACCTATAATTGGGATTCCGATGAAACCTACACAGGTGGGCGCAATTTTGGGCATCTCGCCTATGAGGTTGATGATATTTACGGCCATTGCCAGCGCTTGCAAGATGGCGGCGTGACCATCAATCGACCGCCACGGGATGGGCGTATGGCTTTTGTCCGCTCGCCCGATGGCATTTCGGTTGAGCTTCTCCAAAAAGGCGAAGCGCAATCACCACAAGAACCATGGGCCTCCATGGGCAATACAGGTGAATGGTAACCCTCACCTGAATCCGCGGATGAAACGATTGATAACCGTCGTTTCACCTGTGGCGAAGAAAGTCTAAAATGATCACATTCATCGCATCTATTCCCCGCAATGTCTGGCTGCTTGTGTTGGCGCAGGGGCTTGGCATGACCACGCTCAATGTCAATATTATCGTTGTTGGTCTGGCGGGGTTGATGATCGCCCCTGAACCATGGCTGGCGACCTTGCCTTTGTCGTTGCAATTTGTCTCATCTATGCTGACAACCTTGCCCGCGTCTTTGGCCATGGGGCGCTTTGGTCGCCGTCCTGTTTTTCTCTTTGGCATTGTCATGACAACATTGGGGATGCTGGGGCAGGGGTTTGCCCTTATCCATGGCAATTTCATTTTCTTTATTGGCGCGGCGCTATTGGTGGGGATTTCCCACGGTATTGGCCAGTTTTATCGATACGCGGCGGCGGATAATGTCGGCGATGATCAGAAATCGGTGGTGGTATCGCTGGTGCTGGCTGGCGGGTTGATGGCGGCGTTTTTAGGCAGCACCATCGCCACCTCATCGCTGACGCTTTATCCGGAGGTGATTTACGCCGGGTGCTTTTTTGCCGCCGCTGGATTGCAATTGATCCTTGGTTTGGTGATCGCGCAAATCAATATCCCCAAGCCTGAACCTGTCCAGCATTCGGGACGGTCGCTAAAAACCTTCGTGAAAATGCCGCGATTTATCACCGGCATTATCGCGGCAGGTTTAGGCTACGCGGTGATGACCTTCATGATGACCGCCGCGCCCTTGCAAATTGTCAGCGTCAGCAAATTGGGCGATGAAGCCAACGCGATGGTCATCCAATGGCACGTTGTGGCGATGTTTGCCCCATCATTTTTCACCGGTTCCTTGATTAAGCGTTTTGGTGTTGAACGGGTCATGGTCACGGGATTGCTGCTTTATCTTCTGGCTTCCGTAACCGCGCTTAATGGCGTGACGTTCTGGCATTATTTCTTTGTGCTGGCGTTGATTGGCGGCGGTTGGAATACGCTTTATGTTGGCGGCTCGTCGATTATCGCCGCCATCGCCACGCCGCAAGAACGCCCAAAGGTTCAAGGCGTTGCTGATTTTATCATCACGGTGTTGATTTCAGTGGCCTCCCTTTCGGCGGGGGCGTTGCATTACTTGGTGGGGTGGCAAAACATGGCGAAACTGACATGGGTGCCAGTGATCATCATCGCCAGTTTAATCGCCTTGATGGTGATCAGCGAACGCCGGGAAAAGGCCAGTTAATCAGCCGCTAAAATTAGCCGCTAATTTACCCACCGGTGACGCTCATATGACGTGAGACAGCGGGGGCGGAATGACGGCGATCAATGATAAAATCATGGCCTTTTGGTTTCCGGCCGATGGCCTCAACAATGGCGGCATCCAGCCCTTCAACACCATGCTGGCGGAGGGCGGCGGAAAGATCAGCGCTATCATCCTGACCCAAACACATATAAAGCATCCCCGTACAGGTCAGGCGAACGCGGTTGCAGCTTTCACAGAAATTATGGCTCAACGGGGTGATAAAGCCCAATTTGCGCCCCGTTTCTTTGACCTCAACATAGCGGGCGGGGCCGCCTGAACGATAATCCAAATCCGTCAAAGTAAAGCGTTTGGCTAAATTGGCGCGCACCAAGGACACAGGCAAATATTGGTCAACTCGATTTTCAGAGCCAATATCACCCATGGGCATGACTTCAATAATCGTCATATCAACGCCCATCTCACCGCACCAAGCGACCATGTCGCCCAGCTCATCGTCATTAAACCCTTTTAAGGCAACGGCGTTTAGCTTGATGGCCAGCCCCGCTGATCGCGCCGCGTCAATCCCATCCATGACTTTATTCAAATCGCCCCAGCGGGTGATCTGCTTGAATTTATCCGCGTCAAGCGTATCGATGGAAATATTCACCCGCCGCATGCCTGCGCGATAAAGGTCATCCGCCATTTTATGCAATTGGCTGCCATTGGTGGTGACGGTGATCTCATCCAGATTGCCGCGGCCAACTTCCGCGCCTAGATTATCAATCAAATGCATGATGTTGCGGCGCACCAAAGGCTCACCGCCGGTCAGCCTGATCTTGCGCGTGCCGACCGCCATGAAACGGCGGCAGACCGTCTCTAATTCTTCAAGCGATAACAAATCAGCTTTTGGCAGAAAGGTCATGTTTTCCGCCATGCAATACACACAGCGAAAATCACAGCGATCCGTCACCGAAACCCGCAGGTATTCAATGGCGCGCCCATAAGGGTCAATCAACGGTTTAACTTCTTGTGTTGTGGTCATTTCAAGAACCCTAAAGAGCTGAATGTCTATCATATTCAAATTCAAGGTTGAGACCAAGAGATTAGCATGAAAATCAAGGCAAAAAAAAGGTCGCGGCGTACCGCGACCGAGTTTAGGGAGGAAATGCGCATCACTTGGATGCGACGTGGACTTAATGCTCCCTTTTTCTTCTTAAGTCAACATCGCTGACCTAAAAAAATAGGCTAAAAAATGTGGCAGGGTGACGCAGGATTTCACGCCCCTGTTTTTTTGTTTTGAGCGCTCTTACTTACCCTATTAACGCCCCCTTAATTTGGGGCAAAACCTTAATGTTTGATCAGGGGAAGACGGCTCATGGCGGCGATAATTCCGTCCCTGTCCAAGCCTTGTTCACGAAGGGTGTGGATGCTTTGGGCATCGGCGCGTTTCGCCAGCCGCTTGCCGTTTTCATCGCCGATTAACGGGTGATGCGCCCATATGGTTTCAGGGCAGTCCATCAACACTTGCAAGATCCGGTGAAGCGGGGTTTGCGCCCTTAAATCCGCCCCTCGGGTAACATGGGTGACGCCGGTTTCCGCATCATCAATCACCACGCTGAGATGGTAGCTGGTGCCAATATCTTTGCGGGCAATGACCTCATCTCCCAATTGGTCAAGGTTAATGTATTGAGGCGGCAAGCCGTGGTCATGGTAATCCAGATTTTTCACCAAAGGGCGGATGGCTTCCATTCTGAGCCGCCACGCCGGCAATTGGCCTTTGGATTCGCGTTCCGCCTGATCATCTTTTGAGATTAATTGATCGGTATTGGCGATCACTTGAGCCCGTTCATGCTCACCATGGGGGGCTGAAAGCAGTTCGTCCAATTCACGGCGGGTTAAATGGCAGGGGTAAATCCAGCCTTTGTCTTTCAGCTGTTCTAAATGCGATTGATAAATTGCCATGCGATCCGATTGCACCATCACCGCGCCATCATAGGCAATCCCCATAAAGTTGAGGTCTTCTTCTATGGCGGCGTAAAATTCAGGGCGGCATCTTGTGTGGTCAATATCTTCGATCCGAAGGCGCATCTCCCCATTTTCGGCATCGGCCATATCGCGGGCAAATCTTGCGGAGAAGATATGCCCAAGATGGAGCCGTCCTGTGGGGCTTGGTGCGAATCTGGTGACAACGGGTTTTGACATGGCTTAAGAATAGCATCCTCGCAACGGCATCACCATCACGGCGTGCAGTTTTTTCTGGTGCAAAGTTTTCACCCGCCATAAGATAATCGCTAATTGCAAACATCATTGCAAACACCATGGATTATCTTAGGGGGAGAGTATGGCCACCATTATTCGCCAAACGCTTGCGGGTCTTTCAACATTGACGCGGCAACCCGAAGATGGGGATACGCCTGAACTGGCGGTGGTGTTTATCCACGGTTGGGGCGCCGATGGGGCTGATTTAATGGATTTGTCGCAAGTCATGGCGGCGTCGTTTCCGAAAGCCATTTTTTATGCCCCTGATGGGCCTGAACCTTGTTCCGCCAATCCCATGGGACGGCAGTGGTTTCCGCTGGATGGTGACCAGCAATCGATTGATAACGGGCCTGACCTGGCCATGCCGGGGCTGAAAAACCTGATCGCTGAAATCATGACCAGCACAGGGCTGAGTTTAAACCAGATTTTCCTTTTTGGCTTTTCCCAAGGCGGGATGATGGCTCTGCATACAGGGATGCGGCTTGATGGGGCGCTTGGCGGGGTGATGAGTTTTTCGGGCGCGCTTCTTGCGCCGGATCGCTTGGCGGATCAAATCACGTCACGCCCTCCGGTGTTGTTGGTGCATGGCCGTGATGATCAAGTCGTGCCATTTCAAGCGCTCGCCATCGCTGAGGCAGTGCTGGGCGGCAATGAAGTGGCGGTTGAAAGCATGGCGCGCGATGGCGTGGGCCATGGTATTGACCCTGAAGGTTTCGGACGGGCGATCGAATTCATCACCGCGCAACGGTAAGGCGGGTTTAACCCATCCCCAAGTTTTTGATTAAACTTTTGTGACAAACACAAGATATTGTGGTTTTGCCAAAGGCTTGGGGGTTGCCCCCGGTTAAAAATCATGTTTTAGTTTAATCATGATAACAAAAAGCATGAAAATAAAAGGCATCAAATAATGGATGGCGGCAGGCTCATCAGCGGCGATGAAAACCGCTTCGGTGAAAACCTTGCCCCTGCTCTTGCCTTAAATGCTGATTTCCGCCCTTTAAGTTATTTCCCGCTATCGCTGTGGTCTTGGCAGGACACGATCAAAGCTGTTGTGTTGGATCGGGTGACGATTATTTCGGAATATGACAGCTATATTCATTCGCCCAGCATGTCGATGCGCTTGCCCAGCGTCATTGCCCTGAAAGATTATGTTCAGCAAAGCCCTAATCCGGCGTTTACCCGTTTTAATGTTTTCTTGCGGGATCGGTTCTGTTGCCAATATTGCAGCCAAGAGTTTCAAGCCCAAGACCTGACGTTTGACCATGTGATTCCACGCTCAAAAGGTGGGCGGACAACTTGGGAAAATGTGGTGGCGGCTTGCGGGCGGTGTAATTTGTTGAAGGCCAATAAATTGCCGAAAGATTGCGGCATGATCCCAAGGGTGAAACCCGCCCAGCCCAACACCTGGCAATTGCAAGAAAATGGCCGCCGTTTCCCGCCGAACCATTTGCATCATTCATGGCGCGATTATCTCTATTGGGATACGGAATTGGAACATGACGCGTCATCAGACGCCGCGCCCACAGGTGATATTATCCTGCCCCGTGATCTTCGGTTAAATTAATAGCGTTCAGCCAATTTGATGGCGGTACGGCACCCCACCTGAATAATCTGGCGCATCACCGGATACCCCACCGCTTGTTCGCCATCATGGTCAACCGCGGTATCACGGTGTTCCAGTTCTTCATCACGGAATTTCAGAAGCGTGGCGCGCAATTCAGCCTCATCATCATCAAGGGTGGAGGCTTGGTCATTGTAATGTTCACCGATCACTTCTTCGACCGCGATGGTGCAGGCCATGGCGGCTTTTGGCCCCATGGCGGCGGTGACAGCCCCTAGCGCAAATCCCGCGACATTCCAAAACGGCGTCATCACCGATGGCCGGACTTGATAATCGTTGAGCAGGTTTTCAAATGTATCGAGATGTTCCTGTTCTTGGTCTTTCATATGCTGAATTTCTTCAGCAACAGGATGGTTTTTCAGAACCGCGATCTGGCCTTCGTAAATACGTTTCGCGCCTAATTCCCCGGCATGGTCAACACGAAGGAAACGATCAATATTTTGGTCTTTAACAGTCATCTGAGACCTCATCACGGTTACGTTGATCTTGATTTTATTGAACGCCAGAGCACGCCCCCGGCCAGTATAGCCATTCCGGCTGTAATGATCATGTTCCAATTTGCCATCGACAAGCCGAAAAGAGACCATGGCACCTCGTCGCACCTGACAACCGGCGTGGCGAGCAATTGATCCAACAGGGCGGCGGGCGATCCATCAAGGGCAACCCCGCCACTGCAAGCCGTGGGGCCAGGCAAGATTTTTAATTCAACCCCGCTGTGCCAAGCGGCGATGCCTGCCCCGGCCAGCAGGCTGATGATGCCAAGGGTTAGCATCAATCGGATGAATAAAGATGATTGCGCCAAAAACGGCATCACCGCCAAGACCCCAAGGGCGATAACAATGCCATGGGGGACGCGCTGCCAATAACACATGGTGCAAGGCGCAAGCCCCATGCCGTATTCAAAGAAATAAGCCATCCCCAGCATGAAGCCTGACCCAAGACCTAATAATTTGATCATGGTAAGGGGGGTGATTGTTGTGATCCATGGGATCAATGCGCAACCCCCCAGAACACAACCACAAGCCCGATCAGAATAAAGCTGAAGAAAGCGGCTTTTTTATTGTCACTGCGGTGCCGAACAATCGCCCCCACCAACATAAACCTTGCGGTGCGCCCCACCAATGAGGCGAGCGCCATGGGGATCACCCCTATGCCTAAAAACCCTGATGACACCGCCATGACCTTATAAGGCAAAGGCGTGAACGCCCCGATTAATACAAACAGCCATCCATGGGCGGTGATGCCCGCGGCGACGGCGGCAAATTTTCCATCATTGCCAATCCATCCCCATGACCGAACCGCGTCACCAATGAAATGGCCAATCGCCCAACCGGTGACCCCGCCCAAGGTTGAGATGACGCCAATGATGATCGCAAGGCGGATATATTGTTTTGGCCGTGCCATGACCACGCCTGCATAAAGCGGGTCAATCGGCAAAGGGAAGATGATCGATTCCAAAAACGTCAGCCCATAAAGCCACGCCATCACCGATTTGCGTTGCCCAAGGTCAATCACCCAATCTTGCAATCGGGCAAGCATGGGGATGGCGTTGATGATGCGGTCATATAAGCTTGATGACGGGACAGCAGATGACAAAACAAACTCCATAATCTGGATTTGATTTCAATACCACGAATAGGCAAGGAGTAAAATCCACTTGCGGTGATAAATCACAATCGTGGTGTAAATATGGGCGTGAATATGTGGGATGGGACATATAAAGGAAATGGTGCGAGTGGAGAGACTCGAACTCTCAAGGTGTTGCCACCGGTGGATTTTGAATCCACTGCGTCTACCATTCCGCCACACTCGCTTAGCAAGGCCTGATGCAAATCATCATCTGGCTTGCGGGGGTGAACCTAAGCGAAAATATCACATTTGACCAGTATATTTTTTAACTTCACGCGGGAATTTAAGGCCATTTGATTTTAATCGGCTGATTTATCGCTCAGTTGTACGATTTTTTTCATAATCTTATTCAGATATTGATCTTTGATTCCCAATTCATTGAGGCTGTTTAAGGTCAGATCAAGATAATCATAGGACGTGCCGATAAATCCTTCGGCTTTGGCGATGATTCGGGCTTTTTCATCAAGGCTGAGATCACAAACATAGCTGGGGCTTTGGTGGTTCATGACAAAAGTGATGGCTTCAATTTTACGGCCATCTTCACCATGCATCAGCACCTTTTTCGGCAGGTAAGAACGGTTCAGCATCTCCCGCTTCCAGAGCAGGTCAAGCTCATCCGCCAGATTGGCCTTATGGCAAATCTTCAGCGCTTGCCCCACGCATGACCCGCCATGATCAAGCCCCAAGATCAGCCCGGGGTTATCAGGCGTGCCGCGCCCGATTTTGGTCAACAGGCAATAGCGGCGGTGATAACCATAAATGCGGCCAATCCGCCGTTCCGCGATTTCCAAAACCGGATTCCAAATCAGTGAGCCATATCCGAATAACCAGACCTCACCTTCATAATCATCAGGGATCAGGCTTCGGCGAGAGGCCAGCAATTCCTCCTCGCTGAGAATATCAGCCCCCTGACCATCACGATCAACCACCATTTGCTGGATCATGCCTTTGGCCAGATTATCACGGGAAATAAGGTGGGGAGAGGAGGTCATATCACCATCAGTCGAGCAATTTGTATTCCCGTTGCGGGAAAGGAATTTCAATATTCGCGGCATCAAGGGCGGGTTTGACCTGCCGCATCATCTGCCAATAGAGCGGCCAATACACATCATTATTGGCATAGAGCCTGAGCCGAACCGTGATCGCGCTGTCATCATAACTGACCACCAAAAATTGCGCGGCGGGTTCCGCCAGAACACGCTCATCTTCGGCCAATTTCAATAATGTAGCCTCAGCATGGTCAAGGTCAGTGGCATAGGCGATGCCAATATCAATATCCATGCGGCGGGTGTCATTTTTGGAATGATTAACCACGCGCCCGCCCCAAATTTGCGAATTTGGGATGGAGATAAAAACATTATCAAATGTCGTGATGATGGTGGTGAACAGGCCAATTTCTTCGACCGTGCCTGAATTTTCGCCAGTATCAATCCAATCACCAACCTGAAAAGGCCGCAGGAACAACAGCATCACCCCCGCCGCGACATTCGATAACGTGCCTTGCAAAGCAAGACCAATCGCCAGCCCTGCCGCGCCTAAAACCGCGATAATGGACGTGGTCTGGATGCCAAAACTGCCCAAAGCCGCCACCAAGGTGACGATCAAGATCATATAGCGGACAATGGATGCCGCCAGCGGGATTAACGTGTCATCAAACCCTTTGATCCGCGCCAGATATTTCCGCAGGGCTTTGTTGATCCGCCGGCTGATAAAAATACCGATGCAAATGATGACCAAAGCCGCAATGCCATTGGCCAAACCATCAAGCAAAATTGAAAAATCCATATTATGGAAAATATCAGTCCATTGCGTTACGTCCATAACGGGCTCACTTTTGGGAAACTCAAACTACCTCAATATATTGTCAGACCTCCCTTCAATGTTCAAGCATATGAAATCTATTGAATATAGGCTTTCAAGACGGCTTTAAATTATAATGGAAAGGCGGGTGTAATTTTGCTACATCAACGGCTTGAGTTTTTATTGTTAACCTGCTGATGTCACCGATGCATTACCCACAGATGAAATTGCCTGAAGATGTTAAGGTCATTGATTGGTCAATCGGTGACGCGCCGCTTGATTTCCCGCAAGGTTTAGCGGCGGCGATTGGCAATTTTGACGGCGTGCATCTTGGTCATCAATATTTGATTCAAGCGGCGGTGGCGGATGGCAAAACCCCGGCGGTGATTACGTTCTCGCCGCATCCAAAACGGTTTTTCAATCCTGACGCTGATGGCTTTGCCTTAAGCGATGATCAGGATAAATCGGCGTTCATGGCGGCGTTAGGGGTGAAGGTGATTTTGCGCCTAAAATTTGATGATGCCATGCGCCAGACCAGCGCCGAAGATTTTGTCACTAAAGTCCTGCCATCGCTTGGGGTTCAATCGCTTTATGCCGGTGAAGATTTTGGCTTTGGCAACAACCGTTCAGGGGGGATGGATTTGATCCAAACCCTTGGTCAAGATTATGGCATCACCACCCATGCCGTTGCCCTAAAGGAAGATAGCGATGTGGTGATTTCATCAACCCGCATCCGCGACTTGATTAAAACAGGGGATGTTACCACGGCGGCATCTTTATTGGGGCGGCCTTACACGATCAGCGGTGACGTGATTAAAGGCGATCAGCGGGGGCGTACCATTGGCTTCCCCACCGCCAATATCACCTTGCCGGAGATGACAAAACCAGCCTTTGGGGTCTATACCGTTGCGGCGTGTTTTGCGGATCAACCTGATGCCCCGATCATGGGCGGCGTTGCCAATATCGGCGTGCGCCCCACCGCGATTGATCGTGGTGTCTTGCTGGAAGTCCATGTTTTTGACTATGATGGTGATTTATATGGCCAGCGGGTGAATATCTTCCTGCTTGATCACATTAGAGCGGAACGTGCGTTTGAAAATTTTGATCAATTGAAAAATCAAATTGCCCTTGATGCGGAAACAGCACGGCAATTTCTTCAGAACAACAAAGGGCTGATAAACCCTTCATGATGAATGATGACTACACATAATCTTGATCGCAGATCATAGGACTAACCAAGGATTAACCTGACCGATGTCAAAAGATTTGAAAAAAACTGTTTTCCTTCCCAAAACAGATTTCCCCATGCGCGCAGGCTTGCCGAAGAAAGAGCCTGAAATCCAAGCCATGTGGGATGAGATGAATTTCTTTGAAGAATTGCGCGCCCGCAGGAAAGGCCATGAAAAATTCATCCTTCATGATGGCCCGCCCTATGCCAATGGCAATCTGCATATTGGCCACGCGCTGAATAAAATTCTGAAAGACCTGATCAACCGGTTTCAATCCTCTATCGGTAAAGATGCCAATTATGTCCCGGGCTGGGATTGTCATGGCCTGCCGATTGAATGGAAAATCGAAGAACAGTATCGCAAGAAAAAGCTCAATAAAGATGATGTGCCGATCGTTGAGTTCAGAAATGAATGCCGCGATTTTGCCAGCCATTGGGTCAATGTCCAATCCGAAGAATTTCAACGCCTTGGGGTGATGGGGAATTGGGAAGACCCGTATTTGACCATGGCCTATTCATCGGAAGCGGTGATCGCCCGTGAGATTGGTAAATTCTTGATGAACGGATCACTCTTCCGTGGCTCTAAGCCGGTGATGTGGTCCGCGGTGGAAAAAACCGCTTTGGCGGAAGCGGAAATCGAATATTTTGATCGCACCTCCACCACAATCTATGCTCGTTTTCCGGTGAAGTCGTCACCAATGGCGGAATTGGATGGTGCTGAAATCGTCATTTGGACAACAACCCCTTGGACAATGCCGGGCAACCGCGCCACCGCCTATGGGGAAGAGATTGCCTATAGCATTTACCATATTGATGAAGTGGCCGAAGACGCGTTGACAAAAGCTGGCGATCGTCTGGTCTTTGCCGATGAACTGGCCGATGATATTGCGGCGGCTTGCGGCATCACCGGCATGAGCCGTGAGCGTGCGGTCTCACCCGATACCTTCAAAGACACGGTGTTAAAGCATCCGCTTCATGGTCAAGGCTATGATCATGACGTGCCGATGTTGCCGGCTGATTATGTCACCACCGAACAAGGGACAGGGCTTGTGCATATCGCCCCGGGCCATGGCGCGGAAGACTATATTCTGGGGATCGCCCATGGCGTGCCCGTGCCTGAAACCGTCGCCGCCGATGGCCGCTTGATGGAACATTTGCCGCATTTCGCGGGGATGTCCGCGTTAAAAGACAACCCTGCAATTGCTGATAAATTGGCGGAATTGGGCGGTCTTGTGGGGCGTGGTCAAGTCACCCATTCCTATCCGCATTCTTGGCGCAGCCACGCGCCGTTGATTTTCCGGAATACGCCGCAATGGTTTATTTCAATGGAAAGCCATGGGCTGCGTGATACCGCGTTGAAAGCCTTGTCGGAAACGGTGTTTTACCCGCCGGTTGGCCAAAGCCGATTGACCAGCATGATCGCCGGTCGTCCGGATTGGTGTATCAGTCGCCAGCGGGCATGGGGCGTGCCGATCCCGGTCTTTGTGCATAAAGCCAGCGGTGAGCCTTTGCGCGACCAAGCGGTGATCGACCGCGTTGTTGAAGCCTTCCAAGAAGAAGGCGCGGATGCGTGGTTCTCCAGCCCCGTTGAACGGTTCTTGGGTGATGATTACAACCCTCAAGACTATGAACAAGTCACCGATATTGTTGATGTTTGGTTCGACAGTGGGTCAACCCACGCGTTCTTGCTGGAAGGCAATAACGATATGTCATGGCCTGCGGATATGTATTTGGAAGGGTCTGACCAGCACCGCGGTTGGTTCCATTCATCGCTTCTTGAAAGCTGCGGTACCCGTGGGCGCGCGCCTTATGACAGCGTTCTTACCCATGGTTTTGTTCTGGATGAACAAGGGCGGAAAATGTCAAAATCATTGGGCAATACCGTCACCCCTCAAGATGTGATCAAAGAAAACGGCGCTGATATTCTGCGCATCTGGGTTGCCAATTCGGATTATTATGATGACCTGCGCATCGGCAAAGAGATTTTGCAGCGCCAGGTTGATCATTACCGCCGCTTGCGCAATACCTTCCGTTATCTTCTGGGGGCGCTGGATGGTTTCACCGAAGACGAACGGGTCGCGCCCAAAGATATGCCATCCCTTGATCGCTGGGTCTTGAACCGCCTGACCGAAATTGACGCCACCATCCGGAAAGCCATTGATGGTCATGATTATCATCAGGTCTTCACCACCTTGCACCATTTCTGTAATGGCGATCTTTCGGCGTTCTATTTTGATATTCGCAAAGACACGCTGTATTGCGCCGATGCGAAATCAATTGAACGTCGGGCGTGCCGGACGGTGATGGATGAAATCTTTAATTGCTTGGTGCCTTGGTTGGCGCCAATCCTGTGCTTCACCGCCGAAGAAGCGTGGCAAACACGCTATCCAAACCCGAAAGAATCTGTTCATTTTCAGGTCTGGCGTGATCTGCCAGCGGAATGGGCGGATGCTGATTTAAGCCTGAAATGGTCGCGGATTCGTGATGCTCGATTGGTTGTCACGGGGGCGATTGAAAAGCTCCGTGCCGAAGGGGTGGTGAAATCATCCCTGCAAGCCCATCCAACGCTGTATGCGCCAGCCGGTGTGATCAGTGCTTTTGATGGTCTTGATGCGGCTGATATTTTCATCACGTCCAGCGCCAATTTGGTGGAAGGAACGCCGCCATCGGATGCAACCTTGGCCGAAGATGATGAAATGATCGGCGTCACGGTTGCCCTTGCCGAAGGGGAGAAATGCCAACGCTGTTGGAAAATTCTGCCTGAAGTCAGCGCCGAAGAAGACGCGATGTGTGGCCGTTGTGAAGATGTCACCAGCAGTATGGATTTATCCGCCGCTGAATAGATGCGGAAACCCCAAAAAACCCAGTGAATAAATCAGATGACCTCAACCATCAGACCAGCCAACAACCTTGTGAAAGCCTATGCAGGTGTTGCTGGTCTTGTGGTGCTTGATCAACTCACCAAACAAATGGCTTTGGCAGCGGTGTTTACCCCCCCAAAAATTATCGAAGTCTTGCCGTTTTTAAATATCGTGCCGGTCTGGAATACCGGCATGAGTTTTGGGATGTTGAGCGATGGCGGTGATCTGGTGAAATGGGGGCTGACGGCCTTGGCCTTGCTGGTGGGGTTTGTGCTGCCATGGGTCGCAAGGTCATGGGATTCCATGTCTCGGTTTGGCGCGATGTTGATGGCCTCTGGCGCATTCGGCAATGCCATTGATCGCATTGTTTATGGCGCGGTGATTGATTTTATTGATCTTTTTGCTGGCCAATACCATTGGCCTGCCTTTAATGTGGCGGATATGGCGGTGACCACGGGGGCCGGGTTGATGATATTGTCATCATTTCTCCATAAACCGCAAAAGTCATAATCTGCAACTCCTGTCTTGGAAGCCGCGCGATGATGCCTTATATTAATTTTATGAATGCCCTCGGATGGCGTTGATAATAAGGAGACTAAATAAGATGAACCAAAAAATCATCTCACCTATGGTATCAATGGTCTTGGGGCTATCGGCGTTAACCATGATGACATCGGGTTGTTCCAGTGTTGATGAAGCCTTGGGCAAAACCAAATCAGCGCCTGATGAATTTGAAGTGGTGGTGCGCCCACCATTGACCTTGCCGCCGAACTTTAATCTTAATCCTGAAAATGATACGGCCGAAGCCCCTGTTTCCAGCACAGACGCGGTTTCTGTGAGCACCCGTGTTTTGACCAAAGGTGCGACCGCCGACGGCAGTCTTTTTGATTCCTTATTGGGAACAGAAAATCGCATCGCGGGAATTCGTGAATTGGTCAATGAAGAAACCTATGGGATTCAATTGGAACGCCGCTTGCCGATTGATATTATTTTTGGTGGCCAGCCTAATGTTGGGCCCAATCTTGACGCTACAAAAGAAGCCCTCCGCCTGCGTGATGCTTTTGAAAAAGGCCAAGGCATTACCGCCACCCCAACCCCGGCTATTGACCCCATCGAAGGCACGCCCATAGCGGTGGAATAATCATGACTTCTTTAATCAGACGCTTGCCCGATGTGATCATCAATCAGATCGCGGCAGGTGAAGTGGTGGAACGCCCCGCTTCTGCGATTAAAGAATTGGTCGAAAACGCCCTTGATGCCCGCGCCAGCCGGATTGACATCAGACTCATTAACGGCGGGTTGGATGGGCTGACGGTTGATGATGATGGCATCGGCATGACCGCCGAAGAATTGAGCCTCGCGGTGGAACGCCACGCCACCTCAAAACTTCCCGATGATGACATTACCTCGATCCACCATTTTGGTTTTCGCGGGGAGGCGTTGCCGTCCATTGGCTCGGTCAGCCGATTGACGTTATCGAGCCGCCGGATGGGCGAAGATGACGCTTGGGAGATCACGGTTGATCAAGGCCACGTGGGGACGGTTAAACCTTCGGCTCGCCAGAAAGGCACGAGGGTTGAGGTCACGGAATTGTTTCAATCCACGCCCGCCCGCCTGAAATTTATGAAAACACCCAGAACAGAAGCCATGCAATGCACGGATATGATCAAGCGGCTGGCCATGGCGCATCCGAATGTGGCGTTTAAACTGGCGGATCAAGATAAAACCTTGTTGGATCTGCCCGCCCGCGGCAAGGATGGGCTTGATCTGGACACTGATCAATCCGAAGCATCGCGCTTGCGGATGCGGGATATTTTGGGCGGAACATTTGCCGATGAAGCGCGGCTGATCAACGCCCAGCGGGGTGAGGTTACTTTAACAGGGTTTATTGGCCTGCCGACCTTTAACAAACCGACCACCGCCGCCATGCATCTTTTTGTTAATGGCCGCCCGGTTCGTGATCGGCAATGGTTGGGGGCTGTTCGCGCCGCCTATGGTGATACGTTGCCAAGGGGACGGCACCCTGTGGTTGTCTTGTTTTTGAACCTGCCGCCCGAAGATTTGGATGTCAATGTCCATCCCGCCAAAACAGAAGTCCGGTTTCGTGACGCGGGGTTCATTCGGGGCTTGGTTATCGGCGCGCTTCAATCAGAATTAATGGCCGCCAGCCAGACCGCCACCTCAGCAGGGGGGCAAGCGATGTTGGATCAACTCCGCCAAAGCAGCGACAACAGATCATCATTTTCAGGTGGATATTCAGGCGGCAGATTTTCAGGCGGCGGTTATTCAAGAGGCCGCTATTCAGGCTTGGGGATCGATGCCCAAACCCCGCTCCGCGGTGTTGAGGCGGCGGAGATCCCATCCGCCATCACGCCCGCCATCACCCCCGCCTTGGATGGCATGGATTTACCGCCTTCCGCCCGTACCACCGATACACCTTATGATCGGCCTTATGACGCTACCCATGATGGCGGGGTTCATTCGCCAGAAGAATCTTCCCCTGATCAATATCCCCCCGACAAATATCCAATGGGCGCGGCGCGGGCGCAATTCCACAGCACCTATATCATCACCGAAACAGCGGATGGCATCACCATTGTTGATCAGCACGCCGCCCATGAACGGCTGGTGCTGGAGCGGATGAAAAAAGCCATGGAAGACGGCGGCATCAATCGCCAAATGCTGTTATTGCCTGAAGTCGTGGAACCTGGCCAAGCCGAAGCGGGATTGTTGCTGGATCATCAAGATATGCTGGCGGATTTGGGCTTGGTGGTGGAAAGTTTTGGTGATGGCGCGATTTTGGTGCGCGAAGTCCCCGCCATGTTGGGGCAAGCCAATGCCAGCGCCATGATCCATGATATTATTGAAGAACTGCAACATATCGGCAGCAGCACGATTCTCGAAGATAAGATCAATCACGTGCTGGCCACCATGTCATGTCATGGCTCGGTCAGGGCAGGGCGGCGGTTAAACACCGAAGAGATGAACGCCTTATTGCGGGAGATGGAAATCACCCCAAGGTCAGGGCAATGCAACCATGGCCGCCCGACGTGGATTTCGTTAAGCCTGAAAGATATTGAAAAATTATTCAGCCGCCGCTAGCCGCGATAAGCGCAAATCGTGCAAGCGGATTTTCCCCAATTGCGGGTTTCCAAATGTTCAACCCCATGGGGCAGGCTGGCCGGGCGGCGGGTGTCATGCTCGATGGAAATCAGCGCGTCTTGGGCAACTGCCCCCATATTGATCAGATTGGTTAAGGCCAATAACGCCAAATCTGGGTCATCGTCATGATATTGCCAAGGCGGGTCGATAAAGACCAACCCCGCCGCCGCGGTTGGCCATGCCATATTTCTGGTGGCATCGCGCCGGATGATCGTGGTCTCATCGCCAGCATCCAATTTCTCGATATTCGCTTCCAAGGCTTTCATGGCGATGGGGTTGTTTTCGATAAAGACAATATCGTCTGCCCCGCGCGACCATGCCTCCAGCCCAAGGGCGCCGCTGCCCGCAAACACATCGGCGATCACCGGCACATCCAGCGGCTTGCCGTAACGCCCCCCCAGCAAGAGGTTATAAAGCCCCTGCCGCACCCGATCCGCGGTGGGGCGAACAATCCCGCCTTCAGGAACGGCCAGTTGGGCGCCGCGTCTTTTGCCGCTGATGATTCGCATTTTTCATCTGTCCTGTTTTGTTTTTTGTGGGGGTGGTTCTTTTAGCACGGGTGTTTTTTTGTTCTGTGTCTGGCCGTTCTTTCAGCCGTGGCAAGCCCAATTGATCCCTCAAGATATTGGTTTTGACTTCTTCCACCGTGCCTTCTTCCATTTGGTTTAATTTAAACGGACCAAAACTGATGCGGATCAGGCGGCTCACCGGATAGCCGAGATGCTCCATGATTTTGCGAATCTCACGGTTTTTGCCTTCGCGCAAAACCACCGTCAGCCAAGCGTTGCTTCCCATTTGGCGATCAATCTGGGCTTCCACCCCGCGATACCGCACGCCATCAATGGTGATGCCATGTTCAAGGGCGTTCAGTTTTTCCGCTTCAACATGGCCGCGCACCCGCACCCGATATTTCCGCGTCCAGCCGGTATCCGGCAATTCCAAATGGCGCGCCAGATCACCAGAATTGGTGAGCAATAACAGGCCCTCGGAATCAAGATCAAGCCGCCCGACACTCACCACCCTTGGCAGGTCATGGGGCAAGTGATCAAAAACAGTATCGCGATCTTTTTCATCACGGTGGCTGACCACCAGCCCCCGCGGTTTGTAATAACGCCAGAGACGTGGAGTCTCCGCCGCTTGCAAAGGCTTGCCATCAACGGTGATGATGTCTTCTGGGCTGGCGTTATAGGCCGGTGTCAACAGCACTTGACCATTGACGCTCACCCGCCCTTCTTCGATCCAACGTTCCGCGTCACGGCGCGAACAAAACCCTGCGTGGGCGATTTTTTTTGCGATCCGTTCCGCCCCTGTTGCGCCATCAAAGATACTGGCCAAAGCCGCTTGCTTGGCGGATTTATCGCCAGTCGCCCCTTTGTTTTTATGTTGAGGCTTGGGGCGTTGGCGCGTGTTCTTGCCAAAAGATGACCCAGAAGACGGTCTTGAAGACGGTCTAGACGGCTTTTGGGAAGAATGGCGGGGTTTATTGGTCATGATCTGTCTTTCGTATCCTGCTCACCCCTTCATATCTTGCTAATATAGCGAAAGCCATCAAAATATGCGATGGTGGCGATATGACAGACCATGGTTTTTCCAATCAACACATGACAACCGCCCTCGTTCTTGCCCGTGATGCGATGGCCGAAGGTGAAGTGCCGGTGGCGGCGATCATCACCAATGCCGAAGGGGAAGTCATCGCCAAAGCCAGCAATCGTGTTGAACGCGATGGTGACCCAACCGCCCATGCTGAAATGCTGGCAATCCGAGAAGCCGTCGCTCAATTGGGGCAACAACGGCTCAATGATTGTGATTTATGGGTGACGCTGGAGCCATGCCCGATGTGCGCGGGCGCGATTGCCCACGCGCGGTTGCGGCGGGTTTATTATGGCGCTGAAGACCCGAAATCCGGCGGGGTCAGCCATGGCGCGCGGGTGTTTAATCACCCCACTTGCCACCATAAGCCTGAGGTTTATTCCGGCATCAGCGGTGAAGCGGCATCACAATTATTGAAAGAGTTCTTTCAATCAAAACGGTGATGAAAGCTTCAACCCCATAAAACCTGCGCTTTATTTTTTCGGCGTTTATTTGATTTGCGCAATATCTTTTCTGAAGAAAACATTGGGCCAAGAAATGCCCGCCACCCGATCAT
>CALFYS010000018.1 GCA_937952245.1 uncultured Alphaproteobacteria bacterium | reverse complement strand
AAGTGCCCATGCTGATCTTACAACCGTTGGACTAAAATCGGTGGTTGCGGGGGCACGCAACCGCCGTTACTTGCACCTTGATTTTTTTTATTATATAGCATCACCTCAATAAGAGGCATCAATAAAAGCCATCAATTAAACCCAAAATTAATCAAAGGGAAGTTGAGACACCTGTCCTTTGACGCGGTCTCCTTGGGGTAAGGTTACGTCAACCATTTGCCCAGAGTTCCAATACCCACGGTCAATCAGCGATAGCCCAATATTGCATTGAAACCGCGGTGACCAAACAGCAGACGTGATTTGGCCAATCTTCTGACCTTGGTGGGTAACTGGCCATGGTTGAGAACAGGGAGGGCATGGCGCACCTTCAAATTTCACCCCGCGGATGCTGCGTTTGATACCATCACGTTGAATTTGCTGCAACGCGGCAAGACCGATGCAATCAACACTGCCATCAAGGGTGCAAAACCGTTCATAGCCCATTTCCAGCGGGTTATTTTCCTGAGTCATTTCATTGCCATAGCCCAACAGCCCAGCCTCCATACGGTCGATTAAATTAGGCCCACCAGCGGCCATCTGATATGGCTGTCCCGCGTCTTTGATCATGTCCCATAACGGTTCTGCTAGATTACGGTCATCCAAATAAATTTCATACCCTGCTTTAGCGGAAAACCCTGATCGAGTGACACGCTGTTTGCTGCCTAAAATATCAATGGTGGTTGCATGGAAAAATTTTAATGACCTGATGGCCTCACCAAATAAATCGGCCATTACATCTGCGGCTTTTGGCCCCTGGATGGCAAGCGGGTTGACATCTGGTTCTTGAACATTGACGTCAAATCCCCCTGCAATAGCCAAGCCTTTAATATACAAAAGCAAGTCGCTATCAGCGATGGAAAGCCAATAATGGTCTTGATCCAATATTTGCAGAACAGGGTCATTCAGCATACCGCCGGATTGATCCACCACCGGAATATAATAGCAGCGTTCAGGGGTCGCTTTGCTGAGATTACGGGGCGTGATCCACTGTACCAAACACGCAGCATCAGGGCCTTGGATTTCAACTTGCCGTTGAACCGACACATCCCAAATCTGGACATGGGTGTTGAGATGCCAATAGGCTTCTTCAATCGACATCGCGAAAGATTTTGGCAACAGCATATGGTTATAGACCGAAAAACTGGAAATGCCTTCTGCTTTGACCCTATTAAAATAAGGCGAGGTGCGGATGCGGCGAACAAAATGAAGAGACTCGCTCATGGTTAATCCTGATCAATGGGGTCGATAAAATAAATCGGGCTCGACCACGCTTTATGCCCATCTTCGGTGACCACACATATCCAAATCGGGTGATCACGCCCTTTTGGTAGTTCCACCCTATGCAGGAAAGAAAGGCTACTAGCCAAGGCGTCATCGGGCAGGCGCGTTGCCGTCAATTGGCGTTCAAGCCCACCACAATCAAGCACCACAGGCTCAAGTCCAAGTTCGTTGAAAGGAACGTTCAAATCACCATGATTGGTGGTGATCATGATCTCGGCTTGATCATCGTCAAGCCAAAGATCAGCCCCCATGAAATTACCCGTGGTGACACTTTCCCAAGCCAATTCATGGGCATTGTGGTTAAATTTGCGTTCCGGGTTCCAGCGGTTGAGGGAGGTAACTTTTAAAATTGTTGCGCCGTTGATGCGAGCCTGGCCTTGCCAAAGCGTGTTGCGACCTCGGCCACGATATTCAGCCCCTGACCATGTCAGCCGCAATCGCTTGCCCAAGGCTTGATCATCATACGGACGGAATTGATGCAAAACACGGGTGCCATCTCGCAATTCTATGCGTTCAATCCCTGCCGCGTAATGCACATGGCATTGGATCAACGCATGGTCAGCATCCGTTGCCACAATATCCCCCATCATGGCAGCCGTCTGCCGTGCTGCCCCGATTTTTGTTGCTTTAGGGTCCTGGGGATAGACCATGGCCAGTTGCGATATACTGGTCGTCACATCCATCACCATCCGGCATCCTGTAGTGGCGTAATGCCGCCGCCGCCGCATGGCTTCAAATAGATCAGCCCGTGTGTTGCTTTTTGCCAGAAAACAGGTGAGCCCACCATATGCACCGAATTCAGAAATGCCCGGATAACTGGCGCCGGGGCGGCCTTTATGGCCATCACTATTAGCGACAATGCCAATGCGGCGTCCCAATGCAAAACTATCATTGACGATCCATTCAAACGTGCCCCAATCAGAATGAATTTCAACCGCGGTTTCTAAAATCGGGTCATGATCATAGGTGATATCAGCATATCGGCCGCCAATATGGGCAAAGATCACCGTGTCTTGCCCGCTGTCATTAATTTTTTGGTAAAGATCCGTCAATGTATGTGCGTCATTTTCAAGGTCATGACGGTCTTCAATCAACGCATGGGAACAGCGGAACAATGCCCCGCCTTCTTGGCTGTAAATGACATTATGATCGCCCCCAACCGCAGTGTTGCCTGACCATTCATAGCCGGGGAAAACAGTGAAACGGTGGGGGTCATTCCAGTCAGCGGAAATCGTGTTGAGATGTGCCCAAAACACATCTTTGATCTGAAAGTCATTGCCTTGATGACAGGTGACATCCAGAAAGGCTTTGTTGCGAGCGAAATTCATATAATCTTCGATACGACCGATACCGATGGTCTCCCCGCTTTGGCCATGCAGATCCCCCCAATACCCGCCATACGCACTATCTTCAATGGACAAGGGTCCGGCTGTGGCGATCACCTGATCATTACGGATCAGCGAAAAGGTGATCAACCCGGCTTGGTCGGCACTCAGGTCTTCAATAGTCAAGGTTTGGGTGTTGCCATCAAAAGTTACTGTTTCAGGCAAGTTATTGACCTTTTGATCCGCCTTGATGGTGATCTCACCTGCGGGTGAAACAGCAGGGTTACCCCAAGCATCTTCTGTTTTGATGCCGAGGAAAAAAGCCTCCCCTATCCGTCGTTTTGATGCGCTTACCGCTTTCCAAGCAACGGGAGGGCCAGCCACCACGGGAACAGTTAATTGTGTATCAGGAAGGGGGGTATAATTCCCCGTTGCTTGAACATCAGCCATGACCCTGAAATCACGTCCTGCTTCAGCAAAGGTTTGGATCAATAAACCGGGGCTACCCTGACGTTGATCACCGATGCGAATGGTGATCACCTCCCCTGGTTTTAAATACCCGCCCCGTTGGGTGATGGTCAGAATTTCCCCCCAAGGACGCTGGCCGCCCATACGGGCATAGCTGAGGTCCAACCGTCCTTGGCCATTGCTTTCAGCGGTGACAAAATTAGCTGCTTTTGGGTCCGTCATTTGCAAGCGACCAGTATCCCCCACCGTTCGCCAAGCGATCCTGATCCCGCCGGTATCATCGATCCCCAAACGGCCAACAGTATAGGTTAACGTGAAACTTTGAAGGCTCCGCACCTCAACAGGGGCTGTGGGCGATAAATTGGCATGGCCTAAAAACTGAGGGTCTATGCCGGGGCTGACAGACGGGGCGTTGTCACCAACAAGATCAAGAGGAACAGGAAGGTCAAATTCTTGGGGCATGGGATTTCACATAGATATATGGTTTTGAAAGATGATAATTATAAATCAGCACCCTGTCATCCTCGCTCTTTTATCAGATATCTAAATCTGATCGGCACGAGCCATCCGTAACCCTATCCGAGGTCCAAGGTCCAAGTTTCAAGATCCTTTGCCCCCAAACCTTGACCCTCGATCCTTGAACTTGG
>CALFYS010000017.1 GCA_937952245.1 uncultured Alphaproteobacteria bacterium | reverse complement strand
TTGGGCGGGCATGGTTAATCTCATTTCTTTTCATAAGAATTGCGTGATATTATAAAGTGTTCATAGAGATCAATCCAACAGAATTATCAAAACTGATGCCAAATCTTCGTTCATCCCTGCCCGGCTTCACCCTCATCGAATTGATGATTTACCTGACCTTATTGGGTTTGATCGCGATTGGCGTTTTTAGCGCTTACAATTTTTTCGTTCAAAGCAGTATCCAATCCCGCACCATCGCTGAATTGCAAGATGAATCCCGCACCGCCCTTGACCCAATCCGCAACGCCATCACCAAAGCCGATAGCGTTTCAATCCTGACGGTATCAGATCAAGATTGCGCGGTGGTCAGCAACCTGCAATCGATCAATCGCATGGGGCTGGAGTTTTCATCTTCAGAGCAGCTCAGCACAGCGGATTATCACGGGCCTGATGATAACACCTCGCGCAGCATTTCGTTTTGGATGGTGCAATCGGATCAATCCGCCGATGCCAATATCATTGGCTTTGGTGATGCGACGGATGATGAAAAATTTGTCATCTATAGCGACAGCACGTCTGGCGCCATCCATATTGATATTGAAGGCAAAGAATTGCGCGGCAGCACTGATGTGGTGGATGGCAATTGGCATCATGTCATGGTCACCTTTGATAACCTGTTGACGGATAATTTTTCAGCCCTCAGCACCGCGCTTTATATTGATGGCAAGAAGGACACGATCACCGCCAGCAATAGCGACACCGCAAGGGTTGATACCGATAACGCCAGCGTTGATATGACCATCGGCGGCTATGACAGCGACAGCAGTTTTGAAGGGCAATTGGCATCGGTCAAAATTTGGCATCGGGCGTTGAACGCGGCAGAAGTCTGGCCTGAAGTGCTTTCCGTTGCCGCCGCTGACCGTGATGATCTGGTGCTGGAATTAAAACTGGATGGCGGCAGTACCGACACGTCACCTTCGGGTTATACCGTCACCGGGTTTAGCGATCCGACCTATACGTCCTTGGTCAATCAATACGCCAATAAGACAACCTATGCTTTTGCCGCCAACCCCGATAACCCTGATCTCTTTCGGCTCTGGAGTTTAAGTTATATCGATACGTCTTCCGACCAATCGGAAAACCGCTGCACAACCGTCAGCACCGCCAATGGCTGGGTTGAAACCAGCACCCAAGATTGGACAAAAACAGACACGAATTTCTTCAGCCAAAGTGACGGCGTGACGGTTGTGAACGCTGAAGCGGCGCGCAGTATTGGGGAGTCCACGATTTCGGTCGGCGACAATAACCTGATCCTGACGGGGCAAGCGGTGGATAGCAATGAGCTGTGTAAAATCGCCCCCGCGATTGCAGGATTTAACACAGGCAATAACAATGTCGCCGAAGCCGTGATCAGAATTGATGATGATTTCTTTGAAGCTGATGTCGATGATTTGAAGTTTTTTGACGCCGTTAAATCAGGTCCCACCACCGCCACCATCAATGGCGATAACACCACCTATTACACCTATAAAAACATCAAGGATAATGGCGTTGAAATCTGGTCGAATATCACCGCTGAATATGTGCCGGATACAGGGGTGATGCGGGTCTGCACCTCAACCGGTGACAACTGCACCTCGCCTAACCTATCCACCACCCATGGGCTGTCGGATTGGGAAAAAGTCTTCCGCAACATCACCTATGCCGCCACCACCCAAACCTATCAGCCGGAAAAGAATTTCTTATTCACCTTAGGCGGCAACATCCCCTGCCGATTGGATAATTATATCGCTTGCCGCAACATCAATAATGATGATTTCGATGACAATATCACCAGCTGTTATCATTATTATGACTTTGTTTATTACGATGATCTGGGCAGTGATTATGCCTGTCATTCCACCGATACCCATGACTCCACGGGCTATACCCAATGCCTTGCCGATTGGGAAGATGCGCGGGCGCACGCTTCATCCAATGATTTGAAAATGTTTGGCCTAGAAGGCTATTTGGCCACCATCACCACAAGCGCGGAACACACCTGTACCGACGGTAAAATTGCAGGGGCGTGGGGCTGGATCGGGGCGTCTGACCGCAAATGTGAACGCGATAATACCTGCGGTGATGCCACCAATAACAACGAAGACAGCGCCGGGCCTTACGGCAAATACAATTCTAAAGACACCGAAGATGAAGGCTATTGGTATTGGGTCACTGGCCCTGAAGGGGAATGGACATCCGCCGATACCGGTTATGCTGACCATGATGGCGGTGATGGCGAAGGGCTTTATTTTGGCACAGGGCTTGGCAGTAATTTTTCAGCCTATGATCCGCCTGATTTAACCGATTACACCATCCCCGAAGCCTTCACCAATTGGGCGAATAATCAGCCGAATGATTGGGTCAAAGCCAATGACCTGCCGACCCAAGATTATCTGCAAACCTATATTGATGGGCTGTGGAATGACGACACCAGCTATGATATTTCCGATGGGTTTTTGGTGGAATATGGCGGGCTTTCCGGTGACCCAAGACGGGTTCTGACCAAAAGGACAGGCATTGATACCTTTGCCTTTCTTAAAAACTGTAATTAACCCGCGGCTTGTGTTCTGATCAAAAACAGTTATGATTCGGGTATTGTTTTCCGGTTGAGTGTTGATTATGGCCAAAAAAACCTCTGAACAGCAATCATCAAGCGCTGGCCGAGACCAGCTTGATGGCTTCAGGCAACGTTTGCCCCAACGGCTCACCGCTTCCGATGCGTCTTCACATCAAATCGACCCTGTTCAGCGGGATCATATCAATACGATCAAAGCACGGATGGCGGCGGCGAAATCTGATGTTACCAGCCCTCTTGCAACGCGGTTGCAGCGCGCAACCGCCGCTCCAATTCCTGCTTCAACCCCGCCTTCTGCGCCAATAGATACGCCAGAAGACGCGCCTGTTCAGATCGAAACGCCCAAAGAAACGCCCATTGCCGCCGCACCCAATGAGGCACCCATTGATGCACCGGTTGAACCATCAAGCGGCGCGGAAGAAATGGAGACCAATGACGGGTTTCAGATTTTCAAAGCCCGGTCTGTTCCCCATAAACCTGCTTTGGTTGAACCTTCAGCCCCCGAGGCAAGCACAGCACAAAACGATGTTGAGCCTGTCCCCATGGCGCCCGATGCCATTGAAGATGCCCTGAAGTTAATCGAAGAAGAAGACGAACAAAACAACGCCTCTTCTGAAACGCCCGCCATTGGCTTTACCCCATCCAATCTGATCGACGATGACCCTGCCCCTGCTCTTGATCCTGATACTAATGACGACAGCGGAACAAATGAAGATGATTTCCCCATTGGGGTTTTTGGCGCATCGGCCCCGTCCAATCAAAACCAATTGACCGACAATGACGCGGATCACACTGATCACAAATCTGACGACACCACACCGGACGCCCCCACGCCTGAAGATATGGAACTTGCCGCCGCCCTATCCGCGGAATTCGCGCAAATGCCCGCCAGCTCCCCTGAAACAGAGGCTAACGTTTCTGTTTTGGATGAAGACCATCGCCGTAATATTGACATCGGGCGGAATATGGCCAGCAGCATAAAATCCATCATCCGTGATGAAGTTGATGAAACCCTAGACCGGATCGCACGGCAAGCGGTACGCGATGCGCTCAAAGCCCATCGCGCCCTCTAAGTTTCAATCCTCAATTCAGGCGAGATTAGTTGTTAAGGGGGAAGTTAAACTGCGCCCCTGAACGAATACCGGTTGGCCAACGTGAGGTCACGGTCTTCAGGCGGGTGTAGAACCTGACCGCTTCCATCCCATAAGCGCCATGATCCCCAAAGATTGACCGTTTCCAGCCACCAAAGGAATGATACGCCACCGGCACAGGGATCGGCACGTTAATACCGACCATGCCAATTTCAATCTGATCGGCGTAAGACCGCGCGGCATCACCATCGCGGGTAAAGATCGCGGTGCCATTGCCATATTCATGGTCATTGACCATTTTAACCGCGCTGTCGAAATTATCCGCCCGCACCACGCTTAGGACTGGGCCAAAGATTTCTTCTTTATAGATGGTCATATCAGGGGTGACATTATCGAATAAAGACCCGCCGATGAAATAGCCGTTTTCATAACCTTGCAAGGTAAAGCCGCGGCCATCAACAACCAAATCCGCGCCTTCTTTGACGCCAGTATCAATATAGCCGGAAACTTTATCAAGATGCTGTTTGGTGATCAAAGGCCCCATTTCAGCGTCAGGATCATCCCAAGGCCCGACTTTAATCGCCGCCACTTTAGGGGCAAGTTTTTCAACCAGACGATCAGCGGTTTCTTGGCCAACAGGAACAGCAACGGAAATCGCCATACAGCGTTCACCCGCAGACCCATAGCCAGCCCCCATCAGGGCATCCACAGCTTGATCCAAATCAGCGTCAGGCATAATCACCATATGGTTTTTCGCCCCGCCCAGAGCCTGCACCCGCTTACCATGGGCTGTGCCGGTGGAATAAACATATTCAGCAATCGGGGTTGAGCCAACAAAGCTGACGCCTTTGACATCAGGATGGGTCAAGATGGCATCCACCGCGTCTTTACCGCCATTGACGATATGCATCACGCCTTTTGGCAAACCCGCTTCATGAAGCAATTTCAGCGCCAGTTCAGGGGCGGCCGGATCACGTTCAGATGGCTTTAAGATAAAGGTATTGCCGCAAGCCAATGCCATGGGGAACATCCACATCGGCACCATGGCTGGGAAGTTAAATGGCGTAATCCCCGCCATCACGCCCAAGGGCTGGCGGTCAGAATAACTATCAATAGAAGGCCCAACATTGCGCGTGTAATCACCCCGCAAAAGATGGGGGATACCGCAAGCAAATTCGACCACTTCGATGCCGCGAATAACTTCACCGCGGGCATCTTCTTTGGTTTTACCATGCTGGCGTGAAATTGCCTCCGCCATGGCATCGAGATTTTTTTCCAGCAATTCTTTGTAATTGAACATAATGCGCGCGCGTTTCAGCGGCGGCATATTCGCCCAGCCCGGCAGGGCTTCTTTAGCGGCGGCAACGGCCTGATCGACAATGGCTTTGCCGGAAAGATGCACTTGAGCGGTTTCTTCGCCTGTCGCGGGGTTAAATACAGGCTGTGTGCCCATATCGCCATCCACCATCTCACCACTGATAATATTTTTATAAACAGTCATGCCTGCCTCCTTTTGCTCCTAATGTTGTGGAACAAGAACAGGCATAAATCAACTTCAAATCATCACGATGTGATGATGGCGGCTATTTTTGGGATCAGGCTTATTTAGATTGGGTTTTTTCAGGCAAGGGCAACGCGGTGGTATATTTGATCTGTTCCATGGCAAAAGATGAAGACACATCGGTCAGTTTTACTTTGGAGATCAGTTTTTTATAAAACGCGTCATATTGCGGCATATCCGCCACCACCACCCGAAGCAGGTAATCGACATCACCGCTCATCCGGTAAAATTCCACCACCTCGGGCATATCCGCCACGGTCTTGGCAAAATTCGTCAGCCAATCGGCGTTATGTTCATTGGTGCGGATGGCGACAAAAACAGAAAGCCCCGCGCCAATTTTCTCACCGTTTAACAACGCCACCCGCCGCCGGATCACGCCTTGTTCTTCCAGCCGTTGGATACGCCGCCAACAGGGGGTGACCGACAGGCCAACACGGCGGGCAATATCGGCGACCGCAAGGCTGGTGTCCTGCTGAAGAATATTCAGAATGGCAATATCAGTTTGATCAATCGTCAGCATATTTGTTTCCCCTTTAATCACAATCATGACCCGTTTTGCGATCATG
>CALFYS010000016.1 GCA_937952245.1 uncultured Alphaproteobacteria bacterium | reverse complement strand
GATGCCCAAGTTGAAGATGCCCAAGTTAATGATGGCCGCGCGATGGCCTATGGCCATGCTTTTGTTCTTTTGGCGGCGTCTTATGCGCTGCGGCTTAATATAGCGGGCGCGAAAGAGACGTTATACGAAGTTTATGATTTTATGGAAAAGCAGTTCTGGGAAGCTGACCACCATGCTTATGCCGATGAACGTGACGACACGTTAAAAAACCTATCTGATTATCGTGGCCAGAACGCCAATATGCACAGTGTTGAAGCGTTGATCGCGGCCTATGAAGCGACCCAAGACCGCCAGTTTTTACATCGCGCAAAACGGATCGCCCATCAGTTTTGTGTTGTCTTAGCCGGCCAAGCCGATGGTCAAATCTGGGAGCATTATGACACAAACTGGCAGGTTGATTGGCAGTATAATATTGATAAGCCCGATGACTTGTTCAAACCATGGGGGTTTCAACCTGGCCATCAGATCGAATGGGCAAAACTGCTCTTGCAGCTTGATCACCTTGAAACCGAAGATTGGTATTTACCGACGGCGATCAATTTATTTGATACCGCGATGGATAAAGGCTGGGATCAAACCTATGGAGGGCTTGTCTATGGCTACGCGCCTGATGGCCGTTTCGCCGATGCCCATAAATATTTCTGGGTGCAAGCCGAAGCAATCGCAACATCATGGCGGTTGTTTAAACGCACTGGCGACGCGCGTTATCAGCAGGATTATCAAAGGCTTTGGCAATGGTCATGGGATCATTTGATTGATCATATCCATGGCGGTTGGTATCGCATCACCTCACAAGAGGGGCGGTGGATTGAGCCTTATAAATCCCCCGCGGGTAAGGTCGATTATCACACGATGGGTGCGTGCTGGGATGTGCTGTCCGTGATGGGCAAACATTCTCTTCCCCTGCCTTCCAAAAGCGAATAGCGGGATAGCAATTATTTCACCCTTGGGGCAGGGGCGGGATCGTGGTAACTTTCTTGTATGAATAGCAAGACTGAAACATCATCAATGACAGGTTCATCGAGCGCAGGCCACCCCAGTGCGACACGGTTCCAATGGCAGGGAGATTTTCACCCTCAGATGGCGGCGGCTTGGGCGCGTGATGGCTATCTTGTGTTGGATGGATTTGTCAGCCCCGATGATTGTCAGGCGATGCGCGCCCGCGCTGATCAATTGATTGCTGATTTTGATGTTGATGCCCATCGCGTGGTGTTTTCCGCCAAAGGCCAATCCCATGCCGCTTCCGATTATTTCATGAATTCGGCGGGGAATATTTCTTGTTTTCTAGAAGAAGACGCCATGGATGAAACCGGTCAACTGACGAAAGATAAATCAAAAGCCATCAATAAAATTGGCCATGCCCTGCATGATCTTGACCCTGTGTTTGCGGAAGTCTCCCGCGCCAGTCAATTCAAAACCCTTGCCCATGGTATTGGCATGACCCAGCCGTTATTGCTGCAATCGATGGTGATTTGCAAACAGCCTTATATTGGGGGTGAGGTCAATACCCATCAGGATTCCACTTTCCTTTATACCGCCCCTGAAACTTGCACAGGTTTTTGGTTGGCCTTGGAAGAAGCGACGGTGGAAAATGGCTGTATGTGGGCGGCGCCTGGTGGGCATCATAGCGATTTACGCCAGCGGTTTGTCCGTGAAGGTGAGGGCAGGGATATGCAGATGACCATGCAGACCTTGTCGGACGCGCCTTTGCCTGAATGCACCACGCCGCTTCCGGCTAAGCCCGGGACATTGGTCTTGCTCCATGGCCGTTTGCCCCATCTTTCCGCGCCCAATCGCTCCGCGCAATCGCGTTACGCTTATGCGGTGCATTATATTGATGGCACGGCGGATTACGCCGCTGAAAATTGGTTGCAACGCCCCCATGATATGCCGCTTCAAGGGTTTTA
>CALFYS010000015.1 GCA_937952245.1 uncultured Alphaproteobacteria bacterium | reverse complement strand
TGCGATCATGTCCTTGTGCGATCACGGTCTTAAATGGCGATAGAGACGAAAAGCGAAAAATAATCTTAATTCATCGCATCATGTAAAATATTATTTTAAAGGATACTTGAAAATATCAATTCAGCAAAATTATTTTCTATTTGGCAAGGAATCCGTAAAATCCATCCTGATGCCCGCCGCTTTCGGCAAAAGCATGGTTATAGGCTCGCCTGAGGGATAGGGCTTGCAACGCATCACGCCGTGCCATGCCTGTTAGTGCTGTTTGCTGATGCTGATAACGCCGTTGCCAATCGCGATAGCGGCGGTCAATGCGGCGGGTAAAGGCAGGATTGGCCGTCACACTGCCCGGGGATAAATGCAATTGATAAGCCGCCGATTGCACCAATGGCGCCCTGCCGCCAACCCTGCCCAAAACCTCAAGGGCGTGGAACACATCCTGCCCAGCGCCATCGTCAAACCCCGGGGATAAATCGCGCCTGACCACAGGATGAAATGACCCCGGCCAAACCCCAAAATGACGCGGCGTGATTTGGCGGGATGGCAGGGCTCGTCTTCCCCCTTCATCGGGCTGGCCCAAAACCATCAGCTCCTTGCCCTCAGCGTTCAAGACAGAGGTTACGGCAAAACACGCGCCATGCCGCCACGCCAATGGCCATAACCACGTAAGGTAATCGGGTGACCACGTGTCATCAGCATCAAGAAACGCCAAATACGCCCCTGTTGATGCCGCGATGCCGCGATTGCGGGTGGCACCTGGCCCTGTGCCTATACTCACGGGAGGAAGGCAACGGCAATTCATATCATGGGGCAAATAGGATGAGGCAAACCTGTAATCATGATGATCATCCGCGGCGATCACCACCTCCATCTGATGCGGTTTTAAACGGGGCTGGCCTGCCCCTTGTTTTGCCCCTTGTTGTGCCATTTGTTGTTGCGGCAAGAAAATATTCTGCCCCGCGATGCTGGCCAAAGCCCGCGGCAAGACTTGGGCGGCCTTAAACGCGGGAATAATGATGCTGATGTGAATACTCATGCTGGCGGTCTTCATCTGGGCTGATCAAATGGCGTTTATCTTAACATAGCCGATTGGCCTTAATTTCAACCTATGGGGTGAACGCTTGGGTCTTTTGCGCCGAATACTTGCTCTTATGCCCCGCTTATTGAGCCTTCTGGATAGATTCACAGCGCATCAAATCTGTTAATTATTTCTTTAGAAATCACATTTTCGTGAATTTGCATAAAAAAGCCATTTTTTCGCCATTCGTTAACTAAATTTTAACTTTTATATGAGATTGTAACCATATTGATCCTCCCCAACTGCACCACCTTTTTTTAAAGGTGGTGCTTTTTTTTATGGTCATGTCTATAGTGTCGCCATGACCGAACATCCGCTGACATCTCCAATGATTTTAACCCCCGAAGGTTGGCATGACGTCCATCTTCTGGATAGTGGCCATGGCCGCAAGTTGGAACAGGTGGGGCCGTTTCGGTTTATCCGACCCGAAATGCAAGCCATTTGGCCACCAGCCTTGGATGACGCGGAATGGCAAAAAGCCGATGGTGAGTTTGTCGCCAGCAAAAACGCCGATGATGATGGCGGCAAATGGAAATTACGCCCCGGCCTGCCCGAAGAATGGCCTGTTCAATATGATGGCGTTGGCTTTATGGCCATGCCGACCCCGTTCCGGCATTTAGGGTTTTTCCCTGAACAATCGGCGCATTGGCAATGGTGCGCGGAACGCTGCCGTGATTTTATCCGCCAGCATGGCCGCCCGCCCAAAATTCTTAATCTTTTTGGCTATACCGGCGTGGCCAGCCTGCACGCCGCCCATCATGGCGCGGAAGTCACCCATGTCGATTCATCCAAAAAAGCCATTGCCCAAGCCTTTGAGAACCGCAATCAAGCGGGGCTGGATGATGCCCCCATCCGCTTTATCACCGAAGATGCCCGCAGTTTTGTCAAACGTGAGATCAGGCGTGAACGGTTTTATGATGGCGTTATCCTCGACCCGCCGAAATATGGCCGCGGGGTCAAAGGTGAGGTTTGGCGCATGGAAGATGACATCAGCCCTCTATTGGCTGATATTGCTTCTATCCTTTCAGAAGACGCTTGCTTTGTGGTGCTGACCTCTTACGCGATCCGCAGCAGTTTTTTAAGCCTGCATCACTTGATGGCGCATCACATGGAGAGCCGGTCCGGTGTTGTCACATCCGGTGAATTGGCGGTGCAAGAACAAACATCTCGGCAATTCAGGATCGGTCAGGCGATTTTCGCCCGCTGGCAAGATAAATCGTAAAAGCTTTTGAACCTAGGTTTCATCACCGTTTTGGTGGCGGCGGTATTCATAAAGCGCAACCCCTGTGGCAACAGCAAGATTTAAGGAATCAGACCGCCCCAACATCGGCATCCTGATCAATTGCGTGGCTGAAGCCATCAGGTTTTCCGTCAAGCCAGCCTGTTCATTCCCCATCATCAGAATCATCGGGGCTTGCCAATTGGCGGCGCGATAATCCACCGACGCGGGCAA
>CALFYS010000014.1 GCA_937952245.1 uncultured Alphaproteobacteria bacterium | reverse complement strand
TTGGGCTTGAGGGGGGATAAAGACCGACAATTCCATGCGGGTGTTGGTGGTCGTGCTATCATGGCGGATGACCAAATGGCGGCCGCCATGAAGCGCGGTTTCTGTCACAAGCGCGTCACTCATTTTCAGCGTTCCTTTAGACCTGTGTTTAGGCGTTCATTCAGGCGTTAAAACAGCACCACTGAACGGATGCTTTCACCGGCGTGCATCAGATCAAAGCCTTTGTTGATGTCTTCTAAAGGCATGGTATGGGTGATCATGGGATCAATATCGATCTTGCCATCCATATACCAATCGACAATCTTCGGCACATCGGTACGGCCGCGCGCGCCGCCAAACGCGGTCCCCCGCCATGACCGGCCGGTGACCAATTGGAACGGACGGGTGCTGATCTCTTGACCCGCGCCCGCAACACCAATGATGATCGACTCGCCCCAACCTTTGTGACAACATTCTAAGGCTTGCCGCATGACATTGGTATTGCCAATACATTCAAAGGAATAATCCGCGCCGCCGCCTGTCAGCTCAACCAAATGGCCGACCAGATCATCGCCAACCTCAGCAGGGTTCACGAAATGGGTCATGCCAAATTTCTCACCCCAAGACTTTTTATCATTATTGAGATCAACCCCAACAATCATATTCGCGCCGATCATCCGAAGCCCTTGGATAACATTAAGGCCAATGCCGCCCAGCCCGAAGACAACAGCGTTACACCCC
Source organism: uncultured Alphaproteobacteria bacterium (assembly GCA_937952245.1). Taxonomy (GTDB): domain Bacteria; phylum Pseudomonadota; class Alphaproteobacteria; order Puniceispirillales; family UBA1172; genus JAGWAQ01. The sequence goes on along the minus strand of CALFYS010000014.1, from coordinate 47,981 downwards.
GGCTCTGCCTTAGCGGTATTGATCACCGCGCCAATCCCTGTGGTGACGCCGCAACCGATATAACAGACCTTATCAAACGGCGCGTCAGGGTTAATCTTGGCCAATGCGATTTCAGGCAAGACCGTATGATTGGCAAAAGTTGATGTCCCCATGTAATGGAAGATCGGCTTGCCATCCAATGAGAAACGTGACGTGCCATCAGGCATCAGCCCTTGGCCTTGGGTGGTGCGGATCGCCTGACAAAGATTTGTTTTTGGATTAAGGCAATATTCACATTCGCGGCATTCCGGCGTGTAAAGCGGGATCACATGATCACCTTTTTTCAGCGAGGTCACGCCTTCGCCCACCTCAACAACAACACCAGCCCCTTCATGGCCAAGAATAGCCGGAAACAGACCTTCGGGATCAGCGCCAGAAAGGGTAAACTCATCGGTATGACAAATCCCCGTGGCTTTAATCTCCACCATAACCTCACCCGCTTTTGGGCCTTCGAGATCAACTTCAACAATTTCCAATGGTTTGCCTGCTTCAAAAGCAACTGCTGCACGTGTTTTCATAGCGATCCTCCAAATTTTCTTTCATTACACTGGCATCACCCATCTGATTTCGCCAGTCATTTTTCGCCTGATATTGATTTTTTTAACCTTTGTTTAATGCTCACGGATGGGGAAGCGGATCAAAGAAACCCGTCAAAGCCGCGATTGTGCCTTCGGGGTCTTCTTCGGGAATAAAATGCCCTGTTGGCATGGCTTGTCCCACAACCTGTTGGGTGGTGTAATTCTGCCAAACCTCAATCGGTTTAAACTTGCGCCCCACAACACCTTTTTCGCCCCACAGCACTTGCAAGGGGATGTCGAGTTTTTGGTCAAGGTCTTCGCGATCATGCACCAGATCAATCGTTGCTGACGCGCGATAATCTTCGCAATTGGCGTGAATCCGCCTTGGGTCTTGAAAGGCTTTTAAATAAGCGTGTTCGGCTTCACCAAATTCATGGCCGCCTGACCATTTCTGCAAACAAGCGTCCATCCATTTATAGGGGTCTTCCATGATCATCCGTTCTGGCAAATCATAGGGCTGGATCAAAAAGAACCAATGGAAATAGGCGGTGGCGAAATCCATATCGGTGTTTTCATACATATCCAGCGTCGGGCATATATCCAAAACCGAAAGCGCGGCAACGCGATCACGGTAATCGCGAGCCAAGCGATGCGCCACCCTGCCGCCGCGATCATGGCCGGTCAAAAAGAAACGATCATGGCCAAGCGCCGCCATCAACTCCGCCATATCTTGTGCCATTTTCCGTTTTGAATAATTGAAATGTTCGGGGTCACTATCGACCACCAAACTATCGCCATACCCCCGCAGATCAGCGATCACCAGATGATATTTTTTTGCTAAAGCATGGGCGCATTTATGCCACATCACATGGGTTTGAGGATTGCCATGAAGCAACAGCATCGGCGGGCCTTCTCCCCCTATTTGGCAGAAAATTTGGCCATCGCTGACATCGACAAATCGCTTTTCAAACCCTTCGAACATAATCTCGCCCCTTCAAAAACCTGAACTTCAGGCTGTGCCTTCTGCTGATTATTGTCAAGAATATGATGGGGTATGTGATGAGGAAGTGATCGCCTTGCTGATCGGGGCATGACCTCTTATAGTGATGACGCCTTCATGAAACGGCGGAGAAAAAAATGCAATCGAGCGAATGGGCGTTGCTGGCGCTATCATGCTTTATCGGCGCGTCCAGCCCCGGGCCCAGCATCGCTTTGATGATCCGTGCTGTTTTACGAGATGGCCGTCTGGCGGGTCTTGTCTTTGCCGTCACCCATGGGTTTGGCATCATGCTTTACGCGGGGCTTGTTTCAACGGGATTAATCGCGGTCATGTTGGTCTTGCCCGGGGTGATGACCGCCCTGCAACTCTTGGGGGTTTTGTTTTTATTATATGTCAGCCGCGGGATGATCAGCGCTGGAATAAAAGCCCATCAACAAAAGCAAGCCTTAGACAGCCCCGATGTTCAAGAACAAGGGCAAGACGTTCGGCAAGCGGCATCATTATTCAGCCATGGTCGCGATGGATTTTTAATCGTGTTCTTGAACCCGAAAGTGGCGGCATTTTTTCTGGCGATTTTCAGTCAATTTTTAAGCATTGATCAAACCATTTTAACCCGCATGGGCATGACCATTCTGGCATGGGCCATTGATACGGGCTGGTATGTTTTTATGGCTTTTGTGCTGGCCATGCCAATGGTGCTTTCAAAATTGCGCCAGCATCACGGGTTGGTGGAAGCCTCCATGGGCGGATTGCTTTTGCTTGCCGCGCTTGCCATGTCCATCCGAATGGTGATTTCGCTTTAATCTTGCGTCATGTGATGTATATGATAAGCCCTTAAATAAATACGTGAACAACCTGAAAACCCTCTTTGGAGACCCGCCATGTCAAATGAGACTTTCCGCGCCCTGATGTTGAACGCTGATGAAGACGGCAACGTCAGTGCCGCCATCACCGATTTGACCAATCAAGACCTGCCCGAAGCCGGTGACGTCCTGATCGCGGTTGATTATTCCACCATTAATTATAAAGACGGGCTGGTGATTAATGGCCTTGGCAAATTGGTCCGCGATTACCCTCATATTCCCGGGGTTGATCTGGCTGGGACCGTGCTGGAATCCAATGATGATCGCTATAAGCCTGGCGACAAAGTGGTGGCGACAGGCTGGCGGATGGGTGAAATTTGGTGGGGTGGCCATGCCCAGCGTGCCCGCATTAAGGCTGATTGGCTGGTGCCGCTCCCCGATGGTTTGACCACACGGCAGGTGATGTCCATGGGGACAGCAGGCTTGACCGCCGCCCTCAGCATCATGGCGCTGGAAAACCAAGGCGTTACCCCTGATGGCGGTGATGTTCTGGTGACCGGCGCGGCTGGCGGTGTCGGTTCAGTGGCGGTGACCATGCTGGCACGGCGCGGCTATTCGGTAGCGGCGGTCACGGGACGTCCTGAAACCGCTGATTATCTCACCGGTCTTGGCGCCAGCAAAATCATCCCCCGTGAAGATTTGTCTGAACCCACCACGCGCCCCATGGAAAGCGCGACTTGGGCGGGCTGTATTGATAATGTCGGCGGCTCAACCCTATCGCGGGTTATTGGCCAGATGGCCTATGGCGGCACCATCGCATCTTTGGGCAATGCTGGCGGGATTAAAATTGAAACCAATGTCCTGCCGTTTATCCTGCGCGGGGTAAACCTTTTGGGGATCGACAGCGTCATGCAGCCTTATGAAAACCGTGTCAAAGCATGGCAAAATATCGCGGAATGGATGGATTTGGCAAAACTTGACGCTATGGTGACAGAAACTAATCTTGATGGCGTTACAGATTACGCATCCGCTATTTTAAAAGGGCAGGTTAAAGGCCGTATTTTGGTGAACCCCAACGGTTAAACCTGCTTTTTGATTGGCATTATTATTATAGTTTATTGATGAAGGACTTCCCCCCATGGCTGCTTCTAAAAGTTTCGCAATCGCCCTTGGCCCTCGCATTCGCAAGTCACCGTTTTTTAACAGCACGGTCAACACTGGGGTGACGCATTTCACCACCTATAATCATATGTATATGCCCGTCAGTTATGGTGATCTGGCGGCGGAATATGACCGCTTGATCAATGGTGTGGCGATGTGGGATGTGGCGGCTGAACGTCAGGTCTCTTTAAAAGGGTCTGATGCCATGGATTTGGCACGGATGCTGACCCCGCGTAATCTGGATGGCACAAAATATGGCATTGGGCGTTACATCCCTATGACCAACAGCAAAGGCACGTTGATCAATGATCCGGTTTTGCAGATGGTTTCAGATGATGAAGTCTGGCTTTCCATCGCTGATACGGACATGAAATACTGGGCGGAAGCCGTTGCCATCTCCAAAGGCATGGATGTTGAGGTCACTGAACCTGACGCATCACCCTTGGCCATCCAAGGCCCAAAGGCGGTGGATGTTGTCAGTGATATAATGGGCGATTGGGTGCGCGAGCTCAAATACTTTGGCTTTAAACACGCTGAGGTTCAAGGCATTCCATTGATCGTTGCCCGCTCCGGTTGGAGCAAGCAAGGCGGGTATGAACTTTATCTTCTGGACGGCAGTAAGGGTGATCAGCTCTGGGATATTGTCGCTGAGGCTGGAGCGCCTTATGGCATTGGCCCCGGCGCGCCAAACTATATTGAACGTGTTGAAAGCGGCTTGATCTCTGTTGGCGCGGATACCGATGATTGGTCCAATCCTTTTGAAATGGGGATGGGCAAATTCATGGATCTTGAACAGGATGTTGATTTTATTGGCAAAGCCGCGTTGAAAGAAATTGTTGCCAATGGCATCAAGCGGCGGTTCTGTGGGGTGATTATGGATGGTGAAAACCTGACCTCAACCAACAGCCATCAATGGGAAATTCATCAAGACGGTCAATATGTCGGCTTTGCTTCGGCGGCGGCATATTCACCACGGTTGGATTGGAATATTTCAACCGCATTGATTACAGTGGAAGCGGCTGACAGTGATGGTGGCTTGGTGGTCATGTGTGATGATGGCCCGCGCAACGCACGCCCAACATCATTGCCATTCCGCAAGGATCATTAATCGCTGGCATTGATGATCCCCCAATTATGAAAAAGGGAGTCAACCATGAGTGACTATAAGTTTGATACATTGATGCTTCACGCAGGGCATACGCCTGATGCGGAACATGGGTCACGGGCGGTGCCAATTCACCAGACCACCTCCTATATGTTTGATTCCACTGAACAGGCCGCCGCGCTTTATAATATTGAAATGGGCGGCCATGTTTACACCCGCTTGACCAACCCCACCGTGGCGGTGCTGGAACAACGACTGGCCGCGCTTGATGGCGGGGTGGCGGCGGTGGCGGTATCATCCGGCATGGCGGCGTTAAGCCTGACGGTGATGGCCTTGGCCTCCAGCGGTGATCATATCGTTGCCTCAGCGCGGATGTATGGCGCGAATATCAATCTCTTTCAACATACGCTCAGCCGGTTTGGCATCACCACCACTTTTGTTCCCCCGAATGATTTGGATGCTATTCGCGCCGCTATTCAGCCCAATACAAAAATGGTGGTCGGTGAAGTGATCGGCAATCCCGGGCTTGATATTATGGATGTGCCGGCGGTGGCTGAAATCACCGAAAAAGCTGGCGTGCCTTTGGTGATTGATGCGACGTTCAACACCCCTTATTTGATGAAGCCCTTGGAGCATGGCGCCAATATCCTGACCCATTCTTTGACAAAATGGATGGGCGGTCATGGCATTGCCCTTGGCGGCGGGATTGTCGATGGCGGTAATTTTGATTGGGGGCGTGATGGCAAATTCCCGACCCTGACCGAACCTCATTTTGCCTTCCAGAATGTTAATCTCTGGGAAGAATTTGGGCCTTTGGCGTTTTCCACCCGTGTCCGCACCGAAGGGATGTATAATATCGGGCCTTGCTTGTCGCCGATGAACGCTTTCCATCTGTTGCAAGGGATTGAAACCTTGAGCCTTCGGATGGAACGCCATATGGCCAACACAGCAAAATTGCTGGAATTCCTGACTAATCATGATCAAATCGCTTGGGTACGGCATCCGTCTTTGCCGGATCACCCTGACCATGAGATCGCCATGCGGTTGTTGCCAAAAGGCGCGGGTTCAGTGATCGCGGCGGGGATCAAAGGCGGGCGTGACGCGGGTCGTGCCTTTATTGAAAATGTTGAATTGTCATCGCATTTGGCCAATGTTGGTGATGCCAAAACCTTGGTGATTCACCCGGGCAGCACCACCCATTCGCATCTTGATGACAAGACCATGGAAGCCGCGGGATTGACCGATGATTTGGTGCGTATCTCCGTGGGGCTTGAAGATATTGACGATATTATCGCTGACTTTAACCGCGGGTTAAAAGCCGCCGCTAAAGCCGCATCAACAGGGGCCTCATCATGAAGACGATGATCAATGGCGATGAGATTTTTATCTCAACAGGGGGGCGAGAGTTTGACCCAAAAGGCAAGGTCTTGTTGTTTATTCATGGCAGTGGGCAAAGCCATTTATCCTTTGCTTTGCAAAACCGTTATTTCGCCAATCGCGGGTTTCAGATTTTATCGCCATCCATGCCCGGCCATTATTTGAGCCAAGGGGAAGCGTTAACTTCAATCGAAGACATGGCCGATTGGCACGCGAATTTATTGGACCAAATGGGGGTGCAAGACGCTGTTGTGATTGGCCATTCCCAAGGCGGGTTGATCGCCCTTGAAATGGGGCGGCGGCATCCGAGCAAGGTTAAAAAGATTGTCATTCTGGCATCGGCCATGGCCATCCCTGTTAATGATATGCTGTTGAATATGGCGGCTGAAAAAGAACATAAAGCCGCCGCCGCCATGGTGTCTTGGAGTCATGGTCAAGATGGTCATAAATTTGACCATTCCGTGCCGGGGCAAAACCACCTTGGCAATGGCGTTGAGGTCATGGCGCAAAACAAGCCCGGGGTGTTATGGACGGATCTGACCGCCTGTAACAATTACCATGAAGGCGAGATGGCGGCAAAAGCCCTTGAATGCCCTGTGCTGTGTATTCTTGCGGAAAAGGATAAAATGGTGCCGGCAAAATTTGGCAAGATGCTGGCCAACACCACCACCAATGGCGACTGCCATATCGTTAAGGGCGCGGGCCATTTTGTTCATAGTGAAAAATCAATCGAAACCAACGCGTTGATGCGGCCATTCTTGGGCTGATCAAAAAAACAGAGGACCGTTATGTCTGAACATCTGCCTTTTCAAAAAATTGCTGTTATTGGTGCGGGCACCATGGGATCAGGGATCGCGGGGCAGATCGCCAACGCGGGGCATGAGGTTTTATTGATCGACCTGCCGTTGGATGATGACCCTAATGGCCGCAGCACCAATGCCGTCAAGCGATTGTTAAAATCAGACCCGCCCGCCTTGATGCATAAGACACGGGCAGATTTAATCGAAACGGGCAACACCCGCGATGACTTTGATCGTCTTGCTGAATGCGACTGGATTATCGAAGCGGTGGTGGAACGGCTGGATATTAAAAAAGACCTTTACCAGCGGCTTAATAACGTCATCAGCGCGGATTGTGTGGTGACGTCCAATACATCCACCATCCCGATCCGCCTGTTGGTGGAAGATATGCCAAAAGATTTCCGCAAGCGTTTCGCCATCACCCATTATTTTAATCCGGTGCGATATATGCGCCTGTTGGAATTGGTGGAGGGCGAAGATACAGACCCTGCCATCATGGCAAAATTGGCTGATTACAATGACCGCATTTTGGGCAAAGGCGTGGTGCCATGCCGAGACACGCCCGGCTTTTTGGGCAATCGCGTTGGGGTTTATGCCCTGCAAGTCGGGATGGATGAAGCCGCCCGCATTGGCCTTGATGTTGAGGTTGCGGATGCCTTGATGGGGCGGCCAATGGGGATTCCCAAAACAGGTGTCTTCGGCCTTTATGATTTGATCGGCGTTGATCTGATGGCGGATGTGGTGAAAACGCTTGGGGTGATCCTGCCTGAAGGTGATGCGTTCCACGCGGTTGGTGAAAACAACCCGCTGGCGCCGACCATCGCCGCCATGATCGCTGATGGCTTCACCGGCGATAAAGGCAAAGGCGGGTTCTATCGCCTTGATGACGCGGAACAAGAATATGCCATGAACCTGAAAGATGGCACGACCCGCCCCCGACAAGCCTCCCTGCCGCCAAAGGCATTACGCGCCGCTGAAACCTTGGCCACCGGCGGTGAGCCACTGTTGGATTTGATCACCTCAACCGATCAAGGTGATGATGATCAGGTGAAATTCTGCCGAAATGTACTGGCGCGGGTGCTGGGCTATGCCGCCAGCCTTATTCCAGATGTCACCACCTCACCGCAGGATATTGATGACGCCATGAAACTTGGCTTCAACTGGGTGCGGGGCCCGTTTGAGATGATTGATGCCATTGGCGCTGAAACCATGGCGGAAATGATCCGTGAAACAGGCAATGACGTGCCCGCCATTATCGAAAAGAACCAGCCTTTTTATCAGGCGCAAGATGGTGTGCTGAACGTTCGCCGTTTTGAGAGCGCCGATGGGCAAGGGGTTTTAGGCCCCGTGCAATTGCCAGAAGGCACCATTCGTTTTCATATGATGAAGCAATGCCTTGAGCCTATTCAGCGCAATGACGCGGCCAGTCTTTATGCCCTTGATGATGACCTGCGCTTGATTGAATTTCATTCCAAAGCCAACGCTTTGACCGCGGCATCTATGGAGATTGTGGCCGCCGCCGCCAAAGACCATGGCAAAGGCATTATCATCCATAATGATGCCCAGCATTTTTCCGCTGGCGTTGATCTCAACCGCTTTCTTGCCCTGATCAAAGATCAAGATTGGGACGGCATTGATCGGTTCTTATTCGATTTCCAAATGGCGGTTAAAGCCTTGCGCGATGCGCCTGTTCCTGTTGTTGCCGCCAATTCTGGCCTGACGCTGGGTGGCGGGTATGAAGTTGTTGTTCATGCCGATAAAGTCATTGCCCATGGCAATAGCGTGATGGGATTGGTGGAAGCCGCGGTTGGTGTTGTGCCGGGCGGCGGCGGGGTGAAAGAGACCTTTTCCCGCTGGCATCAAGCCACCGATGATTGGGCGAAAGCGGCGTGGAAAACATGGATGCAAATCGGCTATGCCCGAACCGGCACCAGCCCTGAACAAAGCGCTTCCATGATGTATTACCTGAATGATCGCGATGACAGCGTGATGAACCGCGATAAATTGGTGACCATGGCGATTGCCGCGGTCAAGGATTTGGCGGCGGGTTATACCCCCCGCCCTGAACCTCAATTTACCTTGCCGGGCAATGCTCTTTTAGGTGAGATGGCCGATTTCATGGATAAAGGCATCGCCGATGGCCTGTTCTTCCCCCATGATAAAACCGTCGCCATGGCCGTGGCCAGTATTGTTGTCAGCGATGATGAACATGACACCGCCGCCAGCGAAGATGATCTCTACGCTCGCGAAAGACGCGCCTTTATCACGCTGGCCAAAACACCCGAAACAAAAGCGCGTATTGAATCCATGTTGGAAAAAGGCGTAATGTTAAGAAATTAATTTAATGGCAAGGGTTTCATGCCAAACAAGGCCCATTGAGGCCAAAAAGGGGACGGAAGAATGTCAATGCTTGATCATTATAATGCCTTTGAAAAGAACGCCGCCAATCATGTGCCGCTGTCGCCATTAACCTTTATCGCGCGGACGGCCAATATCTTTCCGAACCGGACAGGCGTTGTTCATGGCGATCGCCGCTATACTTGGGCTGAAGTTTTTGGCCGTTGCCGTCAATTATCGTCTGGGCTGAACGCGATTGGCATTGGCAAAGGCGATACCGTGGCCATCATGGCGTTTAACACCCCTGAGATGGTTGAATGTCATTACGGCGTTGCCGCCAGCGGCGGGGTCATGAACACCATTAACGTCCGTCTCGACCCTGATACTATTGCCTATATTCTTGACCATGGGGAAGCCAAAGCCCTGATTACCGATACGGCTTTTTCCGCCAGTGTTAAAGCCGCCCTTGATATTCTTGGGGATGATCACGGCATCACCGTTATTGATATTGACGATGCGATGAACACCACCGGCGGTGAGCGTTTGGGCAGCATGACCTATGAAGACTTATTAGAAAAAGGTGATGCCAACGCCCCATGGCAATTGCCGGATGATGAATGGGATGCCATGGCGCTGAATTATACGTCAGGTTCCACTGGTCGCCCGAAAGGGGTGGTGTATCATCACCGCGGCTCTCACCTCATGACCATGGGGACAATCGCGGATTGGCAGATGCCGCATCACCTTTGCTATTATTATGTTGTGCCTTTGTTCCATTGCAATGGTTGGGGGCACGTCTGGGGGGTGACCGCCCAAGCTGGCACAATTATTTGCAGCCGTGCGATCACCGCCAAATCTGTTTATGACGCGATTGCCGACCATGGCGTGACGCATTTTGGGGGCGCGCCGATTGTGTTGGGGATGATTGTCAACGCGCTGGATGAAGACCGCCGTGATTTTGATCATACGGTTCAGGTGATGACCGCGGGCGCGCCGCCACCGGCCGCTATTCTGGAAGCCATCGAAAGCATCGGGTTTAATGTCACCCAAGTGTATGGGCTGACCGAAACCTATGGCCATACGGTGATTTGCACTTGGAATGAAGATTGGGATGATGTTGATTTTTCAACCCGCGCCAGCATCAAAGCCCGCCAAGGCGTGGCCATGACATTAACCGAAAGCATTGTTGTCTTGGATGCGGAAACAGGTGAACACGTCCCCCGGGATGGTGAGACCATCGGTGAGATTGGCATCCAATCCAACACCATTATGAAAGGCTATCTGAAAAACCCCGAAGCCACGGAACAGGCCTTCGTCAATGGCTATTTCCGCTCAGGTGATCTGGCGGTGATGCACCCTGATGGCTATGTTGAAATCAAAGACCGTCTGAAAGACATTATTATTTCAGGCGGGGAGAATATTTCATCGGTGGAAATTGAAGGCGTGTTGCATCGCCATGAAGCCGTGGCCATCGCCGCTGTTGTCGCCAAGCCTGATGACAAATGGGGTGAAGTGCCTTGCGCCTTTGTTGAATTAAAGCCCGGGGCAAGCCTCACCGAAGATGAGTTGATTGAATTTTCTCGTCAGCATCTGGCGGGGTTCAAACGCCCGAAGCAAGTGGTCTTTTGCACGATCCCTAAAACCGCCACCGGCAAATTGCAAAAATTTGAACTGCGCCAGATGGTCAAAGAAGGCAAGGTCTAAAGACCGGCTTCGCCTTTTGGCAAAATTACCCCCGCCAAAGCATAGCTTTCGGGCAAGACGAGGCCTTGGGGTAAATCAGCGCCGTTGAATTGAAAATTGCCGCCACCTGAAATCGTGGCATGACCCAGCATCGTCTTGATCATAAGGTCATCCCCATCGGTCATCATCTGGCAATGGGCAAGCCCTAACCCGCAATCGTCACGGCCATCGTCCAAGCGGCATGGCGCGTCATGAACAGGCAGGTTGAGCCGAACTTTTGGCACCACCAACAACAGCGGCAAATGACCAACCCCATCGGCAAGTTTCCGTCCTGTGGTGCTGCCCCTTGTCCAAGCCAAGGCGCGCATTTTGCCCGATAAATCAAAGGTGACGCGATTGTCACCATCGCTGTTGATGGCGGTCACCACGCCGTCTTCTTCGTGTTCAAGATCATGGGCATAGGCATAAACGCCCTTTGCCCCAACCGCCCAAGACCCGCCTTGATCAAGGGTTTCAAGGGCAATCGCAAGAATATCATCAGGGCTAAGCGGCAATCGCATGACCTCAAGCCCCATCTGGTCAATCTCGTGGGGGATGCGTTGCCACGCCGCTTGCCGCAAGCCTTCATCAGCATCACGCCATTGGCCAATTTCATCGGTATGACGGCGGCACGACAAGCAATAATCTTGAGCATCATAAGTGCAATGCCCCACACAAGGGCTGTGGTCAGAGGCGGTAACCCGCGCCAATTGATCGGTCAAATTTAATGGCTCTGATGACATAACATTTCCTTTTTTATAACCGAAACCTCAAAACCTTCTGCTTAGGCTTGGGGCAATATCCCCATCATGCGTTCGACATTCAAGACCGCCGCCATGCCGGATTTGTAATCGGGGTAGAGCAAATCAACGCCAAGCTCATCTTTGATGCGGCTGCTATCAACCTTGCGGGACGTCGCGTAAAAACTGCGCGCCATGGGGGAAAGATCAGCCTCCGCGAAAGGCACAGGTTCAGGCGCGGGAACATCCAATAATTCCGCCGCGTAACGAATAACATCACCCGCTTCACAAGGCGCGCCATCGGCGAGATTCAAAATACGATTTTGGCGCGGTTGATCCATCGCCGCCATGATGACCCTGGCAATATCCACCACGTGAATGCGGTTAAATTCATGCCCTGGCTTTAGGATAATACGGCCTTTGCCTTCCAACAGTCCCTTTAGAGGCGAGCGCCCCGGGCCATAAATGCCAGCGGCGCGAAAAACCTCCGCCCCCATCATCTCTTGCCAAGTGATTTCAGCGTGCCGCCGCCATTGCCCACGGCGAGACGATGGTTCGGTGGGGCTGTCTTCTGTCACCCAACCGCCATCGGCTTCGGTGTAAACGCTGGTGGCGGAAACATAACCTGCCCAAGGGTTCAGCTGTTTCAAATCATCACCATGGGCAGCCAAGACAGGGTCTTCGCCTTCAACCACGGGGATGGTGGATAACACATGGGTAACACCATCAAAAGCCGCCGCCGCGTTTTCAATCGGATGGCCTGCTGAAAAGGCAAAGCCTTCAACACCTTCCACCGCCACGTCACCTGACCGCGTTGTGCCGCGCACCACCCAGCCTGCTTTTAACAATAACCGCGCCAACATCTGGCCTGAAAAGCCCATGCCGAAGATTAAGATTGTGTTTTGCGTGTTTTTTTCCATGGGCTGAATGTAGAGAGTTTTTCAGCGCAATCAAGGTTAGATCACCCCTGATTGTCATCATCACCAGAGACAAATTGTCCTGCTGTTGAATTTGCCTATTCCCTTGCGCCCGCCCCACCGGATGCTTACATAAGATAAAGAACAGGCAAGACCATCCATCAGGACTTCATCATGTCGCCAACACAGCGGAAAATCATCAGCATCTCAGCCGGGGTTGGGGCATTTTTGGTGGCCGCGCTTTTGATCGGCTTTTGGTCGGATTATTTCGCCCGCCGCGTGACACCTGATATTTTCCCGCGCCTGTCTTCGGTGGAACAAAGCCTGCCCGCCACCACCGGAGAGGTGATCCGCATCCGTGATTTAACCGGAAAGCCAACGGCGATATTTTTCGGCTTCACCCATTGCCCTGAAGTCTGTCCGGTGACGCTTTACACCTTAACGGAAATGACCCAATCCTTAGGCGACCAGGGCAAAGATTTGCAAATTGTCTTCATCACCGTTGATCCTGAACGTGACAGCATCCCTGTTTTAAAATCGTATATTGAGGCGATTAATGACCGCGCCATTGGGATGAGCGGCGATCTTGCCGCCCATAAAGAGATTGAAAAAGCCTTCCGTGTCTTCGCCCAGAAAACACCTTTGGATGATGGTGATTACACCATGGATCATACGGCAACGATTTATCTTTATGCCCCCGATGGCCGATTAAGCGGCACCATCGCTTGGGGTGAGCCTTATGAATTTGCCTTTGCCAAAATCAAATCTGTTTTGGGAATCAAATCCTGAGCCGGTCTTTTAATTTGTAATACGACATCCCCAAGGCCAAAACAGGGGTGCGTAAAAACCCGCCGGGGAACGGCAAATGCCTGATGGCGGCAAAAGTATCAAATCGTCTTCTGTCGCCGGCCACGGCTTCGGCAACAATTTCAGCCGCCACGCCCGTCAACGCCACGCCATGGCCAGAAAACCCTTGAACAAAATAACTGTTTTTCCCCACCATCCCGAAATGCGGGATGCGATCAACCGTAATGCCGATACGCCCTGACCATGCTTTTTCTATTGGCATATCAGCAAGCGATGGAAACACCGCTTTCATTTTTTTGCGGATATAGCCTGTGATGTCAGCGTTATCCATCGGCACGTAAGATGCCCTGCCGCCGAATAACATCCGGCCTTTGGCATCAAAACGATAGTAATCAAGGGCGGTATTGCAATCGGCAACGGCGATCCGCCCGGGCAATAACGCGCTGATGATATTTTCGCCCAAAGGTTCAGTTGCAATAATCCCAGACATAACAGGCGCAATCCGCTGGCGCATGGATTTTGGCGCGACCTTGCCCAGATACGCGTTGCCCGCCATCACCAATTTTTCCGCTTTGATCTGGCCGTGATCATGGCGCAACCGAACCCCATCATCCCCCGACGGATCAATAGAACGAATGGGGCAGTTTTCATGGATCACCACCCCCGCTTTAACCGCGGCTTTGGCCAATCCCAGCAAATATTTCAGCGGATTGATATGCCCTGATTGCGCGTCATAAAGCCCGCCAATATAGGCATCGGTCATAATATGCGGGGCAAGGGCATCACGATCAGAAAGCAATTCCAACCCTTCATAGCCTTCGGCTTCCCATTCATCGCGCATCTCGATCAATTCCGCCATATGACGTTGATGAAGGGCGGCGTGCAAATAACCAAAGCGCAAATCAGCATCAATGCCATGCTTGCGGCATCTATCGATAATAATCTGGCGACCCGCGTTGCCCACATCCCATGCCATCTTGCGCTGGTCTTGGGGCAAGCGCGCCATGATCTTGCTGAAATCGGTTGTCCAGCCCTGACAGACTTGCCCACCATTGCGGCCAGACGCGCCAAAGCCAATACGTTCCGCTTCATAAAGATGAACCTTAAACCCCTGTTCCGCCAGATTAAGCGCGGTGGATACGCCCGTGAACCCGCCGCCGATGACCGCGATTTCAACCTGTTGATCCCCTGAAGGCGGCGGGGCGACTTCAGGCCAGATGACATCATCAGCATAAATGGAAGGCGGGATTGAAGAAGAGTGAGCCGTCATTAACGATACCAGATCCATTCCGTTGGCGTCACAATGCCTTCAAATTGCAAGCGTTCGTATTCTTTGGTGGCGGCGTAAACCCTGACCAAATCATCGCCCAGCCATTTTTTGGCAAAATCACTATCGGCAAATCTGGCGTTGGCCTCCCCCCATGAATTGGGCAAGCCTTCGCGATCAGGCTGATCATAGGCATTGCCTGTGGTGATCGGGGGCGGGGTTAAACGCTGATCAATCCCTTCGGCCATGGCGGCCAAAATCAGAGCAATCGACAGATACGGATTGGCATCGGCGCTGGCACAACGATGTTCGAGCCGTCTTGCCTTGGCATCACCATGGGGGATGCGGAAACTGACGGTGCGGTTGTTATGCCCCCATGACCGATCAATCGGCGCATAATGGCCGGGTTGAATCCGCCGCCAAGCGTTGGCGTTCGGGGCAAAAACCGCCATGGATTGATCCAGATACCGCCCCATGCCCGCCGCCGCGAAACCAAGATTTTCATGTACCTCAGGAAGGCTGGCGGCTGTGTTTTGAGCGGCATCGCCTTCGGCTTCCGCCATAACGTTTTGCCCATTTTCATCCAAAAGGCTGGCATGAAGATGAAAACCGCTGCCCGTATCATCGGCAAAAGGCTTGCCCATAAACGTCACGTCATGGCCATGAGCCCGCGCCACAATGCGGGTGATCCTTTTCAGCATCACCGCTTCATCCGCCGCCCTTAACCCATCATCACGGTGCATCAGATTAATTTCAAACTGGCCTTTGCCATATTCAGAAATCGCGGCATCAGCCCCCACCGCAACATCGGCACAAGCTGATTTAATGTGATTGATCACAGGGGCAAATTCATCATAGGAATCGAGCCCATAGACCTGCCCCATGGCTTGCGGCTGGCCGGTTAGGGCGGTGGCCGCGCTTTGCCCCATGCCGCCGGTATCAAGTTTTGGGTTGATCAAATAAAATTCCAATTCCGGCGCGATCACCGGAAACAGCCCCATGGTTTTTAATCGTGTTAAGACGCGCTCTAACGCGCCTCTTGGGTCAATCGCGTGCGGGGCGCCATCATGCCCCATCATTTGAATCATGACAGCGGCGTTTTTGCCCTCCGTCCCGGGGATGATATGAAGCGTTTGGGGAATCACCTGCCATGGGAAATCAGCGTCCCCTGTCTCCCATACAAGGCCTGTTTCAGGAACGGATTCACCAGTGGCATCTGTGCCGAACACGCTGGCAGGCAGCAACACGCCGTCAGCCATCAATTTATCGAAGGATGAAATGGGTAAAATCTTACCCCGCATGATGCCGTTAAGATCAGCAAACATGGCGGTAATGGTTTCAAGATCAGGGTGTTGAGCGCGAAAATCAGCAGCAAATTGATCAATAGATGCCATAAATCATTCTTCCTTTCGACCGTGCCGCCATGACGTTAATCCAAAATTAAACAACACGGTATTATTCTATATCTTGGCGATACGGCAAAACCCTCATATAGTCAAAAGAATAACAACTTTATGGACGGTGTTCAAATGTCAGACCCAAGGCTTACAGTTTCCGATATTGATGTTCAGCATCACTTGCATCCCTTCACGGATTATAAATCCATGAAGAAAGAAGGCACGCGCATTATCACCCATGCCGAAGGTCATTATATCATCGACAGCGATGGCAATCGCATCCTTGATGGCATGGCGGGTTTATGGTGTGTCAATGTTGGGTATGGTCGGCAATCCTTGGTTGATGCCGCCACCAAGCAGATGGAAAACCTGCCGTATTACAACACGTTCTTTAAAACCAGTAATGCCCCTGCCGCTGAATTGTCTCGCCGATTGGTGGATATTGCGCCGGACGGTATTAATCACGTGTTCTTCGCCAATTCAGGGTCTGAGGCCAATGACACGATTGTCCGCATGGTTCGGCATTTCTGGGCCTTAGAAGGTAAGCCTGAAAAGCAAGTCATCATCAGCCGTGATTATGGCTATCATGGCAGCACCACCGTGGCCGCCAGCATGGGCGGGATGTCCGCCATGCATGGTCAAGCCGCGCGCCTGCCGGATTTCCACCATATTAAACCGCCTTATGGTTTTCTTTATCAGGGTAATATGGATGATGCGACTTTCGCGGAAACTTCAGCGGGTTGGCTGGAAGACGCGATTGTCAATATTGGGGCTGATCATATCGCCGCCTTTATCGCGGAACCGATCCAAGGCGCGGGTGGGGTGATTATCCCGCCAGCCGGTTATTTTGATCATATTCAGCGCATCTGCAAAAAGCATGACATTCTGTTTATCGCCGATGAAGTGATCACGGGCTATGGCCGCACAGGCCAATGGTTTGCCAGCCAGACCTTTGATCTTAAGCCTGATTTGATCGCCACCGCCAAAGGCCTGACCTCAGGGTATCAGCCGATGTCAGCGGTGCTGATCGGTGATCGTGTCGCGAACCGTCTGGTGGATGATGGCGGTGAGTTCTACCATGGCTTCACCTATTCAGGGCATCCTGTTGCCGCCGCCGTGGCGCTGGCCAATCTTGACCTGATCGAAGAAGAAGACATGATCACCAAAGTCCGTGAAGACACTGGCCCTTACCTCAATCAAGCGTTGCAACCTTTGGCAGACCACCCGCTTGTTGGCGAGGTGCGGTCATTTGGGATGCTGGCTTGTATTGAGCTGGTGAAAGATAAAACCGGACCTGTGTTGTTTGATGATGTCGGCACGGTGGGCACCATCTGTCGTGATCACGCCATTGATGAAGGCTTGATGATGCGGGCGGTGCGCGATGGCATGATTCTATCCCCGCCATTAAGCTACACCCGCGATGATATTGACGCTTCGGTGCGGATGGCTCATGCCGCCCTTGATGCGACTTTGGCGACAATTGGAGGCTAAAATGTCGGTTGATTACGTCAATTCAGACGCGGCGTTTTTAAGCCAAGATATTAAAGGCACCACGCCGGAGATGACCTACGCTGGCGCGTTGAGTTTTCTTCGGCGCAAATACACCCGCGATTTAACCGGGGCTGATATTGTGGTCAGCGGCGTGCCTTTTGATGGCGCGGTCACCAACCGCCCGGGCTGCCGCTTTGGCCCTCGTGCCATTCGCGGGGCATCAACTGAATTGGCCAGCCTCAAGGCTTTTCCCTTTGGGTTTGATATTTTTGACACATTAGGCGTGGTGGATTATGGCGATTGCGCCCTTGACCCCCATGACCCGCAATCCATCCCGGAAGCGATCAGCAACCACGCGCGGGGGATCATCAAATCAGGGGCAAAAATGCTGACCTTTGGGGGTGATCATTTTGTCTCGTATCCGTTGATCCGCGCCCATGCCGAAACCTATGGGCCGGTTGCCTTGGTGCAATTTGATGCCCATTGCGACACATGGGATGATGGCGGCTCACCGCTTAATCACGGCTCGATGTTCCTGCACGCCAAAGAAGACAAATTGATTGATGTTGATCATTCGATCCAAGTGGGGCTCAGGTCTTATAATGACAGCGACCACGGGTTTGATATTCTGACCAGCCCTTGGGTGCATCGCAATGGCGTGGAAGCGGTGATCAACCGTATTATTGAACGGGTTGGCGATCGTCCGGCTTACATCACTTTTGATATTGATTGCCTTGATCCGGCCTTTGCCCCAGGCACGGGAACACCTGTCCCCGGCGGGTTGGCAACATGGCAAGCCTTGGAGCTTATTCGCGGGTTAGCGCCGTTGAATATGATCGGTTTTGATTTGGTGGAAGTCTCACCAGCCTATGACCATGCCGATGTGACCGCCATGGCGGCGGCGAATATCGCCCATGATTGGCTGGCGGTAATGGCGATGAAAGCTGGCGCTGAACCGAAACCCGTAGGACAGATTTAACCAAGACATCTTGGTTATTTTGGCGGCACGACACATTCCGCGCCATCGCAACATGGCATGGCATTGACCCCGCAATGGGCGCATTGGCCATGACCATGAACCCATATCAAGGATTCAGGCTGACCACAAAACAGACACCGCGGGGCGGCTTCCTTTAAGGACTGTGTTGATGTTTGCGGCTCAGATGATGCGGTTTTGTTCTTTTCCGTCATAAAACCATCCTATGCTTTTTCTGGCTTATTGACCAGCCAAACCCCAATGCTGGCGATGATAAATCCTAAAACGCCGGTGATGCCCAGCGTTTCACCAAAGGCGATATAACCCATCACCGCGGAGACTGGCGGCACCATGAAAAACAGGCTGGATGTTGCCGCCATCTGGCCTTTTCGGATCAGCACCATCAAAATCGTCACCGCGCCAATGGACACCGTCACCACAATCCAGACCATCGCCAAAGTCACCTCAAGCGTCCATTCCAGATAATACGTTTCAACGGTTAAGAGCAAAACGCCATAAAACAAGGACGCGGCCACCGCCTGCAGGAAATTCCCCGCCACCAGATCAATACCGCCGACATAACGTTTCTGGATAATCGTACCGGTGGCCATGGCAAATACAGCAACCAAACATGACAGCAAGCCGATCATGGGGACATCCCCGCCAAGCTTTGGCATCACCACCAGCGCAACGCCGATCATGCCCAGCACAATGCCCCACCATTGGATGCGCCTGACCCGCTCGCCCAAGAAGCTCAATGCCAATAACGCCGTCAACAGCGGCTGGATGGAGACGATCAACGATGACGTGCCCGCGGGTGTGCCTTTTGATATGGCGAAAAACACCCCGCCCAGATAAACCCCATGCATCAACACCCCGGCGATCATGGTGGGGATCACCTCCCGCCATGACGGCCAGACCGATTTCATGATCAACGCCATGATGCCAAAAATACCGCTGACGATGACAAATCTTGTGCCGAGAAAACTAAACGGCCCTGATGCCATCAACCCGTATTTGGCTGATACAAAAGCGCTGGCCCACAGCAGGACAAAAATTAACGGGTAAAAACGGACAGGCATTAGGGGTGGTCTCAATCTTGATCAGGCTTTACTATGACACAATTCATGGAGCGGAAGAAGTGTTTCAACCTGTTCTTATTCATTTAACTGTTTGCCCAGCAGGGACAAAGCCATGCCGATAAAATCTTCGACAACCCATAACGTGAGCATGGCAATCGCGGGGGATGGCATCGCCAGCCGCGCCATGGCGCTGGCCTTGGCCAAAATTGGAATGGCATCGACGATCATCGCCCCGAAAACCACCCCATTGCCCGGCGGGGTTCAGATCGCCCCTAATGGCTGGGCGGCGTTGGACAAGCTTGGGATTGCGGATGCGTGCCGTGATCACGCGCTGGCCTTATCCATGATGCGGGTTTTGTCGCTCAACACAGGGTTTAACCTTGTTCAAATCCCGTTGAATGATCGCCCCCGCCGCACGCCTTATACCAGCATGACCCGCCAAGGGCTTCATGATCTTTTGAAAAAATTGGGCCAAAAAACCAAGATGATCACTTGGAAAGACGCCGCCATCACGAACGTGACCTGCCCCGATAAAACCGCCGAAATCACTTTGGATGATGGTGACGTGATCACCGCGGACTGGCTGATCGGTGGGGATGGTGACCGCGGGGTTTGCCGTCAATATGTGGCGGCGGAACCATCACTTCAGGAACAAAACTTTACCCGCAAAGCCTTTCGCGTTGTTATTCCCGCCGCCGCCTGCCCCCCAACGTTGATGGGCAAAGCCAGCAATCTGTGGCTGGGGGATGGCAACCATATGGTGCATTATCCGCTTGCGGATGGCACGCTTAATCTGGTGGCGGTGATGCCGAAAGCCGCCAGCATTGAAGACTTGATCCATCTGGCCAGCCAGCATCCTCAAGGGGCTTTTCTGCGGTCATATCTGACGGAACATGGGGATCATATCTACAGCCAACCGCTTTATCAGCACCTGTCCTTGGACGCGTTTCAACGAGGCCGGGTGATTTTATGCGGTGATGCCGCCCACCCGATGCCGCCTCATTTGGCGCAAGGGGCGGGGCAGAGTTTAATCGACGCGGCTCATCTGATCACTGTTTTTGAAAACAGCGGCTTGTCCCTCGATGATGATTGGCAGGCTTTATTTACCCGCTGGGCGGCTGACCGCAATCAACAGGTAAAAGCCATCCGCCGTCAAGCCGAACGGGCGGGGGATATTTTTGCCCTTGATGGCCCCATGGCGAAATTGCGCAATCTTGGCATGGCCAGTCTTGGGGGCACATTGCTGACCGACCGTCTGGAAAGCCTTTGGGCAGAATAACCCCTAATGCACCCCATAAAAAAACGCTCAAGCAAACTTGAGCGTTTTTAACATTATGTTTGATATTGGCTATCTATTCGCGCCAATCTATTCCCGATTGCCAAACAGACGCAGCATCATGATGAACATATTGATGAAATCCAGATAAAGCGACAACGCGCCATGGATGGATTTCTTTTGCGCCACTTCACGGCTATCACCCGCCATATACATGGATTTAATCTTCTGTGTATCCCAAGCGGTCAGGCCAGCAAAAAGCAGCACGCCAACGATTGAGATCAAGAATTCCATGCCTTGTGATTGCACAAAAATATTCACAACGCTGGCCAAGATCAGGCCAAAGACACCCATAATCAGGAAAGCCCCCATAGGCGCAAGATTACGCTTGGTTGTGTAGCCGTAAAGGCTGAGACCAGCGAAAGCACCCGCGGTGACAAAAAATGCCCGTGCCACTGAAGCCCCTGTGTAGGTGATCAGCAGTGATGACAAGGACATCCCCATCAGGGCGGCAAAAACATAAAACAAGGTTTTGGCTTTAGACGCGCTCATGGCGTGCATGCGTGCTGAAATCCAGAACACCATGCCCAATGGCGCGAATGCAATCACCCACATCAGCGGTGATGCCAGAACCAATTGACCAAAGCCTGTCAGGTACATTTGGCCGTCAGCACCGGTGGTGACCGACAGCATCTTTGTGCCATAAGCAAACAGACCTGTTAGCGCCAATGCCGTGGTCATGTAATTATAGACACCCAGCATATAGGCGCGTAGGCCCATATCAATTTCAGCGGCCGATGCGGCGGCTGAATTCATATAACGTGGATCGTTCATAGGTCTCCCCTTCGAAGAAATCATATCCAGCAATTAACGTAACAACGGATTGTGGTGATTTCAAGACAAAGCCACAAAATTAAATGCGCGTTCAAAACGGTGGTTAAACCCGTGTGGCCAGTTGTTAAACCCTTGTGGATTGCCGTCTTGCGCGTTCAGATGCTGATTTTAACTGCCCGCAAGCCGCCAGAATATCCTGCCCTCTTGGCGTGCGAACAGGGCTGGCATAGCCGGCGTTCATGACAATTTTAGCAAAGCGATCAATTCGCGTGTTGGATGAACAGACATAAGCGCTCCCCGGCCAAGGGTTAAACGGGATCAGATTGATTTTGGAAGGAATGCCTTTGATCAGTTTGATCAAAGCACGGGCATCATCATCGCTGTCATTGACGCCATTGAGCATGACATATTCCCATGTGATGCGGCGGGCATTCGAGAGGCCGGGGTAATTCCGGCAAGCATCCACCAGCACCTCAAGCGGGTATTTGCGGTTAATCGGCACCAGATCATTTCTCAGGTCATCACGAACAGCGTGCAGTGAAATGGCGAGATTAACGCCCAAATCTTCACCGGTTTTAAAGATTTCCGGCACCACCCCCGATGTTGAAAGCGTGATCCGGCGTTTCGACAGGCCAATGCCTTCATTGCTCATGGTGATCCGCATGGCATCGGCGACATTGTCATAATTAAACAAAGGCTCACCCATGCCCATCAAAACGATATTGGTCAATTTGCGGCCTTCATGGGTGGCGGGCCATTCGCCCAATTCATCCATGGCCAGCATAATCTGGCCCGTGATTTCCGCCACCGTCAAATTCCGCACCAATTTTTGCGTGCCTGTATGACAAAAGGAACAGGTTAAAGTGCAGCCCACTTGCGATGAAATACACAAAGTGCCGCGATCATCTTCAGGGATGTAAACCGTCTCCGCTTCGTTGCCATCGGGGAATTTCAGCAACCATTTGATGGTGCCATCGTTAGAGACTTGGCGCGACGTTACCAGCGGTCGTGAGATGATGAATTTTGAGGACAGCACTTCACGAACAGGCTTCCCCAGATCCGTCATATCGCTAAATTCAGTCACCCCATGCCGCCAGACCCAACGCCAGATTTGACGCGCCCTAAAAGCCGGCAGGCCTTCGGCTTTAATCACCTCAGCCAGCCGCTCCACCGTCAAGCCAAGCAGATCAATTTTATGACCCGCGCCTTCGGGGGATTCCGCTTGGCCTGATCCCGAAGGATCATCAGCGGCGGTTGTCACGGGGGACAATTCAGTCATGAACAGGCCTTATCAATTTTCTTCATGGCGGCGGTGAAGCCCTTTAAAGAATAGGTGTCGATGGTCTTGTTCCCACGGCTTGAAATGCCGGTGACTTTAAGGCGATTGCCGCGTTTCATGGCTTTCACCAACGCACGGTCTTGGGAAGGCTTTGTTGCCCAAGCCCGTGTATCAACGCTGAACAGCGAAAAGCTTTTACCATCAATGTTAAACGTCACGTCACGGTCAGCCATGTATCGGTAGCCCGCAACATTACTGACAACGCCGCGGTTTTCAGGGTCACGACCATGGTGGGTGACAAAAACCCGAGTCTCACCCCGATTGTTGCGGTCGTATTTGCCTTCATATTTGATCGGCTCACTGGTGATAAAGCAAATCGCGCTATTGCCTTGGCCAGAACGATATGATTTCCACGCGCCATTTTCGCCAATCAATTCCCCTGTTTGAGCCGCCGCGCCATGCACCATGGCCAGCATCATTGCCCCAAACAAAAGCGCCCCAAAAAGAGGGCTTGCCCAAAATCCAAATGAAGTCTTATCCATTGAAAACTGATTGTTGAGCCCCTTGGCTTGCGTTCTCATATCGTCATCCTTTTATCGAAGGTCAATCCATCTAAAACCATGATCACCGGCATTCGCCGTTGTGATCGAATATGTCGCCTAAAATCACAGAAAGAGCAAGAAATTGCAATGATTTCCTCATTCCTTTATCGCCCTCATTATCCAATAAGGATGGTTGAGGATTAGTCTTTACGGCCAAGGTCGCGGCGATGTTTTTTCTTGAGCCATAAAGGCTGGCCAAAAACAGGCGCTTCCAATTCTTCGGTGGGGCCGCCCGGGCTCACCGGACGGGGGGCGAACCTGTCCATGGATTGCAACCGGTCATACATCACCAACGCGCCAGCAACCGCAAGATTAAGCGAGAATTTTGTCGGAATTTTGATCACATGATCGCATAGGTCCAACATTTCTTCGGACAAGCCCAACCGTTCAGACCCCAAGACATAAGCGGCTGAACGTGGGTGCCTGAAACTGGGCAAAACAACCGCGTCATCGGTCAATTCAATCCCCACCAATTGGCATCCTTCGGGCAAGGCAAATTCTTGGACCGACCCAAACATGTAAAGCGGGATTTGTTCAATGGCCTTTGACGTGTCGGCGTGATGAATTTCTTGACGGTTTAAAGTATTGCCAACGGTAAAAGCAAAAGAAGCCCCAAAAGCATGGGCGGTTCTGATCACCGCGCCGGCATTGCGCGGCTTGCTGACATCCTCAACCCCTAAAGCGCAATATCCCCGCATTATTTGACCCCTGTTTCATTGGCCATGGCATCCATGGCTTTCGCCAATTTTGCATCAAGCTCCGTCAGGCCATTTTGATCATGGGTGGTGAGACGAACCTCAACGCGATTATAGACGTTAAACCATTCCGGATGATGGTCGAGCTTTTCGGCGACTAGTGCCGCCCGCGTCATCCACCCAAAGGCCGCGTTGAAATTCTTAAACCGGAAGGTTTTTTCAATGGCGAGACCATCCGTGCTTAATGCCCAGCCATCCAGATCAGCAAGAAGGGTTTGAATATCATCATCGGTGAGTTTTTCGGCCATGGGGTGATCCTTTATTAACGATTAAGAATTAACGGTTAAGTTGGGCAATTAATTTTTGCACAGACGGTTTAATGCGCCGAACAATTTCAGCAACGCCATCTTCATTAGGGTGGATACCATCGCTTTGATTCAACAGCGGCTCAAGGGCAACGCCATCCAAAAAGAACGGATAAAAATCCAGATAGCCTGATCCGGAATGGTCTATTCGGGCTTGCGCATCACTGATGGCATCTTGAAAGGCTTGTTCAAACCGCGCGCCATATTCAGCCCCCATATTCGCAGGGGCATACATCCCCGCCACCAACAACGGCAAGCCTTGGTCTTGGATCGCGCTGATGATCGCATCAAGCTGTATTTTCATATTATCAGGAGAAAGCCCCCGCAACGCGTCATTGCCGCCCAAGACCACCACCACCGCGTCGGGGCGATCCGCCAAAGACCAGGCGATCCGGCTGGCGCCACCGGCCATGGTATCGCCTGAAATGCCGCCGTTGATAACGCGAATAGAGGCGCTGTCTTGATCAAAGGATTGTTGCAATTGATCCGGAAAAGCAACCCCTTGAGGCAGGCCATAACCCGCCACCAGACTATCGCCAAAAATCAGTAATTTTGTTGGATTGCTGGCGGCATTTGCGATAGATATGGGCATCATCATGGCCATGAGCATGATGAGCATCTTTTTGAATAAGGGTAGGGATAAAAACAGCCGCATCAAATTGAAATTCCCTTGAGCAATACCAATATAAAGTTGGATCGAAACTGATAGCATGAAGACGATCTTATTACGTCAGTTTCTATCATATACGGAACGATCGTCAAAATTAAGTTGAAAGCCCCAAAATGCCATCATCAGAAAAGCCTTTAAACTCCACCTCTGGCCAAGATCAGGTGATGATTGACCTTGATCACGTGCAATTGTCTATGCCGAGCCGTGCCGGACAGGTTGATATTCTTAATGACATTTCATTACAGATTAATCGTGGTGAAACCGTGGCCATGTTAGGGCCAAGCGGGGCGGGCAAGACAACCGCCATGATGGTCATGGGCGGGCTTGAGAGCATCACCCATGGGCGCATTACAGTGGCTGGCCATGATCTGATGGCGCTTGATGAAGACAGGCTGGCTGAAATTCGCCGTGATCATATCGGCATTATCTTTCAGGCGTTCCGCCTGATCCCATCAATGACCGCGCTTGAAAATGTCGCCGTGCCGTTGGAATTGGTTGATGACCGTAATGCTTTTGATAAAGCGAAGGCGGCTTTGGTTGATGTTGGGCTTGGTCACCGGATTGATCACGTCCCAGACCAACTTTCTGGCGGCGAACAACAACGGGTGGCGATTGCCCGCGCCATTGTGACCGAACCTGATATTTTACTGGCGGATGAACCAACCGGAAATCTGGACCAGACCACGGGGGCTGAGATTATGGATTTGCTGATCGAGACCGCCCAAAAACACAATACCGCCTTGGTGCTGATCACCCATGATGAAGGTCTTGCCACGCAATGCGGGCGGATCATTCGTATTGCCGATGGCCAAATCGCATCCGATAGCGCCAAAGGGGATTAATCATGGCGCCGACAAAAACAGGCTTTTTCCCTGATCTGGGGCTGGCTTTTAAACTGGCCCGGCGCGAATTGCGCGGCTCATTAGGGCGGTTTCGGGTGTTCTTAATCGCTCTGACGCTGGGGGTGACGGCGATTGGCGCGGTTGGCAGTATCGCCGAGTCCATGCGCTATGGGATTGCGAAAAACTCCCGCCAGATGTTCGGTGGTGATATTGCCGCCAGCAGCACCCATAAAGAGCTTCCGCAAGCGGTGTTAGCCGAAATGTCACGCCATGGGCAGACCTCTAGCCTTGTTCAAATGCGCGCCATGCTGGGCAGTGAAAAAGACGGTGAACCCATCCGCCGCTTGGTCAGCCTGAAGGCGGTTGATAA
This sequence comes from uncultured Alphaproteobacteria bacterium, assembly GCA_937952245.1. GTDB lineage: Bacteria > Pseudomonadota > Alphaproteobacteria > Puniceispirillales > UBA1172 > JAGWAQ01. The sequence continues at coordinate 21,509 of CALFYS010000014.1, read as the reverse complement.
TCAATGGCCGCTGGTGGGCGCGCCTGTTCTTGACCCGCCTATTCCGTTGGATCAAGCCTTAGCCAATATCAATGAAATGCCGAGCATTATCGCCAATCCCGGACTTCTTCGGGTCTTGGGGGTTGATGTTGGTGATACCGCGCGATTGGGCGATATTGATGTCCATATCAGCGCGATTTTACGCCATGAACCTGATCGCGGGTTCGGGTTTGAACAATTTGCCCCATCGGTGGTGATCGCCGAAGAAAACCTAAGCCAAACCGGGCTTGATGTGCCCGGGGCGTTGATGACCTATCGTGAACGATTGCTGTTGGATAACCCATCCAAAGATATGGCGGTATTGGCGGGGCTGGATGCAATCTCAGACAACAGCCTTGTGCGCCTTCGTCATCACAATTCCGGTTCAGCAGGGTTTCGGAATTTCATTGCCCGTACGGAAACCTTCTTAACCCTTGTCAGCCTTACCGCGTTATTGATCGGCGGGTTGGGGGTGTCATCCGCGGTCAGGGCATGGTTGACCAGCCGGATGCCAGTTCTGGCCACGCTTAAAAGCCTTGGCGCGCCTGCCCCGTTGATCTTCTGGGTTTATTTTTTGCAAGTCATGATCCTCACCGTCATCGGGATTTCCATCGGCCTTAGTCTGGCGATACTGACCCCATGGGTGGCGAAATGGCTGTTGAGCGGGGTGGTGGCCGTGCCAATCGAAGCGCATATCTTCCCATTGCCGCTGTTAGCCGCCACCGGATTTGGCCTTTTGACCAGCATCGGGTTTTCGGTCTGGCCTTTGGGCAAAGCCCGTGAGGTGAAACCAAGCCAATTGTTCCGCAGTTTAATCACCGTCCCCACCGGCCGGCCGAAAAAACGATATTTGACCGTGATCGGGCTGGCCACCATTGGGTTGATGGGCTTGACCTTAGCCGCCACCACCAACCCTGTCTTAACCATCGGGTTCAGTGTTGGGGTGCTGGGCAGTTTGGCGATTTTAGCCGTCATGGCGGAGATCATTATCCGCGCCATCACCCATTTGCCAAAAACACGGTTTATGCCGCAATCAACGGCTTTGCGGCTGGCGGTGGCGGCGATCACCAGACCAGGCAATAACACCCGCGGTATTGTCATCACCTTTGGTTTGGGGCTGACGGTTTTGGTGACGATTGCCATTTCCGAATTCAACATGAGCCGGCAGATCAACACCCGCCTTGCCGATGAAGCCCCGGCGTGGTTCTTTATTGATATTCAGCCCCAACAAAAACCGGAATTTGAACGGATCACCAGTGATCTTGTGGGGCGTGATCAAGTGATGATGGTGCCAATGGTCAGGGGCCGTGTTGTCGCCCTTGATGGCGTGCCCGCCGCTGAAATCAACGCCCCGCAATCAGAAGCGTGGATTCTGAACGGTGACCGTGGCCTGACATGGGCGGGCAAGCCCCCCCAAAACGTCAATATCATCAAAGGCGAATGGTGGCCCGATGATTATAAAGGCGAGATGCAAGTCTCCATGGATGATGAGGCGATGCTGGCCTTTGGTCTTGATTTGGGGTCAACCGTAACCTTCAACATCGCTGGCCGTGAATTGCAGGCGACCATCACTTCAAGCCGCCAGATCGAATGGCAAAATTTCGGGCTGAACTTTGTCTTTATCCTCAGCCCGGGGATGATCGAAGCCGCCCCCCATAATTGGGTGGCCACTGTCGCCACCAATGACCGCCAGCTGGAAGCCAGAATTGATCGTGATATTGCCGCCGCCATGCCGAATGTATCTTCAATTTCAGTCCGCGCCGCCGCCGCCACGGTCAGCCGTGTCTTGGGGCTTGTTTCCACCGCTATTCAGATCACCGCTGGCATTACCTTGATCGCTGGTTTCGCGGTCTTAGCCGGAACCGTCGCCGCCAGCGAAGCCCGTCGCATCAACACCTCAATTATTTTGAAAGTGCTGGGGGCAACAAGGCGGGTGATCCTGATGTCCTATATTTGGGAATACGCGGCTTTAGGGTTGATCGCGGGGATGATCGCTGTGGCGATTGGCACGGTGGCCAGTGCCTCTTTATTGATCGGCTTCCTTGATGCCAGTTTCACCTTTCCTTTAGGGCTGGCGGTGACGGTGGCCTTGGGCGGCGCGGCGGCGACCACGGCGCTGGGGTTAATTGGCGCATCACGGACATTAGGGCGCAAACCAGGCCCTGTTCTGAGGGATGAATAAGCCTTGCGCCAATCCGCCTCTCTGGGCTATACCCACACCCACTGCTAAAACATGGGCATGAACAAAAAGAAAGACATTGAAATGACAGATCAAAACACACCGAAAAAAGTTGTTCTGGCTTATTCAGGAGGTCTTGATACTTCTGTGATCTTGCGCTGGCTTCAGGATGCTTATCAGGCCGAAGTGGTGACCTTTACCGCTGATTTGGGTCAGGGTGAAGATATTGAACCTGCCCGCGCCAAAGCTGAGGCCATGGGGATCAAAGAGATTTATATCGAAGACCTGCGCGAAGAATTTACCCGCGATTACGTCTTTCCAATGTTCCGTGCCAATGCCCTTTATGAAGGCGAATACCTGTTGGGAACATCAATCGCCCGGCCATTGATCGCCAAACGCCAGATTGAAATTGCCCATGAGGTTGGCGCTGACGCGGTCAGCCATGGCGCCACCGGTAAAGGCAATGATCAAGTTCGGTTTGAACTTGGCTATTACGCCCTTGAGCCGAATATCAACGTCATCGCCCCATGGCGGGAATGGGATTTGACCTCACGGACAAAGCTGATTGATTTTGCTGAAAAGCATCAGATCAACATCCCAAAAGACAAGCGTGGCGAAGCGCCGTTTAGTGTTGATGCCAATCTCTTGCATATCTCCGCCGAAGGCAAAGTGCTGGAAGACCCATGGGTTGAACCTGAAGAATATGTGTTCTCACGTTCGGTTTCCCCAATGGATGCGCCGGATACGCCAACGGAAATCACCATTGATTTCAAAGAAGGTGATCCCGTCGCCATCAACGGCAAAGCCATGTCACCAGCAACCTTGCTGACCGAATTGAACCGTCTTGGCGGTGATAACGGGATTGGCCGTGTTGATTTGGTTGAAAACCGTTTTGTCGGCATGAAATCCCGCGGTGTTTATGAAACCCCGGGGGGGACGATCCTGTTGAAAGCGCGCCGCGCCATGGAATCCATCACCCTTGATCGTGGTGCCGCCCATGCCAAAGACAGCCTGATGCCGCGTTATGCTGAACTGGTTTACAACGGTTTCTGGTTTGATCCTGAACGCGAAATGCTGCAAAAAGCCATTGATGCCAGCCAAGGCAATGTCACGGGCACAGTGCGGATGAAGCTTTATAAAGGCAATGTCATCATCACCGGCCGTCAATCCACCCAGTCGCTTTACCATCCCGATCTGGTGACATTTGAAGATGGCGCCGCTGATTATGATCAGCAAGACGCCCATGGCTTTATTCGCCTCAACGCCCTTCGGTTGCGGGTGAAAAAGATGATGCAGCCCGATTGATCATCAGGCGTTGGTTAAGGCCGAATGTTTAATCCCGATCAGAACAGATTTGTTCGCTGACCGTGCCGTCTTCATTGACCTGCTTGAGCATAATACTGCCTGTTAAGCTGAGCGCGTAGCCGCTGTCCCGCAAGCCTGTTTCGCAAGGCCGCGACTCCACAAAAGCATATTCGGCCATGCCGTTGCTGTGCTTTGAAAACTCTTGATAAGCATCACTTTGGGTGGCGATAAGCATAAAGGCTAAGAGTGCTATTACCATTGGAACCTCCTTAGAAGTATCATGATAGAGACAAGACGGGCCAAAACTATGGATAAAACAAGGCCAAATAAGGCAAAAGGATAATTGCGCTGAATTTTTGGCGCTATGATCTTTATCATATCTTATTCGTTACTATATGATATGTATAACCACAAAGACAACACTCGCTGATAAGGAAAAAAAATGGCTTTCGAACTTCCCGACCTTCCTTATGCCTATGATGCGCTGGCCGCAAATGGCATGAGCCAAGAAACTCTTGAATTTCACCATGACCTGCACCACAAGGCCTATGTCGATAACGGCAATAAGCTGCTGGATGGTTCAGGCCATGAAGGCAAATCTTTAGAAGATATTGTCAAAGCAACCTATGATGCAGGCGCGCTGGTTCAGTCTGGCCTGTTCAACAACGCTTCCCAGCATTGGAATCACATCCAGTTTTGGGAAATGATGGGGCCTGAAGGCCGCGCCATGCCCAGCGAATTGGAAAAGGCTTTGGTGGAAAACTTCGGTTCTGTTGAAGCGTTCAAAGATGCGTTCTGTGCCGCGGGCGCGGGCCAGTTTGGTTCAGGCTGGTGCTGGTTGGTCAAAAACGCTGATGGCAGCCTTGCCGTCACCAAGACCGAAAATGGCGTAAACCCATTGTGCTTTGATCAGACCGCGCTGTTGGGCTGTGATGTGTGGGAACATTCCTATTACATTGACTTCCGCAACAAGCGTCCGGCTTACCTGACCAATTTCCTTGATCATCTGGTCAATTGGGAAAACGTTGCATCACGGATGTAAACCCGTATAAACCTAATGAAAGGTCAAGTCGTGCTGGCATTACCGTCATGGTAGGATCAGGACAAGACTTGACCTTTTTATTGATCCCTTTTTAATGGGGGATCAACACCCGAAATGACCCTGCTTCATGAGGTATCACCATGCAGTTAAAAGACCCGTCCTTATTAAAATCTGAAAGTTATGTGAACGGTGAATGGCTTGCCGCCCCTGATGGCAAGACCTTCCCTATCAATAACCCGGCGTCGGGTGAATTGATCATGGCGGTTGCCGATCATGGCGCGGATACAATCAAAGCGGCGATTGATGCCGCCGCCATCGCCCAAAAAGAATGGGCCGGGCGCACCGCCAAAGACCGCGCGATGTTGATGCGGGCATGGTTTAACCTGATCATGGAAAACCAAGAAGATTTGGCGCAAATCCTGACCGCTGAAATGGGCAAGCCTTTGGCCGAAGCCCGTGGTGAAATTGCCTATGGCGCGTCTTTTATTGATTGGTTTGGTGAAGAAGGCCGCCGGATTTCAGGTGATATTCTTCAGCCGCATATGACCGATAAGCGCATCATGGTGCTGAAACAGCCGATTGGTGTTTTTGGCGCGATCACGCCGTGGAATTTCCCGAACGCGATGATCACCCGTAAATTGGCCCCCGGTCTGGCGGCGGGTTGCGCGGCGGTGCTGAAGCCCGCGGAACAAACCCCGCTTTCGGCCTTGGCGCTGGCGGTGCTGGCGGAACGCGCGGGCATCCCAAAAGGCGTGATTAATATCGTCAATGGCATGGACGCGCCGGCCATGGGGCTGGAATTGACCACCAACCCAACGGTGCGCAAAATCACCTTCACCGGTTCCACCGAAGTGGGGCGGATTTTGATGAAGCAATCCGCCGATACCATCAAGAAAGTCAGTTTTGAGCTGGGCGGCAACGCGCCGTTGATCGTCTTTGATGATGCTGATCTTGATGTCGCGGTTCGTGAGGCACTGGCGTCAAAATTCCGCAACGCTGGCCAGACCTGTGTTTGCGCCAACCGCATCTTTGTGCAAGCGGGGATTTATGATGAATTCGCCGCCGCCCTGACCGCCAAAGTCAAAGAGATGAAGGTGGGCAATGGCGCCGATGATGGTGTGGCCCAAGGCCCGCTGATTGATATGCAGGGGCTGGAAAAAGTTGAACGCCATGTCGGTGACGCAGTGGCAAAAGGCGCGAAGGTTGAGATTGGCGGGGGCCGTCATGAATTGGGGGAAACCTTCTTCCAGCCGACCGTTTTGACCGGCATGACCACCGATATGCAGATTTTCTCCGAAGAGACGTTTGGCCCTGTGGCGCCTTTGTTTAAATTTGAAACCGAAGATGAAGTTGTCGCCATGGCTAATGACACAATCTTTGGGCTGGCGGGGTATTTCTTTGCCAAAGATATGGCGCGGGTCTGGCGCGTGGCGGAAGCCTTGGAATATGGCATTGTTTCCGTCAATACGGGGATTTTCTCGAATGAGATTGGGCCGTTCGGCGGCGTCAAGCAATCGGGGATCGGGCGTGAAGGCTCTAAATACGGGATCGACGATTTCCTTGAGATGAAATACGTTTGTCTCGGAGAAGTTTAAGGGTGAAGTTTAAGCCCCCGCTTAAAAAACATAGGCTTATGTTCCCATCACAAGATTAAAGAAAGGCGGTCACAAGATCGCCTTTTTTATTGGGCGCTCGTTCTATTGGGCGCTGGCCGCTTCCCTCTTTCCCCCACCCGTTAACGTTTCTTTAACCCCTCTTTGGTAAAATGCCGTGCTGGGGAGAAGAAAAATGAAAAACATCCTTTACTAAAGGTTAATCCTTCTCGCGCTTATGAATGGGTTGAACATGACGGAAATAAATATCGTAAGTTTGTTCAGTCGGGAATTTGGTTAGATGAGCCAGTAAATATAAATAACGAAAAAAATATTACTGAGGATCCTGTTGCGGATAAAAGTTGGCTTCAGAACATTTGGCCATTCAAATAACCCCTACCTCAACCGTCTAATCAACGCTGAGGTATCATTCCGGCCAAAGCCTTGTGCCGACAATTCCTTATAATATTTCAGCACTTCAGCCGTCACCGTCAGGTCCGCGCCATTGGCTTTCGCCTCTGCCAGACAGATGTTTAAATCCTTAATCATCCAATCCAGCGCGAAGCCGAAATCAAATTCATCCTTCACCATCGTCCGCCCGCGGTTGACCATCTGCCAGCTTTGCGCCGCACCACCGGAGATCGTATCCAACACCGCGTCCATATTCAGCCCCGCGCGCTGACCAAAATTAAGCGCTTCCGACAAGCCTTGCACCAAGCCCGCGATGCAAATCTGGTTGACCATTTTGGCCTGCTGGCCAGCCCCCGCCCCGCCGATATGGGTGACAATTTTACCAAAGGCACGGATCACCGGCTCAGCACGTTTAAAAGCATCGGCATCACCACCGCACATCACCGTCAGGATGCCGTTTTCAGCCCCCACTTGCCCGCCGGAAACAGGCGCATCAATAAAGCTCAAGCCGCTATCCTTGGCGGTGCTGTATAACTCCCGCGCCACATCCGCCGAGGCGGTGGTGTTATCAATAAAAATCGCACCTTTTTCCATGGATTGAAACGCGCCGTCTTCACCAATCGTGACTTGCCGCACATCATCATCCGCGCCAACACAGGCAAAGACAAATTCAGCCCCCTTTGCCGCGTCTTGCGGGGTTGCGGCCATGGCATCGCTTTGCCCGCCACCATGTTCCGCCACCCATTGTTCTGCCTTAGCGACACTGCGGTTATAGACTGTCACCTCATGGCCTGCCGCTTTCAAATGCCCCGCCATGGGATAGCCCATAACCCCCAGCCCTAGAAATGCGATTGTTGCCATGATGGTCTCCTTCATTTGGTGAAACGTGCCGTGATCAAACGCCGCGCGATGAAATCTTATGTTTAATTTAACCTGTTTCCGGCTTTATTCAATTATATCTCTTGTCTTGGTGGAACTGTCGCGTTGGTTTTGCTAAACTGCCCTTCGTTAAATCACCACAGGGCATCACAGGAATTGATTATGACCAGCCAAGATTACGACGTCGATATTATGATCCCTGAAAGTGAGATTACCGCCAAGGTCAACGCCATGTCGCGGGATATTTCCAAATATTATGCCAATAGCGAAAAATTAGTGGTGGTGGGGCTGTTGCGCGGCTCGTTTATGTTCATCGCTGATCTGGTGCGGCGGCTTGATTTGCCCGTTGAGGTTGATTTCATGACGGTCTCCAGTTACGGCAGCAGCATGCGCTCATCCCGCGAAGTTCGCATCCTGAAAGACTTGGATGGCGATATTGAAAATGTTGATGTGCTGGTGGCGGAAGATATTATCGACACAGGCCATACGCTTTCGCAAGTGTTGAAAATCCTTTCCACCCGCAAGCCGAAAAGCCTTGAGGTCTGTTGCTTGTTGAACAAACCGTCACGGCGTGAGGTGGATATTCCCGTCAAATGGGTTGGCTTTGATATTCCCGATGAATTTGTCGTCGGCTATGGCATTGATTACGCCCAGAACAACCGCAACTTGCCGCATATTGGCAAGGTGCGATTGCGCGATTAAATCAATTCAAGCCCTTAAGCTTACGCCAAGAACTTATCGTCAAACGGATAGCGGGTCAGGTTTTCAAACCCATCTTCGGTGACCAAAACTTGGTCTTCCAATTTGATCGAGAAATCACCGCCTTCACGGCTGACCAAGGCTTCAACACAAAGCACCATCCCCGGTTCCAGCACGGCATCAAACGCGCCTTCAACATAATGGGTGGGATAGGCGATCAACGGCCATTCATCACAAAGTCCAACACCATGGAAACGGCAGGAATATTTCTGCTTTTGGTAAAGGTCCGGCAATTGATGGCCCTCAAAGGTCAGATCACGGAAACTGACCCCCGGCTTCATCAAGTTCATATTGGTGGTGATATGTTCCAGCGCCAATTGATAATCTTCTTTCATTTCCTTGGTCGGTTCGGCGTCGCCCAAGAACCAAGTGCGGGAAATATCACTGCAAATGCCGTAACAGCCGATCAGATCCGTATCAAAAGCCAGAATTTCATTATTCTGGACAATGCGCGGGCCACATTCTTGGAACCAAGGGTTGGTGCGCGGGCCAGAAGCCAACAGGCGGGTTTCAATCCATTCGCCGCCGCGCTCAATATTCGCGGCATGAAGCACCGCCCAGATGGCGTCTTCGCTCATCCCCGGCTTAGCGGCTTTTTCCATTTCAAGAACAGATTGTTCACAAGCGTACATCCCGCAACGCATGGCTAAAATTTCATCAGGGCCTTTGATGACGCGGGCGTGTTCCATCACCACTTCACCTTCTTCAACGATCAGCCCATTGGCCTCAAGGGCGCGCAGACCGTGAATCATGATCTTATCGACGGCGACGCGTTTATTCTCGCCGACGTGTTCGCGCATCACATCGGCGATCTCAGCGCCGAATTTTTCCGCCGCATCGCCTGTACGATCACCGGTAGCAAAATAGAACATTGATGCCCCTGAACGTGATTCCCTGACCAATGGGTTGTGATCCGCCAAGAACGGTGAGTTTTTATAATCCCAGAGAATCATATAACCGGTGGCCGTCACCAAACAGGCGCGGAACGGGTTATGAGTGTTCCACAACTGCATATTGGTGGAATCCGTGGCATAGCGAATGTTCAGCGGGTCAAACAACAACACCGCGCCATAATCATGCTTTTGCAACTGGCCAACAATTCGATCCAAGCGATATTCCCGCATGGCTTTCAGATTAGGCGCGGTCAACCCCGCGGCGGCCCATTCATCAAAAGCCAATTGTGTGGGGCCAATTTCAACCCGATCATTATCACGGGGTGAGCCATCCGGCATCAAAGCGGTGGAGGATTGGCCGCGGGTTGGATCAATCTTACGGTTATCACGGAAATGGGGAGCATTCATGACGTCACCTCAAAAAAATCAGTTGTCCTTTAAAAACGGTATGGCTGTTTTTTTATAAGATCAATCGAAATTTTAATGCTGGCGCGTGGTGATGTTCTTCGAGCCAAGCATATCCCGCGGCAATATCCCCAATATTTGAGGTTAAACTGGTGGTGCCAAAATCCCCTGAAGACTGGCCAAGACCGGTGAAATCAAGCCGCAACACCCCGATGCCCAGCATGGCCAATTCTTGTGAGACCCTTGCGGCGGCAAGGCTGTCTTTTGAACAGGTAAAGCAATGGGCGAAAATCGCCCAGCCGCGATGCGCCCCCGCCGCGTAACCGATCCGCGCCGACAGGCTCTGGCCGGAGGTGGTCTCAATATTGATGGATTCAGTTTTTGCCATTGTTGTCTCCTTTTTAGCGGCATTGTGATGGCACCCCGTGCCAAGCCCCATCAGGATTAAAAACAACAGACAAAAAAGAAACGGCCCGTTAAGGCCGCTTCATATGATTTAGAAACTCAGAGAAATATCCCGATGTTTGGCCAAACAGCCTGAAATGGCGCTGGCCTGTTCAAGGCTTAACCGATCTTGTTGCCGAAGGCCGATGGTATCCCTGATCTCAACCTCAAAGCTTTTCAGCATCCCGATCACTTCCGCGCCAGCGTTTTGGCGTGCGGCCAAATCTTTATCAAAGGCTTTGATGGCTTTCTTCACCGCTTTGATCGCCTTCTTTGGCTTTTCACGCTTTTTGCGAAGCGCTTTTTTCGCCTTGGATAATTCGGACGTCACGGCTTTTGTGCCCGGCACTTCGGTGACCATTGCTGTCACTGATTTAATCGCCTCACGGGCGGCTTCATGATCACCATCTTCTTTGATGACATCCAGCAATCCGGTCAAGTCTTGTTCAACCGCGGCAAGGGCATCCGTGGCCTCCAGAACAGCGATCGCGTTAACGAGGCTTTCATAACTGTCATCAACAGTTTTGCGATACTGTTTTTGGGCTTTGGCCAGATTGCCGGTGATTTTACGGTAATCTTTATTGATCTCTTTCCAATCTTGAGGAATTTCAGCCATCAAGGCTTCAATCTCACCTTCAAGTTCCGCTTTTTCTTCTTCGAAATGCGCCTTTTGGTCAGGATCATCCGTGCCGCGTGCTTCCAATTTGATTTTTTCAATCGCCTTTTTATTGCGGCGAATATCACGTTCCAAAGCACGAACTTCGGCATGGACAGGGCGGTAGTCAACCGAGGCTTCTTCCACGGCCTGTTCAGCATCGCGAATATCTTCGATCAGCGTGTAAATGCCTGTCACGCCTTTTACAGTCCGGCCCAAATCACGTTTGATGTCAGACGGCAATGACGATAGGTCAAGGGCGGCAAGCTTTGCCGTTGACCCTTCGATCCGGTCACGTTCTTCGACATAATAATCGAAAAGATAATCTTCCAAACAGGCCTGCAAACGCGGGTTTTTAGGCGGCGGGGCTGTTTCAGATGTCAGATACGTCCGCACCGGCAGGTAATTCACCAATGGCGGATAGAACCCCACAATCGCCAGCCCCACAAGCTGCAAGGCAATAAACGGCACAACGCCTTTATAAATATCCAAGGTCTTAACGACACTGGAGGCCACGCCCCGCAAATAGAACAGAGCAAAACCAAATGGCGGCGTCAAAAATGATGTTTGGATATTCATCCCAATCATCACCCCAAGCCATACCGCTGTGACATTGGCGGATGGATCCGAAAGCAAAATCGGCGATACAATCGGCACAACAACCACCGCGATTTCAATGAAATCGAGGAAGAAGCCCAAGAGGAAGATCACCGCCATCACCACAATAAACTGTGTCCAGAACCCGCCAGGAAGACCTGTCAGGAATTCTTTAACGATTTCTTCACCACCAAAACCGCGGAAGGCCGCGGTCAACATCGCCGCGCCCAAGAGGATGATAAACACCATGGAGGTGGTCTTGGCGCTTTCAAGCATCACGCCATTTAATGTGTCTTCGATCTTGAATGTCCGCCAGCCTGACCAGACCACGGATACCACAAAGGCAAAAACCGCCACCAAGGCCAGCGCGATGCCGAAAGCATCCATGCCGGTTTCAATTTTCCGGACGTTCAACGAGAACATACTGGTCAGAATCCCAATGACGACCATTGAGATGACCGCCAGAATAGCCGGATAATACGCGTCTTTTTCCCCTTCACGGAGACGATAGCCGGCCATGATGGTCGCACCAATCGCGCCAATCGCGCCTGCCTGATTAACCGTTGCAATGCCGCCGATGATTGAGCCTAGCACCACAAAGATCAGCACCAATGGCGGCACCAATGACAACACGACTTTTTGGATAAAGGCACGTTCCAGCAATTTGCCATCATACGGCACGGCAGGGGCGGTTTGCGGCCGCAACAAAGCCGAGATCAGAATATACGCCATATAAAGACCAACAAGAATCAGCCCCGGGATAAACGCGCCCAAGAACATATCCCCCGCTGATGTGGAGACAATATCCAAGGTCGATGGCATTGAAAATTCGCCCGTCGCTTCTTTGTAAAGCGACTTTCGTTCTGACGCCGCTTGGTCCGCCGCGCTGGCCAACTGGTCAGCCAGAATAATCAAAACGATTGAAGGCGGGATAATCTGACCCAATGTCCCTGATGCACAGATTGTCCCTGTCGCCAGCGGTTTTGAGTAATTATTCCGCAACATGGCCGGCAATGAGATCAAACCCATGGCCACCACCGTCGCGCCAACAATCCCTGTTGTAGCGGCCAATAACGCCCCCACAAAAACAACGGAAATCCCCAAACCACCGGGAATAGGGCCAAAGAGCTGCGCCATGGTCACCAGCAAATCTTCAGCGATGCGAGACCGCTGCAACATAATGCCCATGAAGATAAACAATGGAATCGCGATCAAGGTATCGCGTTCAACCTCCCAATAAATGCCGCGGAAATTGGTCACCCCCGCTGTCAGCCATTCAATCGGGCCGTCCTGAATAAAATAAGCGCCGCTGTCACTGGCAAAGAAATAACCGCAGATGCCTGCCAAAGTAATGGTTACAATCGCCGCCCCGGGCAAGGCAAAGGCCACTGGATACCCTGAACCCAGGGCATACATCATGGTCAAAAACAAAATAGCAAGAAAGACGAGTTCCATGGTTTACGCTTTCTGTTCTGCGCCCGTTTCGGCGTCATCTTTGCTGACATCACCGTTCATGATGGCCAGCGCGTTCAAGAAATAACTGGTGAATTGCGCCAACATGGACATGGCAAACACCACAAGGAATGCCGCCATCAGGTATTTGACATACATGCCAAAACCGCTCATTGACGTTTCAAAGTTTAACATAGGGCTGTTGATCAGGCTGGATTTGCCAGACATACCCAACACCAAAATCAGCCAGCACAGCGGCATCCCAAAGGCAACTGAACCGGTGGCATTGACCCATGCCTTTGTCCGGTCTTGGAAGCTGGCGAAGATCACATCAACACGGACATGGCCTTCTTCTTTCAACGTATGGGCGCTGGCAAAAAGGAACAGAGCCGCGTACCAAAAGCGCACCAGATCCCCCATAAAGGTTTGTTCATAAGCAAAGATAAACCGCGCCAAGACGATCAACATTTCAGCGATCACCACCAATAGGATCAGCCAAACAACGGAAACCGATTTATCCCTGAAACCAATAATCGCGCCCAAAACCAAAAGTGGGATATGAATATACATCCCCCGCCATGACGACAGGCCTAATTTTGTTGCAATCTCTTTGCCAAACAGCGCGGTATGAATATCTTCCACGCGAATAAATGAAATAATAGCATCAGCGACGCCAACAAATAACACGCCCCAGAACGCCGCCCTGATGATCAATGATGCCAAATAATCCATGCGGTTGGAATCAACAAGAAGAGAACCTTTGCTGCGGGTATAAAACGCCGCGCCAACAACCACCCCGATGCACATCAACACCTGAACCCAACCCATGGTCAGGGTGAAGCCAGAGACATCACCTTTTGGGGCGCTGAAGCCGAAAAGCCCCGCCGCGCCCAATGTGCCGTAAATGCCGGGGAAACCGCCGACATAAGTCAAAAAATTGTTTAAAATAAAAAGAAGCGCCAATGAAACGCTTAAAAGCCCACCAAAGCGGCAGGCAGAAACCATTAATGGATGAAGACCCTGTTGTTGGGACATGAGATTAAATCCCCAAACTTTAATCTAAGAAAAAAGAAGGGCGGGGAAACCCCGCCCTCCATTAAAGGCATTAGCCTTCAAGCACTGCGTTACGCTTAAGAACGTATTCCACATCGTTCAACTGCTGGTATTCACCAACGGTCTTACGTGCTGCAACCATGGATTCATGGATGCGGCGAGCCAGTGATGAATGCTCAACAACTTCAGCATAAACTTCTGCTGAACCACGACCAAAGGCTTCGTAGACTTCTTCGTTAAATTCACGAACATCAACGCCCTGATCATTAACGAGACGCTCAAGAGCGGCACCGTTTTTGGCGTTGTATTCAGCCATGATGTTGTCGTTTTCAGCCTGAGAAACAGCAGAAATCAGCATCTGATCTGATTCGGACAAGCTGCCCCAGAATGATGCGTTAAAGCCTGCGGCCAGCTGTGAGGCTGGTTCATGCATACCTGGATAGTAGTAGTACTTAGTGGCTTCATAGAACTTCATCGCTTCATCGTTCCATGGGCCTACCCATTCTGTTGCTTCAATCGCGCCAGAAACAAGGTTTTCATAAATCTGACCACCAGGAAGAGATACAGGTGATGCGCCCAGTTTCGCCATGACGTCACCGCCGAGGCCTGGAATACGCATCTTCAGACCTTTAAGGTCTTCAGCTGAGTTAATTTCTTTGTTGAACCAACCGCCCCACTGAACGCCTGTGTTACCACAAGCCAGTGACTTAAGGCCGAATTCACCAGCAACTTCATCCCAAAGTTCCTGACCACCCATCCAGTTGATCCAAGCGTTCATTTCAACATAGCTGAGGCCAAACGGAACAGCGGTGAAATACGCCCAACCTGGGTGCTTACCTTTCCAGTAGTAATCAGCAGCGTGGTAAGCCTGAGCGTTGCCTGAAGCAACTTCATCAAAGCTATCGAACGCGCCAACACGTTCACCAGCGGCGTAATATGTTACCTGAATACGACCATCAGAGACATCACCAAGACGCTTGGCAAAGCGCTGTGCGCCTGTACCCAGACCTGGGAAGTCACGTGGCCATGTTGAAACCATTGCGATCTCAATACGATCCTGTGCGATTGCTGGGGTAGCAAGCGCGGTTGCGGTGGCAACACCACCAAGACCAGCTTTGGTCATAAAGTCACGACGTTTCATGTCTTTCTCCTCACCTTCGTGTTTAAGCGGTAAAACCGCTTAGCGTGTTAAAGCGGCAAAACCGCGTTAAAACTTTAAAGCAAATGAATATTGATAACATTCAAGATTTTGCAATAAGCAATATATTATTATGGCGCATTCCAGTTTTCAGTCAATTAAACACTGACAAATAAAAAGTGAAATTGATAATAAAATTAAATTTTTTCTCAATATCTTGATCCATTCATGCGCCAATAATCCCATTTCAGTATTTTTATAACCTTATTATTGCCAGTTTATTGCTGAAAAGACCGCGATCATGAGCCGTCTTAATCTTGATAAATAGTCTTATCGACGTTTAGCCTGAAATCCCCAATGATCGCTTGGTTTTATTCAAAATTCATGGCTAAATATGAAAAACAGTGCATCATCATTGCCATCAGGGGATCGCACTCAGGAAAAAGCACCCAAAGAATGAACAGGGGGGGAGACATGAATCACATCACAACCGCGCCAGCCGCTGAAGTTCTCAATCATCAATTTCGCCTTGATGAAACCGCTGTTAAATACCGCATTGGCCTTGTGGCGCTATCAACTGATTTGACGCTGGAAAAAGATATTGCCCATCTGACCCCTGATGATGAGGTTTGCTTTTACACCACCCGCGTTGAGTTTATTAATCCTGTCACGCCTGAAAACCTTCGGTTAATGCAGCCCCATATCGCCGATGCCGCGCGCATGATTCTCACCGACCAGCCGCTTGGGTCCATCTGCTATGGATGCACGTCCGCGTCAGCAACCTTGGGGGATGAAACGGTGATCCAATCGTTAAACGAAGGCAAACCCAACACCCCCACCACCAACCCCGCCTTGGCAGGGGTAACCGCCGCCAAAGCCTTGGGGGTACAAAAACTGGCGTTGCTGACCCCTTATCCTGAAGCGGCAAGCCAAAAATTGGCTGATTATTTTGCCCAAAAAGGATGCGAGATTATCAGCCATCATTGCCTGAATATCGCCGATGACCGTGATATTGCCCGGGTCAATGAAGATGACCTGATCGCCATGGCAGAAGAGATTGACCAAGAGGATGCCGATGCGGTGTTCTTGTCATGCACGGCCTTGCCCGCGGTGTCGATTATCGAAAGGCTGGAGGACCGCTTGGGCAAGCCTGTTATTTCCAGCAATCAAGCGATGATTTGGATGGCGCTTCGGCTGGCGGGATGTGATTACCAAACCCCGAAAGGCGGTAAATTATTTACCCTTGGCCTGCCAGAATAATGACCTGCCGCGATAACATCACCGCATTGATCTTAATCAAGATTTAGTTGTTATCAATATCGCCCGCGCCCGCGCCCGCCGCCCGCTTTTCTTCGGTTTCCGGCACATAGGTTCGGCTGGCATATTGCCCTAATGTTTTCCAACATGATGCCGAGGCTTGATGGGCAATCTGTTCAGCCCAAGGGCATGGGATAAGTCCATCTATACCTTCTGCATGAGGATAAATTTCAACCGCAACGATACCTGAAGCGATGCCATCAGCGGCGACCCAAATCTGGTTTTCTTCGGCGACCATGGCAATTTTGCCATCAATCTTCAACGTAAACGCTTGGCCTTGTTCTTGGGCAACAATCCCCAATCCTGCCAGCAAAAACCGCGGCATCAACACTTCACCTGCCCAAGCGGTATTCATGGCGGCGATATATTCCGCCCGCGCAATGGCTTCAAACGGCGCGATGCATGAGGCGATCGGAGCAGCAGCACCATCAGATTGCCCCTTGGTTAAATTTTCATCCAACATCTCAAGGCAATGGTTCAGCGCCCCTAAAAACGGCAGGTTATGGGCGGCCATCCAAGAGGCGATCACCCCGCCATCTTTCGCCATGCCCCATTCAACCCCAACCCCGCGAAAGGCTTTTTCGGCTTCGGCTCGAATTTCATTTTGGGACAAGGTGATGGTCATGGATCGTCAGTCGTGATGGCGTATTTAAGGCCTAGTGCGAGGCACCCGGCAAGGTTGAAAACAGCCAATCATTGACGCTGGTCATCGTAATCTCATCCGCCAATGGCGCGCCTTGATAAAGCGTGATTCGCGTCCAGAGATCCGATTTGGGATCAAATTTTGACGCCCCAAAGAAACTCAATTTACAGCGGAGCATATCAATCGGCCTTGTATCACCCGCCACCAGATTATCTTTAATCTCCCCATAAGGGTAATGCCCTGATGTCAAGACACGGCGCAACACCCAACGATGTTTTGGATGATCCAGCATGAATTGCGCCAATGGCATGGCGGGGTCAGCTTTGGTTAAGGCCGGCAGGGCGGATTGAATTTGATGGGGAATATCAAACGGCATCTCTTGGTCCGCGCCGTCTTCTTCATACCGACGCCCCAGCCGCGGTTCTAGCTTGGCTTCGGAGACATACCAGAACAATTCACTTTCAAAACGCTGGCTCAAGTCGCGCGCCAAGGCCCAATCGTAATGAGTGTTAATAAGGTCAATGGCATCGCCCACGGTCGCCGTCACGGGCATGGAAATATCTTCTTGCGCCGCCATTTGATCGCCCAAATCATCAATCAAATCGCCGAACGGCTCCAGCAGGATTGAAACCAACATTTCTTGCGCTTCGAGGCTTAGGGATTCGGTTGTCTTTTCCATCAGCCTTGCCATGTCATAGGGGTTTTGCCCCCAGTCACCCGACACCCAATCGGCCAATTGTTGCAAATCGTTTTCCAGAACGGTGATGCGATCCATCTGCACCGTATCATCAACCCGCCATTGCTGGCTGTAGGTTTGGGCGCGCACCACCAAAGCCCTGATTTGATCGGCTTGTTCTGTTGTGATCATGGCGGTGTTGAGAACCCGGGTTAAGGCTTCTTCGCGGGTGGTCATCCATTGATGCAGCAACACCTGATGATGCACCAAAAAAGGCGCCATCCCCAGCCCCGTGGCATTGCCAATCCCGAAATGACGTGCCAATTCAGGCGCTAAAGAAACTGCCTTTTCGCCGCCTTTGACCTTGGCCAAATGGTCAATCAAAGCCAGCGAGAAATGCCGGATTAAATACACCGTCAGCATCTCCGCCTGAAACGGCCCCAGCATCGCGGGGCGGTCTTTGATGGCGGCGCGATCACTGATCCCAAATTTACCATTGCCGTAAACAGCGGTTGTCCGCATGGTATAGCCAATATCATTGACCATCTTGGCATCAGGCTGAACACCTTCGGCCAGTCGTTCCACCACATGATTAAACATCCGCACCGATTTATTGGCACGGCTTAGGGTCAATTGGTCATGGCGTTGCCGTCCGGCTTCTTGTTTGGAAACGGTATCGGCCATCATGGCAATCGCCGCCTCATCCGGCTGGCCATCCACAAGGCTGAAGGTTGCATCCCATTTTTCAGCAATGACGCGATCGCTGCGGTCTTTATCGTCAAGGTCATGGCTGAAGGCCACAAGGCTGTAACAATGGTCTGGCGTGGTGGCGGTGATCACCGCGTGGCCATAGCCGTGGTCATCAATCTGCCAATCTTGAACAGCCACCTGCCAATTTTCTTTCGCCATCCGGCGCAACAACTGGCGGTTAAACGACAGGCGCATCGGATGAAAAGACCCCATCCGTTGCAAGCGCATAACCTCTTGCGGTGGTCGTTGTTTAATCATGATTTCAGCATTATTCAGGTTCGGTTTCATCACGCCACCCATCATAAAAAATCATCCAGACTTCAGCTTCAGGTCTTCGTGTTAAAATATTAATCTTTGG
This sequence comes from uncultured Alphaproteobacteria bacterium, assembly GCA_937952245.1. Taxonomy (GTDB): domain Bacteria; phylum Pseudomonadota; class Alphaproteobacteria; order Puniceispirillales; family UBA1172; genus JAGWAQ01. The sequence continues at coordinate 2,943 of CALFYS010000014.1, read as the reverse complement.
GCATTAATCTTTCGGGAGGGGGTCAAAAGACCGGCGGAAAAATTCAAGCCAGTTCAACCCTGCAATCTTGGCAATATCATGGGATGAAAACCCCGTCTTGGCAAGCCCATCAAGAATATTTCCCCAATGGCGGTTGTCTTGGAACCATGATGGCATTTCAGGAAAGCCCGCGTTGCTGGCCGACCCTTCACCATAATCAATCTTTTTCGTCCAACGCCCGACCCGCATCCATTCCACAACACTGTCGGGCTGGTCTTGGCAAAGGTCTGAGCCAAAACCAATGTGATCAATGCCCATTTTATCAGCTGTATCCGCGATCATCCGGCAAAAATCATCAAGACTGCAATCACTACCGCCATGCAGGTGATGGGGATAAAGAGAAAAGCCCAACATCCCCCCTGTTTCGGCCAATGCCTTTAACACATCATCCGATTTATTGCGCCGTGCCGGATGCCAGAACGATGGATTGGCATGGCTGACCACAATCGGGCGGGATGAATATTCAGCCGCCTCCAAGGTGGAGCGTTCAGCGGAATGAGACATATCCACCACCATGCCCACGCGATTCATTTCTTCGACCACTTCGCGCCCCATGCGGGTCAGGCCGGTGTCATCATCTTCATAACAACCCGTCGCCAACAGTGATTGATTGTTATAGGTCAATTGCATGAACCTTGCGCCCAAACGATGCAAGACTTCAACAAGGCCAATATCATCTTCTATTGGGGAAGGGTTTTGAAAACCAAAGATCACCGCGGTTTTGCCTTGGGCTTTGGCGGCTTCAACATCAGCGGCGGTATAAGCCAAGGTGATGAGGTCATGATACTGTTCAAACCAGCGGTTCCATTGTTCCATATTGGCCACGGTTTCACGGAACATTTCGTGATAAGCGATGGTCACATGGACACAATCAACCCCGCCTTCACGCCATTGGTTGAAAATCTTTGGCGACCAATTGCAATATTGCAGCCCATCAATCAGCATGGCATCCCTCAGCTCAAATCAATCTATTTCCAAGATTAAACGGTCTTTCTTCAACAAGAAACCCTATTTATGGTATTTCCAGATATTGGCCTAAACATCATCATGGCAAGGAGGACGCGCCTGTGATACATCATCTCATCATGGCCTAAGAAAAGGGAAAGACGATGGCTTCATCAGCATTTGTGATCATTGATGTTCAGAATGATTTTTGTCCAGAAGGCGCGCTCGCCGTCGCCGATGGTGACGCGGTGGTGGCACCGATCAACGCCATGATGGCTGATTTTGATCATGTCATTTTAACCCAAGATTGGCACCCCAATGATCATTCCAGTTTTGCCAGCCAACATGATGGGCTTGACCCTTTTTCAACCACCACCATGGATTATGGTGAGCAAACATTATGGCCTGATCATTGCATCCAAGGCAGTATCGGGGCTGAATTTCACCCTGAATTAAACCTTGATCGCGCTGAGTTGATTATCCGCAAAGGATACCGCCGGATGATCGACAGTTATTCCGCTTTCTTTGAAAATGATAAGACCACCCCCACGGGCCTTGGCGGGGCGTTAAAAGAACGCGGCATCACTCATCTGACCATGGCGGGATTGGCGACCGATTTCTGTGTGGCGTTTTCAGCATTGGACGCCGCTCAATTAGGATTTGAGGTGACGGTTCATCTGCCGGCGTGTCGCGCGATTGACCTTGGCGGCTCGCTTGATGCGGCGCTTCAGAACATGGCTGATGCGGGCGTGACTTTAATCGATTAAACCTCTGATTTGACCTCCCTCCTTTTTTACCGCAAGATTTAACCAGTAATGTTGTGGATGGGAGGCTTTTACGATGTCTGACAAAACAGGGCTTAACCCTGCTGCCGTGCTTTCGATGGTGGGCAAAGGGTATTATTCTGAACGTACCGCCGGCGCGCGTAATGTGATTAACACCGCCCTTGATATGGTCAGCCGTGCCTTGGCGGAAGTGCCTCATACTGAACAATTGCGCATTGCTGATTACGGCGCGGCCGATGGCGGCACCAGCCGAGGGATGTGGACCAATCTGTTGACGGGCCTGCGGGATGCTGGCGACAGCCGCGAAGTTGAAATGATCTACACCGATCTGGCATCCAATGATTTTTCCACCTTATTCCGCATGATGCAGGGGTTTGAAGGTGACCCTGCCGAAGCGTATCAGAAAAATTTAGACCATGTTTATGTCCATGGTTGCGGGACAGGCTTTCACCAACAATTGATGGCATCAAACAGTTTGAATTTGGGGTTCTCCGCCACCGCCATGCATTATGTCTCAGAAAAACCTTGTGAGCTGACCAGCCATGTTCATATGGTCGGCGCCAATCCTGAAGAACAACAACGCTTTAAAGACCAAGCGGCGGAAGACCTGAACAGGATTTTATTGGCACGGGCGGCGGAGTTAATCCCCGGCGGGCGGTTCATCTGTTTTAATTTTGGGATTGATGACGAAGGCCGTTTCCTTGGCAATACAGGCGGGGTGCATATGTTCAATCAATTTGACCGTTTCTGGAAAGATTTGGCCGACCAAGGCCGCATCACCCCAGAAGAATATACCCGCGCCACTTTCACCCAGCATTACCGCACCATGGATGAATTTTTAGCCCCGTTCCAAGACCCCAATAGTGCGGTTTCAAAAGCAGGGCTTCGATTGAAATCATCCCATAGCATTTTAACGCCATGCCCCTATCGGGCGCGTTATGACGCGTCAAACGGCGCGATGTCGCCGCGGGATTATGCGAAATCACTGATACCCACCATGCGGAGCTGGTCCGAAACCGTCTTCACCACCGCCCTTGACCAACGCCCCAAAGATGAAGCCATGGCGATTGTCGATGATTTCTATCAAGCCTATGAAGATGACGTTGCCAATAACCCTGATGGCCAAGCCATGGATTATGTCCATTTGGTGATTGATGTTGAAAAATCCGCTTAA
>CALFYS010000013.1 GCA_937952245.1 uncultured Alphaproteobacteria bacterium | reverse complement strand
ATTAATTGAGCTGATAGCCGTTTTCTTTGGTGACAATAAATGGCGTGTCATCAACGTAATTGATTTTCTGGCGCAAGCGATAAATATGGGTTTCCAACGTATGGGTGGAAATCTGATCGCCATATCCCCAAACTTCTTCCAGCAATTCTGATTTTGGCGTCACTTGGCCAGATTTTTTCAACAGATATTTGATAATCGCTGATTCTTTTTCCGTCAGGTTAAGGGTTTCCCCTGTCTCTCGATGGCTTAAAATTTTACGCCCTTGGATAAAATGAAACGCGCCAATTTTGATGCGGGCATTTTCTTGATGTTGATACTGCCGCAAATGGGTTCTGATCCGCGCCAATAACTCCCCTAACCTGAGCGGTTTGGCGATATAATCATTCGCCCCTGCTTCCAGCCCATCAATGGTATCAGCCTCACTATCTTGGCCGGTGAGCATCAAAATAGGCATGACAAAGCCTTGGCCTCTGATCCAGCGGCACATATCCCGGCCATCGCCATCGGGCAGCATGACATCCAGCAAAACAAGGTCAGGGTCATGGTGATTGATCAGCTCACGCCCCTCGGCTAAATTCGGGGCGCCATAAACTTCAAATTCATCTTCTTGTGAGAGCTGATCGACAAGGGTTTCTAAGAGGTGTTGATCATCCTCGATCGTAATAATCTTGATCATAAAACAATGTCTTTCTTATTGTTGCCAACCCTAACTTGGGCTAATGAATAAAGATAATGATCCAACACAACGTTTAAATTAATCGTAAGTTAATTATATGTATTGATCAATGATTTGATTGAAATCAAAGATCAGGTCAATATGAAAAATATTAATAAAAGGCCTTATGGAAAGACCGTCGTCAAAACATGGATAAACTGTCATGACACCTTTGCTCACCATGCAGAAAAACGCCCATCGTGGGATTGCTGATCTTCGGCGGGGCACGCCTGTGTTATTCATGTCTGATGCGGGATACGCGGGCATGGTTAAACCTGCCGAACAAGTCAGCAACGATAGCCTGCGGGATTTGGCGGAAGCCAGTATGTCACGGCCTTATTTATTGATCACCGCCCAGCGCGCCCGCGCCATTGGGCTTAAGCCAAAAGCTGGTGTTATGGCCTGTTCAATCCTTATTTCGGATGATATTGGGCCTGATGAAATCCTTCAATTAATCGGCGATGTTCCGATCAAGATAGACCCGACCAAATTAACGATCTTGCCTGAAGGGCCTGATAGCATGGCGGTGTTGGTCTTGATGTTGATGCGGTCAGCACGGTTGATGCCGGCGGCGCTGGCCGCCCATATTCCTGATCAAGATCACCGCAGCCTAAACCGTTGGGCGGAAGACCATGGCTATATCATGTTGAGCGAGACCACCATCCGGGCGTTTGAAGAAACCTCCGCTGGATTGTTACGTGAAGCCGCCCGCGCCAAATTGCCCTTAAAAGAAGCGGAAAACACCGAGATTGCCATCTTCCAGCCAAAAGACGGCGGCACCGAACATTTTGTGTTGATCATCAACCACGCGGATCAGCATGATGCCCCGCTGGTGCGTATCCATTCGCAGTGCATCACGGGTGATATTCTGGGCAGTCTGAAATGTGATTGCGGTGACCAATTGCAATTGGCCATCAAACAAATGGCCGAAGCCGGCGGCGGGCTATTGATTTATCTGGCGCAAGAAGGGCGTGATATTGGCTTGGTCAATAAGTTGCGCGCCTATGCCATGCAGGATAAAGGGCTTGATACTGTTGATGCCAATCATGCCATCGGGTTTGAAACCGACCACCGGTTTTA
>CALFYS010000012.1 GCA_937952245.1 uncultured Alphaproteobacteria bacterium | reverse complement strand
GAAAATTCATTGATCTGAAAGAGTGCCACGGCAGGGATCAAGAAAATATAAAGCGGGATAGATTGCAATGTATCATTAATTGGATGCAGGATTTTTGAAACACGGTCTGATTTCGCCGCCCAAATCCCCAAAGGGCATCCTATGGCCAAACAGACCAATACCGATGCCGTGCAAAGATAGACCGAATAAAGCGCATCCTGCCAATGGCCTGCCCAAGTGATGAAAACGAGCATAGCGATGGTCACCGCCGCAAATTTAACGCCAACACAACGCCACGCGATATAACTGACCGAAAGCACCACCATCCACCATGGCAAGAAGGTAAAGCCTTGGAACATCACCAAGCCAAACCCAAGGATTAGAAACCCAAGGGTCATTCGGCCTTTGACCACCATGAATAATGACAAGCACACCACCGCCAGCAGATAAATATTCTGCATCATCGGCGGGAAACTGAACCCCCATGTAAAGGGCAGAACCGCCTTGGCCAGCCCAATCCGCATGGGCAGAAGGATATAGACCAAAGCGTTGTTTTTAATCTGGTCCAGCACAAGGCCATAATGGCCAATGAAATTGGTCAGGCTTTCGTTGATATTGGCTTCGATAGCGCGGATGGTGGTGGCGGTTGCCGCGGTGATCGCCGCGATATTTTCCGCAAAGATAAACCCGATAAGACCCGCCGCCAATAAAAGACCAAGGTCAAAGAAGATCGGCATATTAATGCCAGTTGCCCTTGGCTCAGAGGCCGCGCGGGTCAGCCGGTCAATCACCACCGCCAGCAATACAATGACAATCCCAGCCCCCAAGGCCTGACCAAATCGGGCTGACCCTTTGTTGGTGGCGACCAGCACTTCGCGGCCAATATCATCAAAACCACCAATAACAGCGGCGATAATCACCATCGAAAGACTGGCCAGAACGGTCTGGTTAACGCCGACCAGCATTTGATGTTTAGCATGGGGCAATTCAATTTCGATAAACCGTTGCCATGATGATGCGCCAGATATATTGGCGACTTCATAAAGATCATGGGGGACTTGTTTTAACCCAAGAATGACATTTCGGGTAATCGGCGGGGCGGCATAAATCATGGATGCCAAAACCCCCGGAACAGGACCAAATCCAAATAAAACAACCAATGGCGCAAGATAGGCAAAGGTCGGGATCGTTTGCATCAGATCAAGTGTCGGCATCAAGACTTTATAGATATGTTTTGACTTGGCCCCCCAAACCCCAAGGCCAAAGCCCAGCAGCAACGCCAATGGTACGGATAACCCCACCATGGCCAGCGTGTTCATCGACTTCACCCAATGGCCTGAAATCGCCATATACAGCACGGCAAGACCGCAAAAAACAGCAAGCCCCACCGATTTAAACCGCCAGCCCAAAAGGGCGACAAGCGCGACAATCATCAACCATGGGATGTTATGAAGGGCAAATTGCAACCCCCTGACCCCAGCGTCAATCCCGCCAGCGATCAGGCGCAACCCGGGTTTAAATGAAGCCACAAAGGCGTCAATGGCATGATTAATACCATCGGATAAAACACTCTCGCCCGAAATCGGGGCTTGATTAACCCAGTTGAATTGTTGCGGCCAAGTGATCACCGCCGCAAGGCCAATCATCACCATAAAAGCGAGTGCCATCTTGGGACCCATCTTTTGGATTTGCCCCGCCGCCATCATGATCCGGCAATCTCAACAGCGTTAAAAATATCACTATGCTTGACCTCGCCAATTGGCTTTCCTTGATCGGTGACCGTGATTTTTTTATTGGCACTATCGGTATTCGCGGTCATGGCCAGCATGGCTTTTTCAAGCGAGGTTGTTTGTTCCAATGACAAGGCTTTGCTGGATAATCTCATGTTTTTCTTTGGCGTCATAATATCAGCAAGGGTCAATACTTGCAGCCTTGGAACATCTTCCACAAAGGCGCGGACATAATCATCAACCGGATTGAGCAGCAAATCAGAAGCACTGCCTTGCTGGATAATCTTACCATCGCGCATGATGGCAATGCGATCAGCCAATTTCACCGCTTCTGCGAAATCATGGGTGATGAAGACAATTGATTTTTTCAAACTAGATTGCAGGGTCAGCAGTTCATCTTGCAATTGCCGCCGGATCAGCGGGTCAAGCGCGCTGAACGGTTCATCCAAAAGCCAGACTTCAGGGTCAACCGCCAATGATCGCGCGATACCGACACGCTGTTGTTGGCCGCCTGATAATTCATGGGGATAGGATTGACCGCGGCCATCAAGCCCAACCAACTCCAGCATTTCTTGTGCTTTTTGCTTACGGGTGGCGGCGTTTTCCCCCCGCATCTTCAGCGGGAAGGCGATATTCTCAAGCGCGGTGAAATGAGGCACGAGGCCGAAATTTTGAAACACCATGCCCATTTTACGGCGGCGAATTTCCATCAAGTCTTTTTCAGACATGGCGGCTAAATCTTCACCGTCCAAAAACACTTGACCAAGGCTAGGGCGGTGCAATTGGGCGATTGACCTTAAAACGGTGGATTTGCCAGAACCGGATAGACCCATGATGACAAAAAGTTCACCCGGGGCGACTGAAAAATTGACATCGCTGGCGCCAATAATACAGCCTTGTTCGGTGGCTGCTTTCGTTAAGGCGGCGTTATCGTGATGGTGTTGTTGGCAAACGCTTTCGCTGGCTTGCCCGAATATCTTCCATAGGGAACGACATTCTAGTTTTGGGATCGTGCTCATGATGAAAAAGAAAAAGGGGCAACAGGACGTTGCCCCAATCGGTTTACATTGCTTTTGCTTTAGCGATCATCGCGTCAATAGCACTAGCGTTGCTGTTGATGTATTTGGCCACAACATCTTTGATGTCTTCGCCACGTCCATCGACTGCCGCCATCATATTTTGCTGGTCGCTGGCATCAAGCGTGTACATTTTCAGCAACTGATCAGCCATTGGCCATGTGTCGCTCATCCCTGACCACGTGGTTTTGAAAATACGGGTTGGGCTGAAGTCACAGTCACCGGTGGCGTTTTTATTCACGCCCCATGATGGATCGCTGTAACATTCATCGGTGCCGGCGGGCAGGGCAACCCATTCTGTTTCATATTCGGCTAACGCCCAATGCGGTTGCCAGAATGTCATCAGCAAGGGTGACTTTTTCGCAATTGATGCTTCCAGTTCCGTGATCAACGCCCCTTCGGACCCTGCGGGAACAGCAGTAAAGTTCATACCCATGGCTTCAAAACGGTCTTTGCCTGGTGAACCCCAGTCAGCGGGATAATCAAGCAGACGACCATTTGGCAGCGTTTCAACCGATGCAAATTTATCGGCGCAAGCGTTGAGGGCTTCCCAATCGGGCAGACCCGGGCATAGCTCTTTCATATGAACAGGATAAAGTACGCCTTCACGGGCTTCGAGTTCCAAGCCACCAATGTCGATCACTTTGCCAGCGGCGGCCGCTTCGGTGAACTGACCCGGGGCATTTGATGTCCAGATTTCAAGGCTGGCGTGCAAATCACCTTCAGCCATGGCGATGAACTGTGGGCCATAACCCGCGGTTACCAAATCAACATTATAGCCGGCACGCTCAAGAATAGCGCCTGCGATATGGGTTGTCAGATGCTGGCCTGTCCATTCATTAATGGCCAGTTTAATCGGCTCATTAGAGCCCATATCCAGCGCGGATGCAGATGTAACCGTCATCACGCCGCCAACAAGGCCAGCCGCGATCACCGAAGATATTTTACGTAAATCTTTCATGTATTCCTCCCTTTGTTTTTTATTAACCTTATCGTTTCCTAAATTTTAGCCTTCATCAAGTGAAATTTAACACCACCTTTTTTTTCATCTGTTGATGAAGAAAAGTCATGGACAGAAAAATAAAATTAAGTCCTAATATTTTGAGCAAGGCATACCACTAACTAAAAATGGTAAATCAATGCGACCTAATATTCTGATCATCATGGCCGATCAACTGTCACCGCAATTTACAGGGGCTTATGGCCATCCTGTGGTGAAGACACCTCACATTGATGCTTTGGCCAAGCGTGGGATCAGGTTTGATGCCGCGTATTGCAATTCACCTCTTTGCGCCCCATCACGGTTCAGTTTTATGGCTGGCCAGCTGATCACCAATATCGCGGCTTATGATAACGCCGCTGAATTTACGGCCACCATCCCGACCTTTGCGCATTATCTCAGAACCGTGGGGTATCGCACCTGCCTTTCGGGCAAGATGCATTTTGTTGGCCCTGATCAAATGCACGGATTTGAAGAACGCATCACCACGGATATTTATCCATCTGACCACGCTTGGACACCTGATTGGGAGATGCCAGACGAACGTATTGATAAATGGTATCACAATATGGATAGCGTCAAAGAAGCAGGCGAGGCGGCCACCACATTCCAAATCGAATATGATGAAGAAGTGGCCTTTTTTGCGCGCCGTAAAATCTTTGAATACGCCATGGATAAGGTTGAACCGTTTTGCATGGTGGCCAGTTTCATCCATCCCCATGACCCTTATGTCGCTCGGCCGGAATGGTGGAATCTTTATCAAGATGAAGACATTGATATGCCGATGGATAGTGAAGGGCTTGAACTTGACCCCCATACCAAACGGTTGATGAAGGGGATCGAAGCGGATATTTACACCCCCACCGAAGACGAGATTCGCAATTCACGGCGGGCGTATTATGCCAACACGTCTTATTTTGATTCCAAGGTTGGGGAATTGACCCGAACCCTTGAAGAAGCTGGGATGCTGGATAATACCGTTGTGATCGTCACCTCTGATCATGGCGATATGCTGGGTGAACGGGGGCTGTGGTATAAAATGTCATTCTTTGAACATTCTGCCCGGGTGCCGATGATCATGGCGGGCCCCCAGATTAAGCACGGTGTTTCTGAAAACGCCTGTTCATTGGTGGATATTCTGCCGACGCTATTGGATATTGCTGACGCTAAACCTGACTTGGGGATGCCGATTGATGGGCGCTCGCTCTGGCCTGTCGCCACGGGGTCAGCCGATACCGCCGATGAAGCCATTGCCGAATATTGCGCTGAATGTGCCGCTCACCCGATTTACATGATCCGCCGTGGGCCTTTGAAATACATCCATTGTGATATTGACCCGCCGCAATTGTTCAATCTGAAAGACGACCCAAACGAACGGCGCAATCTGGCCAATGACCCTGATTACGCTGATGATATGGCCAGTTTCGCCAGCGAGGTGGCGGCGCGTTGGGATAGTGATGCGATTAAAGAAAATGTCATTCGCACCCAAATTAGACGGCGCGCCATCCACAAAGCCATGGAAGAAGGCAAGATCACGTCATGGGATTATCAACCGCAACGAGACGCGTCTCATGAATATGTCCGCAATCATATGGATTGGACGGTGGCGGCGGAACGAACACGCTTCCCGCCATTCCGCAAAACATAAGGCCAAATAATTGCTGAACCTAAAGAACAGGTAAAGGTGTGACGATGAACGATATGACAAAAAATCACGGCGATGCATCCGCTCTCTTTAAGGGTTGGGATGATGATCCTCGCAAGTCACTTTCCATGCATAAAAACGCCTACATTGATCCGCAATGGCTGAATGTTGACCAAAAGGAAATTTTCCATAAATCGTGGCAATTCCTCTGCCATGAAGAAAACCTTACGGAGCCAGGGTCATATGTCACCATGTCCATCCAAGGCCAGAGCATTGTCGCCATTCGCGATAAGAACGATAATTTGCGGGCGTTTTATAATGTTTGTAAACACCGTGGCCATGAGCTTCTTTCCGGCCAAGGCAAAACGAAACGGGTGATTTGCCCGTATCACGCGTGGTCTTATGATCTTGATGGCCGGTTTTTAGAAGCCCGCCAATCCCAATTTATGGATAACTTCAACCCTGATGATTTCTGCCTTGATCAAGTGCGGATTGAAATTTTCTGCCATATGGTCTTTGTGAATCTTGATCCGGATGCTGCGCCATTATCGGCGCAATCAGGGGCGCTGGCTGATGAGATTATGTCCTACGCGCCGGATTTGGGGAAACTCACCTTTTCCCATCGCCTGACCTATACCATCAAAGCCAATTGGAAATCCGTGGTTGATAACTTTCTTGAATGTTATCACTGTCCGGTGGCGCATCGTGACTTTTGCACATTGATCGAAATGGATACGTATAAAGTCAAAACCCATGGCATTTATTCCAGCCATATGGCGAAAGCAGGGCGGACGGATAATAAAGCCTATAGCACCGATAGCGCTGAAGTCACTGATCACGCCGTGTGGTTTTTATGGCCGAATACAACCTTGATGCGCTACCCCGGGTCGGGCAATTTCATGGTCTGGCGGTTCTACCCTGTTGGCCCTGAAGAAACCTATGAAGAATTTGATTTCTTCTTTGAAAACCCGACGCCTTCTGCCGAAGAAGTGGAGGCGATCAAATTCATTGATGATGTTTTACAGCCTGAAGACATTGGCCTTGTTGAGAGCGTTCAGCGGGGGATGCAAACCCCGGCTTATCAACAAGGGCGCTATATGATTGACCCTGATGACAGCGGTTTAAGCGAACACGCTGTTCATCATTTCCATTCTCTTATTCGTAAAGCTTATTTGGATATTTAACGATGACGGACAGCCCCCTTCTTAATCGAGTTGCAATTGTTACTGGCGGGACAGGCGGTATTGGAACGGCGATTTGTGCCCGGCTTCACCGTGAAGGCGCAAGGGTGATCGCGGTTGATCGTGACGCTCCAAAAACCGAAATGCCCGAAGGGATGCGGTATATTCCCCTTGATGTGACCTCAGAAGACAGCGTGAAAGCGATGATCGCTGATGTTGAAGGGCATGAAAATCAGGTTGATATTTTGGTGAACGCCGCGGGGATTGAAATTGAAAAAACAATCGAAGACACCAGCCTTGAAGAATGGAATCTGATCTTTGCGGTTAATGTCACCGGCACGTTTTTGGTCTCTAAAATGGTTTTGCCACTGATGCGAAAAACAGGGGCAGGCTCGATCATCAATTTTGGTTCTTATGATGGGTTTATCGCTGACCCGCATCTGGCGGCGTATTGCGCCACCAAAGGGGCGGTTCATGCCCTGACCCGTGCCATGGCTTGTGATCATGGTCAGGATAATATTCGGGTTAATGCGATTTGCCCGGGATATATCGACACGCCAATGCTGCAAAGCTTCTTTGGTGACAGCGGGGATATTGAAAGCCTGAAGACAGCGGTGCGGGATGTTCACCCGATTGGTCGCTATGGTACGCCGGATGATGTCGCGGGGCTTGTCAATTGGCTGGCGGGGGATGAAGCCCGCTATGCCTCCGGTCAATTATGGGTGCTGGATGGCGGGCTGACGGCGCAAGTTCAACAGATGAAATTATAGGGCATGACGGTATAGGAGAAGACGATGGCAAGGGCAAAATCGGTTATCATTACGTGTGCGGTGACAGGCGGAATTCATACGCCCACCATGTCGCCTTACCTGCCCATCACGCCAAAAGATATAGCCCATGAAGCCATTGCCGCGTCAGAGGCCGGGGCATCAATTATCCATCTTCATGCGCGAGACCCTGAAAACGGCCGCCCCACGGCTGACCCTGATGTGTTTATGGAGTTTTTGCCGGTCATTAAGCAAAGCAGCAATGCCGTCATCAATATCTCCACCGGCGGGGGGTTGGGCATGACTTTGGACGAACGTCTTGCCGCCGCAAGACGCGCCAGCCCTGAGATGTGTTCGCTCAATATGGGCTCAATGAATTTTGGAATTTTCCCGTTGCTGGATAAATACAAAGATTTTCAACATGAATGGGAGCCTGAATTTCTGAAGATGACAAAAGACTTCATTTTCAGGAATACCTTTGGCGATATTGAATATGTCTTACAAGATTTGGGCGAAGGCCATGGCACGAAGTTTGAAATGGAATGTTATGATTTAGGCCATCTTTATAATGTCGCTTATTTTGTTGATAAAGGGCTGATCAAACCGCCGTTTTTCTTGCAGTTTATTTATGGAATCCTTGGCGGGGCGGGGGCTGAAATTGATAACCTTGTCCATATGAATAATGTCGCCGAACGCTTGTTTGGTGATGATTATGAATGGTCGGTTCTGGCCGCGGGCAAACACCAGATGGGGTTTGCCTCCACCGCCAGCGTGCTTGGCGGCAATGTCCGTGTTGGGCTTGAAGACAGTCTTTACATCGGCAAGGGCGAGTTGGCGAAAAGCAACGCCGACCAAGTCAGCAAAATCAAAAGCATCGTTGAAGACCTATCCTTGACCATCGCAACGCCGGAAGAAGCCCGAGAACGCTTGGCGTTAAAAGGCGGTGATCAAGTTGGGTTTTAACCAAATGAAATGATAATCAGGTGAAATCATATAAAGGGGAGAGCGTTATGGAAATGAGCAAAGAATTTCTGATTAATGGGGAAAAAATTGAAGGGGCGGGCGCTGCGGTACCAGTGCTGAACCCCGCCACGGGGGAGGTGATTTGCGAGATTAAAGAAGCAACACCAGAACAGGTCGATGCCGCGGTCAGAGCATCAACAGAAGCTTTTGAAAGTTTCGCCGCCAAAACCCCGGGTGAACGTTCAGGCCTTTTGCTGGAGGTTGCCAATCGCCTAGAAGCAGAGATTAATGATTTTGCCAAAATCGAATCCCTTGATACTGGTAAGCCTTTGGATGCCGCCCTTGATGAAATGGGCGCTTGTGTTGATCTGTTCCGCTTTATGGCAGGGGCGGTCCGAAACATGAGCGGTATCGCCGCTGGCGAATATATGGAAGGCTTTACCTCCATGATCCGGCGTGATCCTGTGGGTGTTGTCGCCAGCATCAGCCCATGGAATTATCCGTTAATGATGGCGGCATGGAAATTAGCCCCGCCCTTGGCAACAGGCTGCACGATGGTGTTGAAACCATCAGAGCTGACGCCATTAAGCACGTTGAAAATGGTGGGGATACTGGCTGATATTTACCCGAAAGGGGTGGTTAATATCATCTCAGGTCGGGGGGAGTCCACCGGCGATCAATTGATCAATCATGATGGTATTGAGTTTATCTCATTGACCGGCTCGATCCGAACCGCCAGCCGTGTGCTGGAAGCCGCGTCAAAAACCATCAAAAACACCCATCTTGAGCTGGGCGGCAAAGCTCCTGTCATTATTTATGATGATGCTGATGTTGAAAAGGTCATTGAAAACCTGAAAATGTTCTCTTTCTATAACGCGGGTCAGGATTGCACCCAGCCGTGCCGTTATTACGTGGCTGATGCGATTTATGATCGTTTTGTGGCGGATATGGCCTCCGCGGTGTCTTCGATCAAAACAGGCTTGCCTGAAACAGAAGGCACGGAAATGGGGCCGATCATCACCCAAGGTCAGTTTGAACGTGTTTCCAATGTTTTGGACGCGGTGCAGAATGACAAAAGACTTGAGGTTGTGACTGGCGGTCAGGCCATGTCAGGCAGTGGATTTTTTGTTGAACCAACATTGATTGCCAATGCGGAGCAAGGCGATATGGTGGTTGAAGAAGAAATCTTTGGCCCGGTCGTTACCGCCACCCGCTTTAAAGATGTTGATCAAGCCATTGCTTGGGCCAATGACACGCGCTATGGGCTGTCCGCATCTGTCTGGACTGAAAATGTCGGGCGCGCCATGCAGACCGTCGCCCGCCTTCGATACGGCATCACTTGGGTCAACACCCATCTTGTTGGGGTTTCTGAAATGCCCCATGGCGGCATGAAAGCATCTGGCTATGGTAAGGATATGTCGATTTACGCGCTGGAAGATTATACCGTGCCGCGCCACGTGATGATCGCGCATTAACGTCCTGATGATGGATTAAACAGATGGATTTATCGCAAAAGATTGCTGTTGTAACTGGCGGCAGCCGCGGGATTGGGGCGGCGATTGTTTCAGCCTTGCAGGAAAAAGGCGCGCGCGTCATCACCTGCGGTCGAGGTGATCGTCCTCATGATCTTCACCCTGATGTTGATTGGCAACAGCTGGATGTCAGCAATAAGGATGATGTTGACGCGTTGAAATCGCATATCCAATCGCAATATGGCGGCTTGCATATGCTGGTGAATAACGCTGGCGTGCAGGTTGAAAAAACCGTCACGGAAAGCAGCGATGATGATTGGGATCAAGTCATGGGGATTAACGCCAAAGGGGTGTTTTTCATGTGCCGTGCCATGATCCCATTAATGGCGGCATCGGGCGGTGGGGCGATTGTCAATATCGGGTCTATTTCTGGCCATCACGCGGATCCATCCATGGCGTTATATAACGCGTCCAAAGCTTTTGTGCATGGATTGACACGGTCGATTGCGGTCGATCATGGCCATGAAAAAATACGCTGTAACGCGATTTGCCCGGGCTGGATTATGACTGGGATGGCGGATGCGGCTTTTGATCTGGCGAAAGACCCTGATCTTGCGAAAAGAGATGCCTTGGCACGCCACGCCGCGGGGCGATTTGGCGCGCCGCAAGATATTGCCAAGGCGGCGGTGTATTTGCTTTCGGATGAAGCGGGTTTTGTCACCGGCCAGACCTTGACGGTTGATGGCGGGTTGGTGGCGGCCTCGCCCCTTCAACCCGGATTGTTTTAAGGCTTATGTAAGAGGGATGTGATGACAGCAATCAACACCATTGGCATTGTCGGGTCAGGCGTGATTGGCGCAAGTTGGAGCGCGCTTTTTCTGGCGTCAGGTTATGATGTGATCAATTATGATCCCGACCCTGATAACGCCTCTAAAACAAAAGCCTATATTGATCAGGCTTGGGGCAGTCTCAATGATCTTGGGTTGATTGTAGACGGGGCTTCACCGTCGCGTATTCGATATGTTGATCAGGTCGCAGCAGCGGTTGAAGGTGCCGATTTTATTCAAGAAAGCGTGCCGGAACGGATCGACATTAAACATGAAACCTATCGTTTGATGGAACCCGCCTTGGGGCAGGATGCGATTGTTGCCACCAGTTCTTCAGGCCTGTTGATCAAAGATATGCAGGCGGCATGGCAAGACCCATCGCGATTTATTCTGGGGCATCCGTTTAACCCGCCGCATTTGATTCCCTTGGTGGAATTGCTGGGCAATGAAAAAACAGCCCCTGATGTCTTGGATCGGGCGGCGGCGTTTTATGAAAATTGCGGCAAAGAAACCATCCGCGTCATGAAAGAAGTGCCTGCCCATGTCGCCAACAGATTGCAAGCCGCGCTCTGGCGGGAAGCGATCAGCCTTGTGGCAGAAGGCGTGGCCAGTGTCGAAGATGTCGATAAAGCGGTGACGGCAGGGCCGGGCTTGCGCTGGTCGGTGATGGGGCCGCATATGCTGTTTAGCCTTGGTTCAGGTGGCGGCGGTATCGGCACATTCTGTGAACGATTTGGCCCAAGTTTTAAAACATGGTGGCAGACAATGGGAACGCCTGAATTAACGCCGGATGTGATCGCCATGTTGGAAAAAGGCATCGCGGACGAAGAAAACGGACGTGATTTCAAAACCCTTGCCGAAGAGCGTGATCAAAAATTGATCGCGGCGCAACGGGCAATGAAAGGCGTGAAGACCTGAACACCTGAAGACGGAAAGAAGACATGAAGACCCAATGAAAACGATAGGTTGAAT
>CALFYS010000011.1 GCA_937952245.1 uncultured Alphaproteobacteria bacterium | reverse complement strand
TTTTTGGCATAGCGGCTGGCGTATTTATAACGGTCTAATGCTGATTTAAACGCGCCGTCACATTCGTCTAAAAAGGCGGTGCTGGCCTCGGGGTCTTTGGCCAGAATATCCCGCCAATTTTCAGGGTCATTTTGCGCCAATGCCCAATGCATGACATCAAGGCTTTCATCAATCACCGTGCCATCCGTCAGCCGCAACACCGGCACGGTGGCTTTCGCGCTGTCATGGATAAATTCATCAGGCTTATCCCGCAACAGAATCTCCCGCAGGTAAACCGCTGAACCACTGCTCTGGATAGCGAGACGCGCCCGCATCGCATAGGGGCAGCGCCGGAACGACCATAGGATGGGCATCTCATTTGGCTGGGCTTCAGTCATGATCTTGACCTTCTTGGGGTTGAGGCGTGGGATTGGTCTTAAACGAGGCTTCTTCAAGATAATATTTAACGCAATCTTGGACACGGCGAAAGCGGTCACCCCCCAATTGGGTGCCGCCAAACCAGCGGGTGACGATAATCACATGATCCTTGAGCCCGTCACGTTCCAGCATCCGGATAATCACCATGCCCGCGCCGGCCTCGCCATCATCATTTTTGATCGCCCCGCCTTGGCTGAGGATCGCCCCCCATGAATGATGGCTGGCACGGGCAAAGCGTTTGTCTTTTTTCAACAATTTCACCGCCGCTTGGGCATCGGCTTTGCTGGCCACAGGACAGCCCGACACGGCGTATTTCGACCCGCGATCATTGATAATTTGGTCAAATGTCTCAATCGTCATGGCTATCGTCATCTGACCCAAAGGTGAGGGCGGAGATTTGCGCCGCGTATATCTTGAGTTGATCAACAAGCGCCAAGGCTTGTTTTTTTGAAAACCGCTGTTTCGGGCCATGGGTGGCCAGAGCCGCGTAATAACGCTTGCGGTGATCAAAAACAGGCACGGCTATGGCAAACATATTGTCAAAAAATTCTTCATCATCAATGGCGAATCCCTGACGGCGAATCTCTTTTAACTCATGCATCAAGCCATCAACATCGGTATGGGTGTTTTCCGTATGTTCTTCCAACGTCAGGCTGGTGAGCATTTTTTGCCGTTGATCAGAACGAAGATGCGCCAAAAAGGTTTTGCCGCTGGCCGTGCAATGAAAAGGAACGGATGAACCAATGGGCAAGAGAATCCGGAACGGCCAGTTGGTATCCACACGATCAACATAGGTCATGCCATCTTCCATCGGCATGACAAAATTGACCGTCTCACCACTATCGGCGGAAAGGCGCGTTAAAATCTGACGGCGCGCGTCAAGATCAGGGGCAAATTGCATAATCCCGCTGGCCAGTTTTGTTAATTGGCGGGCAGGGCGATAGCGCCGCCCTTGGCGTTCGAGGTATCCCGTCTCAACCAGCGATTGCACCAAACGATGCAGGGATTGTTTCGGCCAACCCAAATGATCAACCAAATCTTGCACGCTCATCTGCTGGCCTGCGGCGGCAAACACATCAAGGATGGTGAGCATTCTTAAATTCGGCGGTGTTTTTGAAACGTCATTACCCATCGGATTTATGGCACCTTAAATATTTACTCAAATAATTTGCCCGAATAATTTGCCCAAATAATTTACTTGTCATCATGCGCGAATCATGGAAGCATTAAATATGAGATAAAAAGTCTCAAAAAATAATTATTTTGTCAATATTAAGCATATTTTTTATTTTTTGAGATAAAAAACAAGAATGTTGTGGGGATTGATGGAATACGATTTTGTCGTGGTTGGCGCTGGCTCTGCTGGATGCGCGTTGGCAAGCCGTTTGAGTGAAAACGGCCGGTTTCGCGTTGCTTTGCTTGAAGCTGGCGGCCGTGATCTCTACCCATGGATTCATATCCCCATTGGCTATTTCCGCACCATGGGCAACCCCAATACCGATTGGTGCTACATGACCGAAAATGACCCCGGGTTGAACGGTCGCGCCATCAAATGGCCGCGCGGCAAGGTTTTAGGCGGGTCGTCCTCAATTAATGGGCTGCTTTATGTTCGCGGCCAAGCGGAAGATTTCCAACATTGGGCGCAATTGGGCAATAAAGGTTGGGGATGGGAAGATGTCTTGCCGTTTTTCAAGAAAGCGGAAAATTGGGAAGGCGCTGACCATGAAGACCGCGGCAAAGGCGGGCCTTTGAATGTCTCCGAAAATCAAGTCAACAGAGATGTCGTCACGGCATGGGTTGATGCGGCGGTAAACGCGGGCTTTAAACGTAACCCTGATTACAATTCCGGCGACCAAGACGGTGTTGGCTTTTTCCAAATGACCATGAAAAACGGGCTGAGATGTTCATCCGCCGTGGCCTATCTGAAGCCTGCTCGTGGGCGGTCTAATTTTGATATTATCACCCATTGCATGACCACAGGCTTGGTGTTTGATGGCAAGAAAGTCACCGGCATTAAAGCCAAGATTAAGGGCAAGCCTGTGACCATCACCGCCCATCGGGAAGTGGTTTTATCCGCAGGGGCGATTGGCTCACCGCAAATTTTGATGACCTCCGGCATTGGGGCGGCCGATGATTTAAAACCCCATGGCATCGACATGATCCATGAATTGCCCGGGGTTGGTAAAAACCTGCAAGACCATTTGCAAGCGCGGCCAGTTTATAAATGTGTCAGTGGCTCGATCAATACCGACAGCCGCAATCCGATTAAACTGGTGGGGATGGCGCTGCAATACGCCGCTTCACGTCAAGGGCCGATGGCCATGGCCGCGTCTTTGGGCACAGGGTTTATTAAATCTGACCCCGCCCTTGATCGCCCTGATTTACAGTTTCATATTCAGCCGTTTAGCGCCGATAACCCCGCGGATGGCCCCCATCGCTTTTCGGCGTTTACCGCGTCTGTTCTGCAATTGCGGCCAGAAAGCACCGGCCATATTGAATTGAAATCCGCCAGTATGGAAGATTACCCCGCGATCCATCCAAATTATCTGGCGACAAAGACAGATTGTGATACGCTGGTCAAAGGCCTGAAGATCACACGTCAGATTTGCCGTACTGATCCTGTTAAATCAATGATTACTGAAGAATTTTCCCCGGGGGCGGGCGTCGATGATGACGATGACGCCGCGTTGTTGGATTGGGCCAGAAGCCATTCCACCACCATTTATCACCCCACGGGGACGTGCAAAATGGGGCAAGATAAAATGGCCGTTGTTGATGAACGCTTGCGCGTCAAAGGCATCCAAGGCCTTCGGGTGGCGGATGCGTCGATTATGCCGATCATCACATCAGGCAATACCAACGCCCCAGCAATTATGATTGGCGAAAAAGCCGCCGCAATGATTTTAGAGGATAGTGTCGCGTGACCGAGATTATTTTAGATATTATTCAGATTATTTTTGTCGACATCGTTCTGTCCGGCGATAACGCGCTGGTGATTGGGATGGCGGCGGCTGGTCTTGCGCCAAAGGATCGCCAACGCGCGATTTTCTTTGGGATGGCGGCGGCGGCAGGCTTGCGGATCGTCTTTGCGGTATCCGCCACCTATCTGTTGCAAATCCCGGGGATTTTGCTGGTGGGTTCGGCCTTGCTGGCGTGGGTCTGTTGGCGTTTTTATAACGACTTGAAAGAGTTTAATTCAACAACACCCGAAGAAGCAGAAGCCAAAATGGCGGCGGCAAGCTCTTCTAAAAGCTCAGGTCAAAGCCAAGAAAATGGTGAAGCCAACAGTTTCCGCCGCGCCTTGATCACGATCTTGATGGCCGATGTTTCCATGTCGATTGATAATATTATCGCCGTGGCCGCCATCGCCCATGATAACGTGACCTTGCTGGTCTTTGGTCTGGCCTTGGCGATTATGATGATGGCGTTTTTTGCCCAGCTCATCATGCGGATTATGCTGAAATACAAATGGCTGTCGTGGTTGGGCTTGGTGTTGCTCATCTATCTGACGTTTGAAATGCTGTACACAGGCTTGATTAAATTGGAAATGATCACGCCAATAGGCGGCGTATAAGAGGGTTTTTTAAAGATTCCACCGTTCGTGGAATGACATAGTGATAGGCTAATGCAATAGGTTTGATGTGCGTCGACAAACCTGTTTCCAATCACTGAACAAGACGCAACATATGGAGGAAACAGATGTTTAATCTGAAATCTATGACAAAGACTGTGGCCATGGCTGGCCTGGGTCTTTCAGCACTGGTTGTTGCTGGTGTTGCTCAAGCAAAAGAAGTCCATATCCGTGTTCAAGCGGTTATTGGCGCAAAGTCAGATGAAGTTGCGATGCTTAAAGACTTCATGGCTGACGTTACAGCTTTGACTGGCGGCGAAGTTACTTTTGAAGTTCTGCCTGCTGGTGCTGTTGTTGGTGTTAAAGAAACACTCGATGCTGTTGACGCTGGTCTTGTTGAAGGTGGTTTCGCATGGACACACTACTGGTCAGGTAAGCACCCAGCAGCGATGCTGTTCGGCTCCCCTGTTGCTGGTGCCGGTGTTGGTATCGATAACATCGCGTTCTTGTCTTGGTTCCAGTATGCTGGTGGTAAAGAACTTTATGACCAGTTGTGGGATGAAATGGGCATGAATGTTAAAGGCTTCATGCTGCAGCCTGTTGGTCCAGAAGCTCTTGGTTGGTTCAAAGAGCCAATCAACTCAATGGATGACTTCCGCAAGTATCGTTTCCGCACACCTCCTGGCATTCCAGGCCAGACCTATAAGGACATTGGCGTTGCTTCTGTTGCTATGGGCGGTGGTGACATCCTTCCAGCATTGGAAAAGGGTACAATTGACGCGGCTGAATGGTGCTGCCCAAAGCCTGACTCAGTCTTTGGTTTCCAGAAAGTGCTGAAGCATTACTATCTTCAGGGTCTGCACCAGGTTGTTGTTAACGCTGACTTGTACTTGAACAAGGATGTTTACAACTCATTGACAGATCACCAGAAGAAGGCTTTTGAAGTTGCTGCGAACGCATCACTGTCAAAGTCAATGTCAAACCGTATCTATGAAAACGGTAAGGCGCTTAAGGATCTGACTGATAACCATGGCGTTATCCTGCATGACACCCCTGCTGACTACTTCCCTGCATATATGAACGCGGCAAAGGCATCACTCGAAAAGAATGCTGCTGAAAACGCTTTCTTTGCTGAAGTATGGCAGTCACAGAAGGACTTTGCGGCAATCGCAGTTCCTTTCTGGGCCGGTGCTCAGGCGTCTAACGCTTCACTTGGTAAGGCTTTCGCTGACAGCGTAAAGTAATCAAATTAAGAAAGGGCTGGCCTTTGGGTCGGCCCTTTCATTTCTTTTATTGGATTTGTTTTTATTAATAAATTGCCACCCAAGGCTTCATAAACGGGGGTAGCGCCCAAGGCGTTGCGCATAAGGGAGAAAACACATGGCACAGAATGAAGATGGCATGGAACTCGATATTTCTGATGAGTTGATTGCAGAAAGACGTGCTGGTGATCCGGGGGATACCCCTGAAGATATGCATCCGTTGATGCGTTTGATTGTGGGCAATATTGATATTTTAAACAATTGGGTGGGCAAATTAACCTGCTTGATGTTGGTGCCGGTGATCGCCGCCATGATTTATGAGGTGGTGGCACGGAAAGTCTTTATCGCGCCAACCGATTGGGCTTATGACACCAGCCGGATGTTTTCCGGTGCGATGTTTATGTTGGGGGCAGGCTACGCGTTGATGCGCGGTGTCCACATCAGGGCGGATTTCTTGTTCCGCAATTGGTCCCCGCGAACACAGGCGATGGTGGATGGGGCGCTTTATTTGCTGTTCTATTTCCCCGCCATGCTGTTTTTCTTCTGGGTGTCTTACGAATACACCTATAAAGCATGGGTTTCATGGGAACGGTCCATGGATACAGCCTTGATGGCACCATTAGCGCCAGCCAGAACCGCCATGCCTGTGGGTGTATTTCTGTTGCTTTTGCAGGGGATTGCTGAATTCTTCAGGGCTTATCACCAATTGGGCAAAGGCAAATTGCAAACATGGGTGATGCGGTTATTGCCGCTTTACGTCATTGTTTTGGCCGCCATCTTCTGCAACAGCTTGTTCCCCGATTTCTTTAATTTTGAGATGATCTTTGGTGATGGGTATGATGGCAGCCTGAAAGGGGTCGGCGGTCTTTCCAATGAAATGATCGGTGTTCTGATGATCGCGGTGATGTTGCTGGCGATTTTTGTCGGCTTCCCGATTTCATTCACGTTGATCTTCTTGGGCTTTGTTTTTGGCGCTTGGGGTTTTGGTGGGAAGCTGGTGTTCTACCTTCAGACCTTGCAGTTCAATAACGTTATGCTGGAACAAACCCTTGCCGCTGTGCCGTTGTTTGTCTTTATGGGCATTATGATGGAACAGGCGGGGTTGATGGAACGCTTGTTCACCTCGGTTCAATTGATGCTGTCGCGGACACGGGGCGCGCTTTATCTGGCGGTATTGTTTGTTTCGACCATTTTTGCCGCCGCCACTGGGATTGTGGGCGCATCCGTGACTATTCTGGGGATTATGGCCGCGAAAACCATGAACAAATCAGGATATGATGTGCGGCTTGCGGCGGGGACAATCACCGCTGGGGGGACGTTGGGGATTCTGATCCCGCCGTCAATTATGCTGGTGGTCATGGGGCCTGTTTTGGAAGTGCCGGTGACGGATTTGTTCTCCGCGGCGATTATCCCAGGCATTATGCTGGCGGCAATGTACGCGGGCTATTCCTTGATCCGCTGTTGGATTAACCCATCCTTGGGGCCGATTCTGCCGCCGGAAGAACAGCCGAAAACCTCCCCTTATTATTGGCTTGAATCCGTTATCGTGATTGCTTCGATCGTGTTGTTCTTCACGCTGATTGTGATGGCGTTCTCTGGGTCATTGGCAGGGATATTCCCATTCTCATCATTGATCATCCCACTGGCTTGGATGGCGATTATGTTCTTTGGGTCACGCTGGATTAGGGATAACAAGCCCGCTGGGTTTTATTTCTCTGACCTCTGGTATGAATTTTTCATGGGGCTGGTGCCGCCATCGGCATTGGTGGCCTTTGCCTTGGGTTCAATCCTCTTTGGTTGGGCAACCCCAACCGAAGGCGCGGGTTGTGGCGCGTTTGGTGCCTTGGTCTTGACGCTGGCCTATCGCAAATTGACGGTCGGAAAATTCTATGACGCGTTGATTAAAACGCTGGAAATTTCAGTCTTGATCCTGTTCCTAGTGGCGGCGTCGAACTTCTTTGGTTCTGTGTTCTCACGGTTGGGTACGCCAACGATGTTGACGGAATTCCTGCTGGCTTGGGATTTATCACCCACCATGGTGTTGATCATCGTCATGGCGTTGATCTTCCTCTTGGGGTGGCCGTTGGAATGGGTGCCCATCGTGTTGATCATCGTGCCGATCTTGATCCCTGTTTTGGTCAAGCTTGACGTTAACCTGACATGGTTCGGTATTTTGGTGGCGGTGAACTTGCAGACGGCATGGCTCAGTCCGCCGGTGGCGCTCTCGGCGTATTTCTTGAAAGGCGTTGTGCCAGAATGGGATTTGAAAGACATCTATTACGGCATGATGCAATTCATGGTGATTCAGATGATCGGCCTGATCCTGATCTTCGTCTTCCCAGAAATTGCCCTGTGGTTGCCTGAATATATCTACGGCAATAAATAAGGTGGTGAAAAAGGGATTGTCATGAAAGCGCTTATTTTTACCGCACCGCTGGAAACCGAATATGGGGTTGTTGATGCCCCTGATCCTCGGGAAGGGGAGGTCATTGTTGACCTATCCTTCTGCGGGATTTGCGGGTCTGATATGCACGCGTGGCATGGCCATGATGATCGCAGAGTGCCGCCTTTGGTGTTGGGGCATGAAGCGGTGGGGGTTGCGCGTTCAGGGCAATTTGAAGGCAAGCGTGTTGCCATCAACCCTTTGATGACCTGCGGTACGTGTCATTTCTGCACCAGCGGGGCGACCCATCTTTGCGCTGAACGTGAAATGATTGGGATGCGGCGGCCGGGCGGTTTTGCCGAAGCCGTGGCCATTCGGGAGAAAAACCTTTTCACCATCCCCGACCATCTCAAGTTCGAAGACGCGGCTTTGGCGGAACCCTTGGCCTGTTGTGTTCATGCTGTGCGGCTAATGACCAATGATTACACCACCGATAAAGCCCATCGCGCGGTTGTTTTGGGCGGCGGTGCTATTGGTTTGCTCTCCGCCATGGTGCTTTCGGCCAGAGGGTATCAGGATATTTGGATTGCTGAGGTGAATGAAATGCGGCGGAAAATGCTGGCCGCTTGTGTAGATGCCAGCATTTATAACCCGATGGATCAATCGCCTGATGACAAGCCTGTCATGATGGTGATGGATGCGGTGGGCACCGGCATCACAAGACGGTCATCCACCCAGTTGATTGCCCCCGGCGGGACGATTGTTCATATCGGTTTGCAAGATAATGAGCCGGGGCTTGATACACGTTACCTGACCTTGCAGGAAGTCACCTTTAAAGGCACGTATTGTTATACCGATGCTGATTTTGCCGAAGCATTGGAATTGCTGGCTTCAGGCCAGATCAGCGGGACTCATTTTGCTGAAATTAGGCCGCTGGCCGATGGTGGCTCAGGCTTTATGGACATCCATAACGGCAGCGCGCCGCCCAAGATTATCTTAGACACTTCAGTTTGATTTAAGCCTCTGTTGACCTCGATCTTTCCAGATGGGGCAGAAAGGATGAATGATGAAGAATAAAATACTGAATAGAATTCGTATCGCCGTTTTATCACTTGCCAGCGTGGGGATGATGCTTGGCATGACAAGCATGGCGCGGGCTGATTTTATCAATGGCCATCAATTGAATCTTTATTGCTCATCGCAGAACCCCACCGATGACAGCATTTGCATTGTCTATATCACCGGTGCTTTTGATGCTTTTACCACAACAGATTTAATCGCCCAGAAGACCAATGATGCCGCCCCACGGTTTTGCCCTGATGAAAATACAGGGCCTGAAGATTTGCAAAAGATCGTGCAATCCTATTTAGGGCGGGCGGAAACCAATTTGGATTTCGCCGCAACATTATTGATCCTTGGCGCGATTGACGAAGCCTTTGGTTGCGACAAATAAACGGTTTATCGCTTGTTGAGAAATTACGAATAATGTCACCAAAACTGTCATTTCCCCATCATCAAAAGGCACCATACCATGTGCAAATTCGCCGCAATAACGCGGTGGAAAGTGTGCATGATGTGGATATTGCTATTGTTGATGGTGACGGTCATGTGATTTTGAACTGTGGTGACCCTGAACGGGTGGTGTTTCCTCGATCAGCCATGAAACCCTTGCAAGCGATTGCTTTGGTTGAACAAATGATAACCGATCAAGGTGAGATGCTGACCCCGCAACAAATGGCGTTGATTTGCGCCAGTCATAACGCTGAAGATCTCCATGTTGATGCGGTTAATGCGATGCTTGCTGACATGGGGCTTGATCACAGCCATTTGAGTTGTGGCGCCCATTGGTCCTTGAACCAAGACGTCAGCATTGATCAGGCAAGACGGATGGATCACCCCACCAAAGCCCATAACAATTGCAGTGGCAAACACGCGGGCATGGTGAAATTGGCGCAATTGATCAACGCGCCGATTAAAGATTACGCGGCGTTGAACCATCCCGCTCAACAACGCATCCTCGGCGTTTTAGAAGCCATGACGGGAACAGATTTGATGCAATACCCCCATGGGATTGACGGTTGCGGCGCGCCGGCGGTCTCTGGTCCTCTTGGTCATTGGGCGCGTGGCTTTGCGCTTTTTGCTGATCCGGCCTCACTGCCCGAAAAACGCCAGCAAGCCATTGCCCTGATCCGCCAAGGCATCGCCCAAGCCCCATTGATGATCGCGGGCACAGGGCGGGCGTGTTCCGCTGTTGCCGAAACCTATGGTGAGCGCATCACGGTTAAAACCGGCGCGGAAGGTGTTTTTGCCGCCGCCTTTAATGATCTTGGCCTTGGCATGATGCTGAAAGCACGGGATGGCAATAAACGTGCCGCGGAATTTGCCCTTGGCGCGGTTATTCATGCCCTTGGCTATGACAGCCATGAACGGCTTGATCCATTTTTTAAACCTGTCTTGAGAAATTGGGCAGGTGACATCACGGGGGATATTATCCCCGACCCGAATAATGAGTTTTCTCAAGCAATGAATTAAATGCAACGTCATCAGGCTTCGGCCTGAACCCCAACCCCAACCTTCTGAAGGAGAGCCTTATGGCCATACAATATTTAAAGAAAGCTGATAAAACGCCGCTTACAGGCACGGATGAAACCCAAGCCATCGTACGCGCCATGCTGGAACGCCTTGAAAGCGAAGGCGAAGACGCGGCTATGGCCTATGCCAAAGAGCTTGATGGTTATGAAGGTGAGGCGATTGTCTCCCAAGAACAGATCGCCGCGGCGGCGGATAAAGTTTCACCACAGTTGAAAGATGACATTCAGTTTGCCCTTGATCGCGTGCGGACATTTGCGGAAGCCCAGAAGGCTTCAATTTCTTCATTTGAAACTGAATTATCGCCGGGTCTTTGGGCAGGTCAAAAATTGATCCCGATTGAAACCGCGGGTTGTTATGTGCCCGGCGGGCGTTATGCCCATGTCGCCTCCGCGGTGATGTCAATCGCAACGGCGAAAGTCGCCGGTGTTGAAAATATCGTGGCCTGTTCCGCGCCACGCGGCAATGATGGGCCTAATCCGGCCATCCTTTATGCCATGAACCTTTGTGGGGCGGATACAATCTTGTCTTTGGGCGGGGTTCAGGGGATCGCCGCCATGGCTTTTGGTCTCTTTACGGGCAAGCCAGCACGGATTTTGGTCGGGCCGGGCAACCGCTTTGTTGCGGAAGCCAAGCGGATGTTGTTTGGCCGTGTGGGGATCGATATGTTCGCAGGCCCAACTGAGATTGCCATTATCGCCGATGAAACCGCCGACCCACAGGTGGTGGCTGAAGATTTGGTCTCACAGGCAGAACATGGGCCGGATTCACCAGCATGGCTGTTCACCACGTCCCAAAAACTGGCGGATGATGTGACCGCGCTGATGCCCGGGTTAATCGAAGCCCTGCCCGAAACAGCACGTGTTGCCGCCACCGCCGCGTGGCGCGATTATGGGGAGATTATTCTCTGTGATACCGATGAAGAAATGGCGCAGATTTCAGATGAATATGCCGCTGAACATTTGGAAGTCCAAACCGCCAATGACGAATGGTTTACGGATCGTCTGAAAAACTATGGCTCATTGTTTGTTGGTGAAGAAACCACCGTCAGCTATGGCGATAAATGTTCAGGCACAAACCATATTCTGCCCACCAAAGGCGCGGCGCATTACACCGGTGGCCTTTCTGTTCATAAGTTCATGAAAGTTGTCACCACCCAGCGCATGACCCGTGAAGCCAACCGTGAAGTTGGGTCGGCCGCAGCCCGGATCTCACGTCTTGAGGGGATGGAAGGCCACGCGCGGTCTGCTGATGTTCGCCTCAGAAAGTATTTCCCCGGTGAAAACTTGGGTTAATGTTTTTGGGGTAATCTCAATAAACAAAAGGGCAAGGTTTCGATCTTGCCCTTTTGTTTCAATAACAGCCTTTAATCGCC
>CALFYS010000010.1 GCA_937952245.1 uncultured Alphaproteobacteria bacterium | reverse complement strand
CATGCAGAAAAATCAATATCGTATCGCAGTCATCCCCGGTGATGGCATTGGCAAAGAAGTGGTGCCCGCGGCATTAACTGTTTTGGACGCTGTTTGCGAGCGCCATGGCATTAACCTCAATTTTGACCATTATGATTTCGCGTCATGTGATTATTACGCCGAACACGGCCAGATGATGCCCGATGATTGGAAAGACCAAATCGGCGGCCATGATGCGATTTTCTTTGGGGCGGTGGGCTGGCCTGATATTTTGCCCGATCACCTCTCGCTTTGGGGGTCTTTGATTAAGTTCCGCCGTGAATTTGACCAATATGTCAATCTGCGGCCAGTGAAATTGATGCCGGGCGTGCCGTCTCCTTTAGCGGGGCGCGTGCCGGGGGATATTGATTTTCTGATCGTCCGTGAGAACACCGAAGGGGAATATTCATCCATTGGGGGGCGGATGTTCCCTGAAACCGAACGTGAGATTGTGGTTCAAGAAACGGTGATGTCGCGCCATGGCGTTGACCGCGTGTTGAAATTCGCCTTTGAACTGGCGCAAAAAAGAGAGCGCAAGCACCTGACCTCTGCCACCAAATCAAACGGTATTTCCATCACCATGCCCTATTGGGATGAACGGGTGGAAAACATGGCGAAAGCTTTTCCTGATGTGACATGGGATAAATACCATATTGATATTTTAGCCGCTAATTTTGTGCTGCATCCCGATTGGTTTGATGTCGTGGTGGCGTCTAATCTGTTTGGCGATATTCTGTCTGATCTTGGCCCCGCCTGCACCGGCACGATTGGGGTTGCGCCTTCGGGGTCGATTAATCCTGAAGGGGATTATCCGTCATTATTTGAACCTGTCCATGGCTCAGCCCCTGATATTGCAGGCAAAGGCATCGCCAATCCCGTGGGGCAAATCTGGACAGCCGCCATTATGCTGGATCATCTTGGCCATGAAGCCGCTTCAAAAGAATTGGTGGAAGCCATTGAAGAAGCCTTATCAAACCCTGCTCTTCGAACCCGTGACCTTGGGGGTGAGGCTGATACCATCACCGCCGCCAAAGCCATTGCCGATATTGTTGCACATAAATAGGATTTTCTGATGGAAACTCGCCGCCTTGGACGTACTGATTTAATGGTCTCTGCCTTTTGTTTGGGCAGCATGACTTGGGGAACACAAAACACCGAAGCCGAAGGCCATGCTCAGATTGATATGTCTTTGGACCATGGCATCAATTTTATTGATACCGCTGAGATGTACCCCACCAACCCGCTGACCAAAGAAACCCAAGGCGATACCGAACGGGTGATTGGAAGCTGGATTGAACAATCCGGCCGCCGTCAGGATATTATTTTGGCCACGAAAGTCAGTGGTCAGGGGTATAAAAATGTACGTGATGGCGCGCCCATCAGCGCTGAAACCATTGAGATTGCGCTCAACAACTCGCTTAAATCCCTGAAAACGGATTATGTTGATCTCTATCAATTGCATTGGCCTAACCGTGGGTCTTATATGTTCCGGCAAAACTGGACTTATGATCCCTCCGGCCAAAACAGCGCGGAAACCGAAGATCATATGCTGGAAGTGCTAAACGCGTTGGATGGCCATATCAAAGCTGGCCGCATTAGGCATATCGGGCTTTCCAATGAAAGCACATGGGGAACCATGCGCTGGCTTCAGCTGGCGGAACAACATAACCTGCCGAGGATGGTTTCTGTTCAGAATGAATACAGCCTTTTATGCCGCCTTTATGACACGGATATGGCTGAAATGACCCAGCATGAACAGGTCGGCTTGCTGGCCTTCTCCCCCCTTGCGGCGGGGATGTTGAGCGGCAAATACGGCCCTGATCAAACCCCTGATGGCAGTCGGCGTTCCATCACCGCTGATTTAGGGGGGCGCATTACCGATAATGTCTGGCCCGCTATTGATGCTTATCAAGCGGTGGCGGATCGCCATGGGCTGAATATCGTGCAAATGGCGATGGCGTGGTGTTTAACCCGCCCCTTCATGACTTCCGCCATTTTTGGGGCGACCAGCCTTGATCAGCTGAAGACAATTTTGGACGCCCAAGATTTGACTTTATCCGAAGACGTGCTGAAAGACCTCAACACCGCCCATAAAAACCACCCTATGCCATATTAAACGATTTATTCGTCTTCAGGCGGGTCGGTCAGGGTGGTGGTGAATTCCGCCGGAGAGGTGATCTCGATCAATTCAAGATCATCACTATGGCGGATTTCACGATGTTTGATGCCGGGGGGCTGTAACGCGGCTGAACCCGCGCGGAAGGTGACTTCCCCTGCCCCTTCATATTCAAACACCACCCAGCCTTTCAGAATATAAATCATCTGAAAATTCAGGTCATGGATATGCCATTGCGGTTCGGCGTGCTTGCCCGGGATCGCGCGAATAACATTGGCGCTATACGCCCCTGAACTGGCGGCATCAATGCCAAGATTGCGATATTCAAAGAAGGCTCTTAGGCCGCTATCGAACCCGGGTTTGACATCCATCTCTTCATGGGCAATGCCCGTGCCGTCGGCGTGGCTGACGGTAAAGGCCTGATTTTGCCAGATTTTACGTGATGAATTGCCCATTAGCCGCGCCCTGTATCAAAGACGGTTGCGCCTGTTGTTTGACGTGTCGTCAGCGCTTCAAAGGCTTTCGGCACATCTTTTAGCGCATAGCGTTGGTTGATCTTAATATCGATATGACCATCTTGGATCATCTGGAACATATGCCCGCACACTTCATTAAGGCTGTCGCGCGTGCCAATGTAATTGAACAAGGTGGGCCGCTGGGCATAAAGGGAGCCGTTTTTGGCCAAATCACCCGTGGCAAAATCCGTGATCAAGCCGCTGGATTGCCCGAAGGAGATGAAATAGCCAAAGGTTTTAAGCGCCGCCAATGACCCGCGATAGGTCGATTGCCCGACGGAATCATACACAACATCAACCCCTTCCCCATCGGTCAGGTCTGCCACCGCTTCTTCAAAATTGACCTCGTTGTAATTGATCACATGGGTATAACCGGCGGCTTTGGCCAATTCTGCCTTTTCAGGGCTGCCGACTGTGCCAATGGTTTCAGCCCCGATATGCTTTAACCATTGCCCCGCGATCAGGCCAACACCGCCCGCGGCGGCATGGAACAACACTTTGCTTTGAGGGGTGACTTTAAACGAACGGTTCAAGAGATATTCCACGGTCATGCCTTTCAGCATCATGGCGGCGGCCATTTCATCTGAAATATCGTCAGGCAATTTCACCAATCGGTCTTGCGGCATGACCCGTTCTTCTCGGTAAGCGCCATTGGGCGTGGTATAGGCCACGCGATCACCTATTTTGAGGTCAGTCACGCCATCACCAAGGGCGGTGACAATCCCTGCCGCTTCGCCGCCGGGGATTTGCGGGCCATTTTCAGGAAAAGGATAAATACCGCTGGTCATGTAAACATCAATGTAATTCAGCCCAACCTTTGTTTGGCTGATCACCACCTCACCAGCATTTGGGGCTGGGGTTTCAATATCCCGCCATTCCAGAACCTCAATACCGCCGGGTTTGTCGGCGCAATACGCGTAAGCCATATTTATCTCCTGTTATTTTCATTAACGATATGGTGGGTTATGATATACCGTCAATAACTGATCGGTTTTTGATCGACTTATTTTGGGAAGCGCATCATGTCCGCTGAAGATTTCTGGAACAAACGCTATCAAGATCAGGATTATTTATTTGGTGTTGAGCCAAATGATTTTATCCGCGCGGTGGTGCCAACCCCGCCATCTGATGCCAAAACCACGTTAAAAGCCTTTGCCCCTGCTGATGGTGAAGGCCGAAATGGTGTTTATTTGGCAAAATTGGGCTATCACGTCACCACGGTTGATGTGTCCAATCTTGCGGTGGATAAAGCCAACGCTTTGGCGGCGGAACATGAGGTTTCAATCCATAGCCATGTGGGGGATATTTTCACCTTCCCCTGCCCTGTTGATCATTATGATCTTGTGGTGATTTCCTTTATGCACTTCCTCCCTGATGATCATATCCGTTTCATGGAGCTGATGAAAACAACCTTAAAGCCCGGCGGGATGCTGGTCATGGAAGGCTACACAAAAGATCAAATGCCGCTGACCTCTGGCGGGCCGAAAAACCCTGATATGCTGTTCAGCCGTGATCAAATCGCTGAAAATTTTGCTGATTTTAACATTCATTTGTTGCAGGAAACCCGCCGCCATCTTGCTGAAGGCACGCGCCATCAAGGCGAAGCGGCAACCTTGCAAATCCTAGCCCAGAAACCTGACCGATGATCGCCCTCTTAGACAAACAGATGGAAAAGAAGACAGCCATGATTTCTGTTTTCTTATGCACTTCTGTTTGGGGACTGCTGTGGATGCCGCTCCGCTATATTGAAAGCGTGGGGCTGGCGTCTTTATGGGCGAATACGTTTTTCATTTTCATGCCCATCCCGCTTTTGGCTTATTTCAGCCTGCGGTCATTAATCCAAGACCGTGCCCATTATCACCTTTATTTTTGGGCAGGGTTGACGGTGGGTCTTGGGTTTATGTTCTACACTTTGGGCTTGCTGGTGGGGTCGGTCACCAAAACAACCTTGTTGTTTTATTTAACCCCGGTGTGGTCATCCATTCTGGGCATTATCTTTTTAGGCGAACGCGGCAAGCCCCTGTTATGGCTCGCCCATGGATTAGGGTTATTGGGGCTGGCCTTAATCATGAATCTCAATGTTTTTGACCTGCAATTTGACCCCACTGATATTTGGGGGTTTTTATCGGGCGTATTCTGGTCAATTGGCTCGGTCATGGTGCGGCGCTACCCGAAAGCTGATTATCTGGCCCTTAATTTAAGCCATTACAGTTTCGCGGTCTTGGTGGGGTTGATCGGCGTCATGATCATGGGGCTGCCCGCGCCTGACCTTTCCGCCATGGCAAAAGCCTTACCTGTTGGGTTTATTGCTTCGTGTTTGATCTTTCTGCCCGCCATGTTGCTGATCTTTAGGGTCACGCAATACATCTCCCCTGCTGTTGTGGGGATATTGATGTTATCGGAGGTGTTTTGCGCCGTCATCTCCGCCGCCATCTTTTTGGGGGAAAGCATGGTCTGGTTTCAGTGGATTGGGGCTGGGTTTATCATCATCACCGCTGTCATCGTGACCATGACCGAAGGGGAAAAAACCTGACCTGATGTCATATTTCTGCGGCTTCGTGCCAAAATTCTGTTAAGGTCAGTGGTGTGTTGATGAAAGAGAATATATGCCATGAGTAATGACGACATGAGCAATAATGATAAAATCAGTGATGAAAAAACCATCCGCGCCCATCGTGAGGTGATCTGGCATCTGACCTGTGGTCATTGTCATTATTATTGGACATATCCCACCATGAATATGGATGAAGATATTTCCAAGAAAACCTTTCATTGCCCGCTTTGTGGGAAAAACAGCAAGACCGTGGTTGATGACAACCTGAATTCCCTTTGATCTGGTTGAAGACGAAAGCCCCTTCTGTTGAATAAAACTGTCCAAAACTACCCGAAAGCGGTCTTCCTGTTTTTTATCACCATGCTGATCTTTGCCAGCCAAGATGGCATATCAAAATATCTGGCCAGCCAATACAACGCGGTCAGCATTGTCATGATCCGTTATTGGGCATTTGCGGCGTTTGTTTTGTTCATTGTGTCGCGCAAGAACGGCATCAAATCCACCGCCAAAACCAATATGCCTTTTATCCAATTGGGGCGCGGTATTATATTGGGCGGGCAAGTGATTTTAGCCGCCTATCAATTCGCTGAACTGGGGCTTGTGAACACCCATGTTGTTTTCGCCAGCTATCCTGTGTTTGTGACGCTGTTTTCCATCCCCATCTTGGGCGAAAAAGTAGGTTGGGCGCGGGGGCTGGCTGTTCTGTCAGGGTTTTTAGGGGTGGTGGTGATCGTCCAACCCGGCAGCAGTGTTTTTGACCCGATGTCTTTATTGCCGTTATTTTCAGCGGCGTTATTTGCCATCTATAACATCATGACGCGCTATGTCGCCCGAAGCGATAGCGGGGAGACAAGTTTCTTCTGGACAGGGATTGGCGGGCTGTTGATCAGCAGTCTGATTGGCCCGTTCTTCTGGTCACTGCCAGAAGGCATGGATTGGGCGTGGATGCTGATCCTTTGCATCACCGGTGCTGGCGGGCATTACACCATGATCAAAGCCTTGGAAATTGCCGAAGCCTCCAGCCTTCAGCCGTTTTCATATTTGCAGTTGTTATTCGCTTCATTGATCGGCGTATTTATCTTTGGTGAAGTCATCACCATCCCGATTTTGATCGGCGGGGCGATTATTGTGGCGGCGGGTTTATTCACCATTTGGCGCGAAAGACGCAAAAGCAAATTGGCATCCTAAAACCTGATTAGCGTGATGGTTTCTTGTTGAGAATCATCACGGCGAAATTATAATAAATCATCATTTTTATGGGGGATCATATGACCATTGATTTTGATCATTTTACACCATTGATGTCGCTTGTTGGCGGCATCATGATCGGCGCTGCCGCCTTGATACTCATGGCGTGTTCAGGCCGTGTGATGGGGATTAGCGGTATTTTATCGGGACTGACCCAAAAACATCAGAACAGGTCTGAAATTCCATGGCGGCTGGCGTTTGTTGTTGGCACGATTTTAGGGCCATTTCTGGTCATGATGGTCACGGGTCAAGGGATTGAAATCCGGCCATCTGCCCATGGGCCGTTATTGATGCTGGGCGGGTTGATTGTGGGGCTTGGCACGGCGATTGGCTCCGGCTGTACCTCCGGTCATGGGATTTGCGGATTGGCGCGGTTTTCCACCCGTTCCCTTGCCGCGGTCATGATGTTCATGGCCACCGCCATCATCACCGTTGCCCTCATCCGGCACGTGTTATAGGAGGCGGGTATGATGATCATTATTGCTGTTGTAAGCGGGGTTATCTTTGGCGCTGGGCTGGCGATTAGCGGGATGCTTGACCCATCAAAAGTCAGCGGTTTCCTTGATCTTTTTGGTGTTTGGGATCCATCACTGGCCTTTGTGATGGGCGGCGGCGTTATTGTTAATGGCATTGGGTTTTTATTGATCAAAAACCGCGCCAAGCCTTTGTTTGCGACTGATTTCAAACTGCCAACATCCAAAGTTATTGATAAGCCATTGCTGATCGGCTCCGCCTTATTTGGCATTGGCTGGGGGATTTCAGGGCTTTGCCCGGGCCCCGCGGTGGCATCGGCATTTTTAAACCCTGCTGATGGCATTGGATTTATGGTGTTTATGATGGCTGGCCTTGTTTTGGGTCGCGTGATCAAGCGCCGAATGGCATAGAAAACAAAGGCCATTGACCATTAATATTTCGGCTTGAGGGGGTGATAATTTAGTTTCCCTTCCTCAAACTTCGGGTTAAGGTTTTTGTAATAATTGGGAGGATCTCATGAAAAAATTATTGTCTACTGCAACCGTGTTTGCGCTGGCCAGTTCTGCTGCGTTGGCCGAGGGCAAACTCAATATCTACAACTGGTCTGATTATATCGCCGAAGATACAATCGCTAATTTTGAAGCCGAAACCGGTATTGATGTCACCTATGATGTCTATGACAGCAACGAAGTGCTGGAAGCCAAAATGCTGGCGGGGTCTTCAGGTTACGATATTGTTGTTCCGACGGCTGATTTCCTTGCGCGTGGCCGCGAAGCCGGCGCCTATCAGGATATGGATTTATCGCGTCTTGCCAATGCTGGCAATCAGGACGCTGCCATTCAATCGCAAGCCGATAATATGCTCGGCACAAAAGACGCTGGCTTGGTCTATATGTGGGGAACCACAGGGATCGCCTATAACGAAAAGATGATCCAAGATCGTCTTGGCGATGATGCCCCTACCAACAGCTGGTCTTTGGTGCTTGACCCAAAATACGCCTCAAAGCTTGAAGATTGCGGCATTGCCATTTTGGACGCGCCAACTGACGTTCTGCCCAATGTCATTGCTTATCTTGGCAAAGATGGCACCAGCACCAATAGAAAAGATTTTGAAGCCGCTGGCGAAGTCCTGAATTCCGTTCGCCCGCATCTGCGCTATATCCATTCAAGCCAGTCCATCAACGATATGGCCAATGGTGATATTTGCGCCGCGATCATGTGGTCAGGGGACGCGTTCCAAGCCGCGTATCGTGCGGAAGAAGCTGAAAATGGCCATGTCATCAATTATGTGATCCCTGATGAAGGGACGAATATGTGGTTTGACGTTTTCGCTCTGCCCGTTGATGCCGCCAATCTGGACAACGCTTATAAGTTTGTCGATTACATGATGCGCCCTGATGTAGCGGCGAATAACGTCAATTATGTTTGGTACGCCAGCGGCAATGAAGCGGCGAAGGCCAATATTGACCCTGAAATTCTGGAACATCCTGGGATTTACCCAACAGATGCCGCCGCGCAGAAACTGTTTGTCATCCCTGTTTACAGCGCCAAACTTGACCGCACGATCAACCGTGTCTGGTCACGTTTCTCTTCAGGAAGCTAAAACAAACCAATTTAGGGCCGACCCTTTAAGGGTCGGTCTTTTTCTTTCAAGCCAATGCAATCATTGCAAAACAGTATGCAAAACAATGCGCAAAACAGTGTATGGAGGGGCAAATGGCACCTTTTATTCGACTGAACCAAGTGAGCAAATCTTTTGGTCCTGTCCGCGCTGTTAATGCGGTTGACCTTGAAATTGATCAAGGGGAATTGTTTTGCCTTTTAGGGGCATCGGGTTCAGGTAAAACCACCCTTCTCCGAATGTTGGCAGGGTTTGAACGCCCTGATAGCGGGACGGTTGAAATTGACGGCCAAGACATGGCGGGGGTTGATCCCGCGGATCGTCCGGTCAATATCATGTTCCAGAATTACGCGTTATTTCCGCATTACAGCGTCGCCAAAAACATTGGCTATGGGCTGGTGCGCCAAGGGGTTTCAGGCCAAGCCCTCCAAGATCGGGTGGATGAATTGCTCCGCATGGTCAGGCTGGAAGGTTACGGCAGTCGCAAGCCTCATCAACTCTCCGGTGGGCAGCGCCAACGGGTGGCCTTGGCTAGGGCGCTGGCACGGCGGCCAAAATTGCTGCTGTTGGATGAACCATTAGCCGCATTAGATAAAAAACTCCGCGAAGACACACAGTTTGAGCTGGTCTCCTTGCAAGAACAGCTGGGCACGACCTTTATGGTGGTGACCCATGATCAGGAAGAAGCCATGGTGCTGGCCGACCGGATCGGGGTGATGGATCAAGGCGGGTTGGTGCAGGTGGATCGCCCGCGAACGCTTTATGAAAAGCCGGTCAATAAGTTTATCGCGGATTTCCTTGGCAGTGTCAGTTTTCTGGATGCCACCATCAAAAGCCAAAAGAATGACCACGTTCAATTGGATATGGGCGGGGGCGTTATATCAGCATTGGCGGAACAAACCTTTGATAAAGGTGATGATGTTACCGTCGCCATCCGCCCTGAAAAGATCACTTTAAGCCGCAAGAAAACGTCTGGAAACTGTTTGAAAGTGACGGTTGAAGACATCGCTTACACGGGCGTGGCCACCTATTATCGGGTGCTGACCGAACAAGGGCAAATGCTCAAAATCCATCAGCAGAACAGCCCTGAAAACGCCCCTCTTGATTGGGATGAAACCGGATATGCCAGTTTCCAAGCCCAACATACCATTGTGCTGACGGGATAAACGCCATGGCTTCCCCAACGAAGACGATGGCAATGTCGGCAACAATATCCGCAACAATTTCCGGGGTAATCACACGCCATGGCCGCAAATTGGTGATTTTAATCCCGTTGATTTGGCTGGCCATCTTTTTTCTGGCGCCATTGGTGGAAATGCTGCAAGTGTCTTTTACCACCGCGCGCCGTGGGGTGCCGCCCTATGACCCGCTGTGGAGTCTTGGTGAGGATGGGTTCAGCCATAATTTCAACCTTGAAAACTACCTGCTTCTTTATGACTACCTGCCCGATTATCTAGGCCCGACATTAAACAGCCTCCGATTGGCGTTTTTCTCAACCTTGATCTGTTTGTTTTTCGCCTATCCCATCGCCTGGTGGATCGCGCGATCTGATGAAAAAATGCGCTTAATCCTGCTGGTTTTGGTGATGCTGCCGTTTTGGACATCCAGCCTGTTGCGGATGTATGCCTTGATCGGCCTTCTTAACCCCAATGGTTTTATCAATTCAGCGCTTTTGGCCATTGGCGTGATCGACCAACCGCTTCAGATGATGCAGACCGACTTTTCCATCTATATGGGGATGCTGTTGACCTATCTGCCGCTGATGATTCTGCCGCTTTACGCTTCATTGGTGCGGTTGGACGATGCCTTGATCGAAGCCGCCGCCGATTTAGGCGCAAGAGGCGTTGAGATTTTCAGAACCGTGGTCTTGCCCCACAGCCTGCCCAGCGTACTGGCGGGATGTTTGCTGGTCTTTATCCCCGCCGTTGGTGAATTTGTCATCCCTGCCCTTTTAGGTGGGCCGGAACAAATGATGCTGGGCAAAGTGTTATGGACAGAGTTTTTCCGCAACCGTGATTGGCCTGTGGCGGCGGCGATTGCCATGATCCTTCTGGCGATTTTGACCTTGCCCATTATTTTAGCCCGTTATCAAGACGGGCGGATTGATCGCGAGGGTTAAATGTTCAGGCGTGTTCCCTACCCGATTATCTGGCTTGGTATCCTTGGCTTTGGGATTCTTTATATCCCCATCGTCTTGATGATGATTTACAGTTTTAATGACAGCAAATTGGTTTCGGTCTGGGCGGGATTTTCGACAAAATGGTATCTGTCCCTATTGAATAATGACCAATTGCTGGCCGCGGTTGGCAAATCCTTATGGGTGGCGGTATGGGCGGCGACAATTTCCACGTTTTTTGGGGTGTTGATCGCCTTGGCCTTCACCCGATTTGGCAATTTTGGTGGCAGGCTTGCCCTCAGCGTCATGGCCTCCGCGCCATTGGTGATGCCGGAAGTGGTGACCGGCCTGTCGATGTTGCTGTTATTCATTGCCATGGAAACCTTCTTTGGCTGGCCCGCAGGCCGAGGGCTAGACACGATCATCATTGCCCATGCCACCTTTGGGATGTGCTTTGCCGCCGTGGTGGTGCAAGCCCGATTGCGGCAGTTTGACCTTGCCGTCGAAGATGCCGCCCGTGATTTAGGCGCGCGCCAGCCGCAAATATTCTTGACCATCACCTTGCCCATGATCGCCCCTTCGGTGATCGCGGCGTGGCTTCTGGCCTTTACCCTAAGCTTTGATGATCTGGTGATCGCCAGTTTTGTTTCTGGCCCTGGCAGTTCGACCTTACCGATTGTGGTGTTTTCAAAAGTCCGCCTTGGGGTCACGCCTGAAATTAACGCCATTGCCACGATTATGATTGTGATGGTGTCGATCTGTGTGATTGGCGGCAGTTTGTTGATGAGCAAACGCAACAAACACGATTAATCAGCGTCCATCAATTCAGGCCAGCGGGTTGAAAACCGCGCCATATCAGCACTCGATAGCGTGACGGTGATGGTCATCACGCCTTCATCATCAACTGATGTGTCATCAACCCGCCCATGACGATAGAGCCACGCCCGCGCCTCCCCCATTTGCGGGTTAAGGGTAATTTCAATTTGCCGTTCCAACAAAGACAGTTTTTTCTCAAGGGCATCAAAGAAGCCTTCAAGCCCTTCGCCCTTTAAAGCGGAAATCATCACGCCATCAGGGATTTGGTCTTGGATCATGGCGGCATCCGTGGTGATGGCATCGGCCTTATTCAAGACATGAATAACCTTGCTGCTCAGCTCATCTTCGGTCAAACCAAGGTCTTTTAAAACCCCTTTCACGTCATTCGATTCTTCGATCATCAAGGGTGAAGATGCGTCATGAACATGGATTAAAAAGTCAGCAAAAACAACTTCTTCCAACGTGCTTTTAAACGCTTCTATCAATTCTGTTGGCAGTTGAGAAATAAAGCCCACGGTATCCGCCAGAACAATCTTGCGCCCCGATGGCAGAACAGACGCCCGCATGGTGGGGTCAAGCGTGGCGAACAGCATATCTTTCGACATCACGCCAGCGTCGGTGATGGTGTTAAACAAAGTGGATTTGCCAGCGTTGGTATAGCCGATTAGGGCGATGGTTGGGGTTTCGGCGCGGTCTCTGTTCTGGCGTTGCAATAAACGTGTCCGTTCGACATCGGCCAGTTCTTTTTTGATCTGCCCCACCCTTTGCATCAACATTCGGCGATCCAATTCAATCTGCCGTTCCCCCGGCCCGCCCAAGAAGCCGCCACCGCCGCGCTGGCGTTCCAAATGCGTCCAAGACCGAACAAGGCGACTGCGCTGAAAGGTCAATGCCGCCAATTCCACCTGCAAACGCCCCGCGTGGGTGCTGGCTCTGGCGCCAAAAATTTCCAGAATAAGGGCGGTGCGGTCAATCACCTTACAACCGGTGATGTTTTCAAGGTTACGCTGTTGCACAGGCGCGAGATCGCAATTCATCACAATCAATGGCGGCCCAAGGGTTTCGTCTTGGCCTTCGGCGCGTTCTTTTAACAGGTCAGCATAACCTTTACCGATAAATGTCCCTGC
The DNA here is from genome assembly GCA_937952245.1 of uncultured Alphaproteobacteria bacterium. Classification (GTDB taxonomy): domain Bacteria; phylum Pseudomonadota; class Alphaproteobacteria; order Puniceispirillales; family UBA1172; genus JAGWAQ01. The sequence continues at coordinate 4,132 of CALFYS010000010.1, read as the reverse complement.
CCGTGGGCGGTTTAAAGGCGTGATGTCTTCAAAGACAACCTCAACCCCGATGGCCTCCACCAAACCGCACGCTTCTTCAAGGCATAGGGCGGCCGGACGCGGCAATGGCGCTTGCCGATTATCAGGATGAATAACAAATGCAGTCTGCTGCCCCATAATGACCTTTTATCAATTGCATTGGCGGAAATGGAATGATCCTCTATTGCTTTATAGGGGGTAATGACAGAAAGTGAAGCCTTAACCCCCTTTCATGGCTAAAGCCCCCATCTAGGACACGCAAAATGACGGCAAAAACCCCCATTTCAATTGATATATTCTCCGATGTTATCTGCCCATGGTGCTTTATTGGCAAAAGACGGCTGGAACAAGCGGCAGCATTGCACGGCGGCGTGGAATTAAAGATCAATTGGCGGGCGTTTTTGCTGAACCCTGCCATGCGGCGTGAAGGCATGGATCGCCAAGCTTATATTCAAGCCAAATTCGGACAGGCTGGCGCGAGTTTTTATGAACGGATTGCCGGCGTGGGCAAAGATGTGGGGATTGATTTTAACTTCGCCGCCATTCAGCGCACCCCCGACAGCCGCCCTGCCCATAGTTTGGTGCTGGCCGCCGCGAACGATACAGCAGAAAATAAAGCGGATGATGTCAAACAAGCGTTGCTCAATGCTTATTTTATTGAAGGGCGTGATATTGGTGATGATGCGGTGCTGAAAGAGATTGCCGATCAGTTTCAAATCACCTACCCCGCTGATGACGTGATCATGGCGCAAATAGAACGTGATCTGGTGGAAGCCAGCAGGCTCAACATCCAAGGGGTGCCTTATTTCATCGTCAGCCAAGAATGGGCGATTTCAGGGGCGCATCCGCCGGAAACCTTTATGCCCTTATTTGACGCGGCGATTGCCAAAACAGCCGCACAAGCTTAAGCCATCAGACCGACCAATTCTTCTAAGGCGCGTTTCACCACTTTCGCCCGGCTTGATTGCGGCAAAGTCTGTTTCATCACCAAACGATGATCACCAGTGAGCTGATAAAGGCCATTTTTGCTGGCGATATGGGCGATCAGGCGATCAGGGTTGGCAAAGGTATTGTTGCGGAATTGCAAGCTCACCCCTTTTGGCCCCGCGTCCACCTTGGCGATATTGGTCATGCGGCAAAGAATCTTAATCGAGATTGTATCCAGAAGGTTTTTCACCTCTTCAGGGATCGCGCCAAAACGATCAACCAATTCAGCGGTTAATTGATCAAGGTCTTCGGTGCTTTCCATGGACGCGATACGGCGATAGAGCGATAAGCGCACCGTCAGGTCTTCCACGTAATTATCAGGGATCAGAACAGCCGCCCCCATATTGATCACCGGAGACCATTGGGTATCTTCAACGCTGGCTTCACCATCGCCAAGTTTCGCCGCCGCCACCGCTTCTTTCAGCATCTCTTGATAAAGCTCAACCCCAACTTCACGGACATGACCGGATTGTTCATCGCCTAACAGATTCCCCGCCCCTCGAATATCAAGGTCATAGGACGCCAATGAGAAGCCTGCCCCCAAAGAATCAAGGGTTTGCATCACTTCAAGGCGGCGTTTGGCATTCGGGGTCAACAACCGTGTCGGGTCTGTGGTCAGATAGGCGTAAGCCCGTTGCCGCCCTCGGCCAACACGCCCCCGCAATTGATAAAGCTGCGACAGACCAAACATATCCGCCCGATTGATGATCATGGTATTGGCGGAAGGAATATCAATCCCGCTTTCGATGATATTGGTGGAAAGCAGAATATCAGCCCCGCCTTCGCCAAAGGTGGTCATGGCTTCATCAAGGTCATTGGCGGGCATTTGGCCATGGGCGGTGATGATTTTTGATTCCGGCACAATATTCAAAAGCCGCTCATAAACACGTTCCAATTGGTCAATGCGGGGGCAGACACAAAAGACCTGACCGCCGCGGAAACGTTCCCGCCGGATGGCTTCGGCCAAAACCACACCATCCCAAGGCCCCACCGATGTTCGCACCGCCAAGCGATCAACCGGCGGGGTGGCGATAATCGACATCTCCCTGACCCCGCTTAATGACATTTGCAAAGTCCGGGGGATTGGCGTTGCTGTTAAGGTCAAGACGTGAATATCCCCCCGTAGGGATTTCAGCCGTTCTTTTTGGGTCACGCCAAAGTTTTGTTCTTCATCAACAATCAACAGGCCAAGGTTGTTGTATTCCATGGTCTTGGCCAAAAGCGCATGGGTGCCGATGATCACCTGACAATCACCGGTGGCGATGTTTTTCTTGATCTGATTGGCCTCTGATGTGCTGGTCATGCGCGACAACACCCCAACATTGACCGGAAAGCCTTTAAACCGTTCGGTGAAGGTCTTGCCATGTTGTCTGGCCAGCAAGGTTGTCGGCGTCACCAAAGCCACCTGATACCCCGCCATGGCGACCGCAAACGCCGTCCGCATCGCGACTTCGGTTTTGCCAAAGCCCACATCACCGCAAACAAGACGATCCATCACCCGCCCTGATGCCAAATCGGTCATGACATCTTCGATTGTATCCAATTGATCATCGGTTTCCGCATAGGCAAAACGCTGACAAAATTCGGCATAAACCCCGGGTTCTGGAATAATCGGTTCGGCTTTCGCGGTTTCACGCTGGGCGGCGATTTTGATCAATTGATCGGCAATATCTTTGATCCGGCCTTTGATTTTGGCCTTGCGGGATTGCCACCCCGCCCCGCCCAATTTATCCAATTGAGCGTCGCCGCCTTCTTTGCCGTAACGCGATAAGAGATCAATATTTTCAACAGGCAGGAATAATTTATCGCCGCCAGCATAGACCAACAAAAGGCAATCATGTTCCGCGCCGCCGGTGGTGATCTTCTCCAGCCCTTCATAACGGCCAATCCCGTGGTCAACATGAACCACCAAATCACCGGTGGAAAGGCTGGAAACCTCACGCAGGAAATTTTCACCCCGCCGCCGCTTGCCCTGTGGTCGCGCGATTCTTGAGCCATAAATATCTTTTTCGGTGATGACCACCAGCCCCGGCAAAACAAACCCATCTTCAATCGGCCAGACAACGGATGTCACCTCCCCTGTTCTGGACAGATCAAGGGATTGCACGGGATGAATAGCAAGACGGGCGGGCAAATGTTCAGCGATCAATTCATCCATACGGGCGCGTGAACCTTCGGTGGATGCCGCCAGCACCACGGCGTGATGTTTCGCCAGATGGGGAAGCGCTTCGGCAACCGCCACGCTTGGTGATGGTGGGGGTGATGCTGGGGGTGATGCAGAAGGTGCTTCTGGCATATCATCATCAGCCTTATCACCAGATAAGGGAAGTGAAGCCTTAGCGGTGTGGTAAATCGACCCCCGCCGACCACCAATATCAACCCCGTCTCCTTGCTCGCCTTCTTGGCGTTGGAAACGCGACAGGATAAAATGGATTAAATCCTGCCGTTGAGCCTCAAAACCTTGGGCATCAAGATAGAGTTGATCCGGCGCCAACACCCGCCAGATATGTTCGGCTTCACTGCTATCCCCCGCTTCGGTTCGGGCGGTGAAGAAATCCTTGATTTGATCAAACCTTAGCCCCGACGCCGTGATGGTTTCAGGGTCAAACATCACCGGCGTGGCTTTGGTGTAATGCGATAGCGGCACCAGCGTTTCATGATAAAGCGGCAACATATGTTCCATGCCCGGGTGATGGCGGCCTTCGCTGATCGACAGGTACAGCGGGTCTTTTGATGCGCTGGCACCAAATTGTTCAAGATACCGCCGCCGGAATTGCACAATCACGTCTTCGGTCAACATCACTTCGCTGACCGGATGCAGGCTCAAGCTTTTGATGGCACGGCCACTGCGCTGGGTTTCGGCGTCAAAATATTTGATGGTTTCAATTTCAGTATCGAAAAAATCAATGCGCACCGGGTCGGTATGGCCCGGGGGGAAGACATCAATAATCCCGCCTCTGACGGCGTATTCACCGGATTCGCGCACGGTATCAGAGCGGCGATAGGCATTTTTGACGGCGAAATCAATAAAATCACGTTGCGATAAATTCTGCCCCGGCTTCACCGAAAGGCTCGCCCCATCGAAATAAGACGGCGGCGGCAATTTCTGCAACCAAGCGTTGATCGT
>CALFYS010000009.1 GCA_937952245.1 uncultured Alphaproteobacteria bacterium | reverse complement strand
AAGGGTTACAGAAAGGTCTTAGATGTTTAAGCGCTTTCTTGAAGATCTTGATTCCGTCATTGCCCGCGACCCTGCCGCGGGTGGGCGGCTTGGTGTGCTGTTTTTATACCCATCTGTTCATGTCATGCTGGCGTATCGCTTGTCTCATCGGCTTTGGGGCATGGGGATTAAATTTCCGGCGCGGTTCATTATGCAACTGGCGCGCTGGTTCACCGGCATTGAAATCCACCCCGGCGCCAAGATTGGACGGCGGTTCTTTATCGACCACGGCATGGGTGTTGTGATCGGTGAAACCGCTGAGATTGGCAATGACGTGACCTTCTATCATGGGGTCACCTTGGGGGGGCTTCTGCCTTCTGTTGATAGCGATAGCCAGCGTCAGGTCAAACGCCATCCCACCATTGGCGATGACGTGATTGTCGGTGCGGGGGCGCAAATCTTGGGGCCGATTACCGTCAATAAATGCGCTCGCGTGGGGGCAAATTCTGTGGTGGTCAAAGATGTGGCCGTGGGGATTACCGTCACGGGCATTCCGGCGCGCGCGGTAGCGGCGAAAAAGCCTCATGCCGCGCCGGTGTTTAACGCTTATGGCACGCCAACGGATCAAACCTCTGATGCGCGGGACCGTGCCATCACCGGCCTTCTGGATGAAGTGCAATCCTTGCGCTCACGCCTGAACGCGTTGGAAGGCCAGCCCGATGCCAATACCACGGATGCCCCCGCGGTGGATGTTCGGGCATCTGGCCATGACGTTGAAGATGATCAAGACGATCAACCGCCTTCACGGACAGAAATGTGACGATTTATTTTGATTATAACGCCACCGCCCCGTTGAGGGATGAAGCGCGCGCCGCCATGCTGGATGTCTTGGGGCCGCCGGCGAACGCGTCTTCGGTTCATGCCTATGGTCAGGCCGCCCGCCACCAGATTGAAACCGCCCGCCGGCAATTGGCTGATCTTTGCGGCGCGATGCCTGAAGAAGTCATCTTCACCTCAGGCGGAACAGAAGCCAATGCCATGGCGTTGATGCGGGAAGCACCTCTTATAATCACCTCCAGCATTGAACACGTGGCGGTGCTGGATAACGCGCCGGATGGATTGCGGGTCGCGGTTGATGGCGATGGCGTGATTGACCTGGATGCTTTAGAAGACGACGCCGCGAACGCCCCTTCCGGCAGTATCATCGCGGTGATGATGGCGAATAATGAAACAGGCGTGATCCAGCCGATTAAAGAGGTGGTGGATATTGCCCATCGCCATGGTCATCTTGTGCATTGTGATGCGGTGCAGGCCTTGGGGAAAATGCCAATTCATTTTGCCGAATTAGGGGTCGATATGATGGCGCTGTCGGGCCATAAGATTGGCGCGGCGACGGGCACAGGGGCGTTGATCCAACGCCAAGGGTTGGCGTCCTTCCCGCGGATGAATGGCGGCGGCCAAGAAAAAAACAGACGGCCGGGGACCGAAAACCTAAGCGGCATTGTCAGTTTTGGGGCGGCGGCCAGCGCTATTGAAAAGGCTGTTCTAAGCCATGAAGAATTGCGCCAATGCCATGATGAATTTGAAGCGCATATTCTGGCCGAAGCCCCTGATGCCAAGGTGCTGGGGCAGGGGGCAAAACGCTTGCCCAACACCACCGCCATTGCCATGCCCAATCAGCGGGCGGAAACGCAAATGATGAATTTTGATCTGGCGGGCTTTGCGGTGAGCGCGGGCGCGGCCTGTTCTTCGGGCAAAGTCGCGTCCAGCCATGTTTTAACGGCGATGGGTCATGACGATCTCGCGCCCTATACCATCCGTATATCAAGCGGCTGGAATACCGAAAAAGAAGATTTTGAGAGGCTTGCCGAAACTTGGCTTAAGTTCTATAAGCAAGCCTGAATTTTTTGATTTGACCAACCCCCATGGAGAAAAGAATGCCATCAGTGATTTTCGTCAAACGTGACGGCAGTGAAGTGACCGTTGAAGCCGATGCCGGATTAAGCGTTATGGAAATTGGCCGTGATAACGGTATTGGAATCGAAGGCACGTGCGGCGGCAGCCTTTCATGCGCGACCTGTCATGTGGTCGTGGATGAAGCTTGGGTCGCCGCCACCGGCAGCCCTTCTGAAGATGAAGAAGATATGCTGGATTTGGCTTTTGGCCTTGAAGAAACATCTCGCCTCGGTTGCCAGATTAAACTGACCGATGAATTGGATGGTCTTAAGGTTCGTTTGCCTGAGGATGACTAATGTCAGCACCCGCCGCCACAATCCACGCTTCTGATGCTGGCCTAAACTCACTGGGGTTTAAAGGCGAGCCTAAGGATACGCGTGTCGTGGTGGCGATGTCTGGCGGGGTGGATTCCTCGGTGACAGCGGCGCTCTTGGTTGAAGAAGGCTATGATGTTGTTGGCATCACCTTACAGCTTTATGACCATGGCGAAGCGGTTAAGGCGAAAGGCGCGTGCTGCGCGGGCTCGGATATTCATGATGCCCGCGGCGTGGCGGCGATGCTGGGCATCAAACATTATGTGCTGGATTATGAATCCCGTTTCCAAGACCAAGTGATGGATGATTTTGCCGATAGCTATTTGCGCGGCGAAACCCCGATCCCTTGTGTGCGCTGCAACCAGACGGTGAAATTTGTCGATTTGTTGAAGACCGCTCGCGATTTGGGCGCAGCCTGTCTGGCGACAGGGCATTATGTACGCCGTGATATGGTCGATGGCAAAGCGATGTTAAAACGCGGCGTGGATGATGGCAAAGACCAGTCCTATTTCCTGTTTGCCACCACGCCGGACCAATTGGATTACCTCCGCTTTCCGTTGGGCGGCATGGATAAAGATGAAACCCGCCGCCATGCCAAACGGTTTGGCCTCGGCATTCACGACAAGCCCGACTCCCAAGATATTTGCTTTGTGCCAAACGGCCGTTATGGCGATGTCGTGCGGCGTTTGCGCCCTGGCGCGGTGGAAGCGGGGGAAATTATCCATCATGACGGCACGGTGCTGGGCCAGCATCAAGGGGTGATCGACTACACGATTGGCCAGCGGCGGGGCTTGGGTATTGGCGGGCGGAAAGATTCCGATGAACCGCTTTATGTGGTGGCGATTAATGCCGCTAAACATCAAGTTATTGTTGGGGAAAAAGAATTGCTGGCCTGCGCCATGGTGCAGATCAATGACGTCAATTGGATCAGCCCTGATGCGCCGACACCGGGGCAAAAAGTGCTGGCCCGTTTGCGGAACACCGCGCCGGCTATGCCCGCCGTGATCACCGCTTGGCCAGAAGACGGCACAGGCGGGGTGGCTGAGCTCACCTTGGATGATGCGCAATACGGTATTGCGGCGGGGCAGGCGGCGGCGATCTATGATGCCGAAAACCCTGATCTGGTGTTGGGCGGCGGCTGGATTGTGGCGGCGCCCACCAAAGCCAATCTTTAGGATTTTTATCATGGTTGTGATGAGGCGGATTTCCGCCGTGATGGCGTTTGTGCCTTATCATGATTTTCTTGGCGTTGATGCTGTTTTCCGCTTGACCGATGGATCGGAATTCTCTAATTAATCCCCACGGCAACAGTGATGTTGTTGCCCTGAATTGCCAGACTGACCACGGGTATTGAATGTGGGTTTTAAGACGGGTTTTGAAAATGGCAATTTTACTTGGGGCGGAGTAGCTCAGTTGGTTAGAGCAGCGGAATCATAATCCGCGTGTCGGGGGTTC
>CALFYS010000008.1 GCA_937952245.1 uncultured Alphaproteobacteria bacterium | reverse complement strand
CGCTGTGGTGATCTCAAACGTTTGATCTAGGGATAAGTTCAGCATGGTTAGGGTTGTGATCGGGAATGTTGGAGTTCTTCTATCATACCTGATGGCATTCCCCCATGCCAATACCCACATGGCAATCCCTTATGCCAATCCCGCATCGCCCTTTCCAAAAGAAAATATTGCGGAGAATCGGTGGGCGAATCATCGCCCGATGGCGGCAAAACCGTCAAACCGATGGCGGCAGGGGGTGTGAGGAAATTTTTTATCAAATCGGTTTTAAAAGAGGCTGAAGGGGTGAATCGCCAGAATCTAACGATTTGCGCGGATTCCACAAAATTATGTGTTTAGCGCATCACTCACCTACTAAATATAGTGTTTTACAATTCAGGGTCTCTTGGTCAAAAATAAAGATAAGGAGATTCCAATGCAGGTACGCGCCCCATCACAATCAGCCCCCCTCGGCCACCCCATTGAATTGGTGCAGGGTTTTGTTGATGCCAATGATTGGCGGTTGCACCATGCCAGTCCCCATGAAGTTTCCGTGGAAGTGCCGGGCAAATGGTCTGATTATTCCTTGACGCTGACGTGGCAGGATCAATTCAGCGCCCTGCATATTAATGTTGGGCTTGATATTTTCATTATTGATCAGCAAATGGACGAAGCCCGCCGGGTGTTGAGTCGATTGAACCAAAATATCTGGATGGGGCATTTCGATTTGATCGAAGACGACGGCGGTGTTGTGTTCCGCCATAACTTGCTTCTTCGCGGGACAGGCGGCGCGACCCCTGAACAGATCGAAGATTTGATTGATATGACCCTTGGGGAATGCGAGCGGGCTTATCCGGCGTTTTTCCAGATCGCCACCGGTGTTGTCAGCGCGGAAACCGCGTCAACGACAGCATTGATGGAAACCCTTGGTTCAGCGTAAACTGATTTATATCAATAACGATTAATCACAAACGAATGGATACACCATGACGAGAATCCTTCTTGCAGGATGCGGCAAAATGGGATCAGCCATGCTTGAGGGCTGGTTGGCGCAATTGGATGACGGGCTGGATTTCACTGTTCTTGACCCGATGCTGGATGATGGGCATATCGCCTGCCGTGATGATCGGGTGGTGGCGCTAAAATCCCTTGATGATCATGATTGGGGTGAGGGCGCTCAACCTGACTTGATTGTGCTGGCCATGAAACCGCAAATGTTGCCCGATGCTCTGCCCAGCCTGAAGGCGATCAGCCATGATGACACGGTGTTTTTGTCGATCGCCGCTGGCATCACCATGCAGAGTTTAAAAGATCATTTGGGGGAGAGCCAGCCGATTATCCGAACCATGCCAAACACGCCGGCGGCGATTGGAAAAGGCATCACGGCGATGATTTTTGATCAAGCGGTCTCACCGGAGATGACCGCCCTGACCCGCCGCATGATGGCGGTGATCGGTGACGTTGTTGACCTTGATGATGAAGCCGATATGGATGTGGTGACCGCGGTTTCAGGTTCTGGTCCGGCTTATGTGTTTTTGATGCGCGAGGCTTTGGAAAGCGCCGCCATCACGGCGGGGCTGAAGCCTGAATTGGCGGCAAAACTGGCGGCTGCCACCATCGGTGGAGCGGCGGATTTAATGGAAGAAAGTGACCAATCGGCAAGCCAGTTGCGCATTAATGTAACCAGCCCCAATGGCACCACCCAAGCCGCCCTTGATGTTCTGATGGATGAAAATGGCCTGCATAATTTGATGGCCAAAGCGGTGATTGCCGCGCGGGATCGTTCAAAGGAACTTGGCAAATAGCATAAATCATCCTATCTCTAGTAGAGAGAGAAGGGTGATTGATATGGCATCGTCAAAAGATCAGTTGGATCAGATTAGGGTTGATATTGGCGCGGCCATGATTATGGCATTGCATGATCATGATTACGCGGCGATTGATGCCAATCTTCTGGCGCAACATTCAGGTCATGATGTGGCGGTGGTGCGCCGTCTTTTCCCGGATATGATGATGGCGGCGGATCAAGGCCTGCGTGACCTTGACGATAAAGTGATGGCGCAATTGGCTGAAGATTTTGCCGAAGACCAAGATGCCAGCCCCCGTGAAAAAATCCTAGAAGGCCTGATTGCCCGATATGAAGCTTACGCCCCTCATAAAGCGGTGATCAAAGCCTTGAACAAAGCCTCGGTGTTGAACCCATTGCTGGCGACCATGATGGTGACGCGGTTGAATATCGCATCGAAGACATTGCTCAACCTTGCGGGGGTGGATACATCCGGCCTAATGGGAATGCTGCAAGTCAAAGGTCTTTCTGGCGTGGCGCTATCATGCCAGCGCGAATGGTTCCAAGATGACACGGCGGATCTCGCGGTGACGATCCGCACCTTGGATCAACGCCTTAAACAGGCTGAAAGCCTCGCTTCGACATTAATGATTATCCCAAAACCAACAACAGATAAGACCCAAGACCATGATTGAATTTGATGATTTTATGAAAGTCGATATTCGTGCCGGCACGATCACCCAAGTGGATGACTTCCCTGAAGCCCGAAAGCCCGCGTGGAAACTGACCATTGATTTTGGGGATGAGATTGGGGTGAAAAAATCATCGGCTCAAATCACCCATCATTATGGCAAGGATGATCTGTTGGGGCGGCAAGTGATGGCGGTTGTGAACTTCCCGCCGCGTCAAATCGGGCCGTTCATGTCAGAAGTGTTGACCCTTGGTGCGGCGGATGAAAATGGCCATGTGGTGCTGATGGGGCTTGACCATCCTGTGCCGAATGGCGCGCGGATGCATTAAGCCTGACGGTTTCAAATCACATCAATCCATCAGATGGGCAGTTGCAACCTGACCCGCAACCCGCCCATGGGGGATTCGCCCAGCAATAAATTGCCGCCATGGCTGATGGCCGCGTCATGGGCGATGGACAGGCCTAGGCCTGCGCCTTTGTTTTCTGGTGATTTTTCAAATTGAACAAATGGCCTGATGACAGCGATACGCTGATCTTTGGGGATGCCCGGGCCATCATCATCAATGATAATTTGGATTTGTTCTTGATCCATGGTGGTGCTGATCTGGCAATGATCGGCATGGCGAATGGCGTTGCTGATCAGGTTGTCCACGGCGCGCCTGATGCTGCGCTGGCGCAAGGGAATGGAAGCGATTGAGGCATCAGGGTTGGTGAAGTGCAATTGGTCTTTTTGAAGGCCAAAACTGGCGATGCTGTCATGGATCAACTGGCGCAAATCAACATCGACCATCTCTTCCATCACGGCATTGCTGGCGAAATTGATGTAATCATTGATCATGCTTTCCATCTCAAGGATGTCATCTTTGATGCCATTTTTTTCAGCGCCATCGGGCATGAATTCCAATTGCAATTTCATGCGGGTGAGCGGCGTGCGGAGATCATGGGAAACCCCGGCCAGCATTTCAGTTCGTTCCACCAATTGCCGTTGGATGCGTTGCCGCATGGCTTGAAAGGCTTGCCCCGCTAAGCGGACTTCTTGCGCGCCAGCCAGTTTATAATCAGGAGATGGCCGTCCTAACCCCAAGGCGCGGGCGGCTTTTGCCAGACGGATGATCGGGCGCACTTGGCCTCTGATAAACATCACCGCAATGCCAAAGAATAAGATGGAGGTGCTCACCGACCAAAGAATCACCAAAAGCGAGGTTGAGCTGAACACACGTTTGCGGTCAGCGGTGATGGTCATCACGCCATCAGGAAATTGCACATCAACCGCCAGTCGGTCGTTGCTGTGATTGAGATCAAGCCGATGGGGGTAAGATAATTTGCTGGCCAGTGTTTTTTGCAAGGTATTGCCCGCATAATTGCTGGGTTGCAGGGCTGTTTCCTGATCAAGGATACCGCCATCTTTCCACGACAGGTCAAAAAAGAAATACCGCCACGCGTAAAGGCGGGTGGCTTCAAATTGTTCGGGGGTTTGATTGGCGGCGTATTGGTCAATCACCACGGTCAAATCAGCGGTTAAATTGGTCGCCATATAGCGGGTCACGGTATCCCAATGGCGTTCATAAAACACCAGAATTGTCACCACCTGCACGATCACCATGGGAACCATGACGATCACCAAAAGGCGGGTGAATAATCGTTTGGGCATTAAGGATTTCATTATTTTCTTTGCCAGCCTTTTGTTGCAACCCTAAGTGATGATGTTGGCCAATATACCCATAACTATATCGCCTTTATTAAAACAATGACATAACGCGCGTTGGTGGCATCAATATGGCGTGTCGGTTTCCAGCGACCAGCCGCGTCCGCGCACCGTCAAGAGATAGATCGGTTTGCTGGGGCTGGGTTCAATCTTGCGGCGCAACCGCGCCACCGCCACATCAATACTGCGACCTTCCATCTTGCCCCCAAGCATAGCAGAGAGTTCTTCTCTTGATAATATTTCCTGTGGCCGATCGCAAAAACACCGGAGCAAGTCTTTTTCGGCGGTGGTCAAATGCTGGCGTTGCCCCCGTGTGGTGAGTTGCTGGCGATCACGATCAAAGACATGAGGGCCGAAATGCACCGATTGTTCTGGGGCTGATGATAATGATGAAGATGGCGGCGTTTGGGCGAGGGCGGCTTGCTGACGTGCCAGAATATTTTTCAGCCTTAAGGCCAATTCCAAAGGCTCAAAAGGTTTGGTCATGTAATCGTCAGCGCCAATTTCCAGCCCATGAAGACGATGCCCAGGCTCCCCCATGGCGGTCAGCATCAAACACGGCATTTCAGGCATTTTCGATTTCAGGTCACGAACCAGATCAAGGCCGGATTCGCCGGGCATCATAATATCCACCACAAGGCAATCAAAGATCATGCCGTTTAACCGTTCCCGTGCTTCTTCGGCGCTGGCGGCTTCGGTGATACGGTGACCTTGGTCGATCAAAAAACGGCTGATCAACTGGCGCAGTTTATCATCATCATCAATAATCAGGATATGAGCTTTGGGTGGGGTGTCTTTCCCAAGGGCAATATCATTAGATTGATCCAGATCAGTGGCCATGGGATTAACCTTCCCCTTTGGCGCCTTTGGCCTGCTTTGCCGCCAACCCATTGCCCCTGATTTGATCGTTATTGCTGGCGGGGGTGCTGGTATGGCTGCTGTCATCGGTCATATGGCTCAGCACCCGCAAGAATCCATCGACTGAATCCACCCCAGCTTGTTTATAGGCACGGCTGAACCGCGCCATTTGAACCCGGGTTAATTCACGTTCAAGCGCCACGCCCTTGTCGGTGAGGGATAACAGGCGTTGCCTTTTATCAACAGGGCCGGGGGTGGAGCGAATATAACCATCATCCACCAGCCGCGATAAAACCCGCGACAAGGATTGTTTGGTGATGTTCAAAATATTCAGAAGGTCGCTGACCATAATATCAGGATTGCGCCCAACAAAATAAATCACGCGGTGATGCGCCCGCCCCATATCTTGTTCCGCCAAGATGGCATCGGCCTCACCCGTGAAGTCACGATAAGCAAAGAACATTTGCTCAATGCTCTTTCTTAAAACATCCTCTCTTAAGATCAGAGGGTTTGGTGATAATTTTATGTCAGCCATGTTGACTTATCTTGAAGTATTGTGTTCAATTTGACAATGATTTTTCTAACATGGCCATTCACGAAAATATTTGGCCAATAAACTGAGGGCATGCTGATGGATATTGTTCCTTTTGACGATCGCGACGGGACGATCTGGTTTAACGGTGAAATGGTGGATTGGCGCGATGCCAAGACCCATGTGTTGAATCACGGGTTGCATTATGCAAGCAGCGTGTTTGAAGGTGAGCGCGCTTATAACGGTGCGATTTTCGAATCCGAATGGCATACCAAACGGTTCCGTGAATCAGCCCGCCTGCTTGATTTCAAATTGCCGTATTCGGATGAAGAAATCCTTGAAGCCAAAAACGCTGTGCTGAAAGCCAATAACATCACCGATGGGTATATCCGCCCTGTGGCATGGCGCGGCAGTGAAATGATGGCGGTATCCGCCCAGCATTCCAAGACCCATGTGTTGATCGCGGCGTGGCAATGGGACAGTTATTTTGACCCTGAATTGAAAATGAAAGGGATCAGCCTTGGTCTGGCCAGTTGGAAACGCCCCAGCCCTGAATCAGCCCCTGTTCATTCAAAAGCAGCAGGGCTTTATATGATTTGCACCATGTCAAAGCATGAAGCCGAACGCCAAGGCTATACCGATGCGCTGATGCTGGATTACCGCGGTTATATCGCGGAGGCCACAGGCGCGAATATCTTCTTCTTGATGGACGATGGCAAAATCCATACGCCGAAGCCCGATTGTTTCTTGAATGGCATCACCCGCCAAACGGTGGTGAAATTGGCACAAGACATGGGGTATGAAGTTGTTGAACGTCATATCATGCCCGAAGAATTGGCCAATGTGACCGAATGTTTCCTGACCGGGACAGCGGCTGAAGTCACCCCTGTTTCCAGCATTGGTGATCACAGTTTCAACCCCGGCGGTCTTTGCCAATCGGTGATGGATAAATACGCTAAATTGGTGCGGGGCGAAGCCTAATCGGCTTCTGCTCAATCTTTTTCTGCAATTAGGCTAATTTTGCCATTTGGCTATTTCTGCCATTTTTTAAGCGCGGTTTGATCCGTATCCCGGGCATCCACCCATGAGATGCCCGCGTCGGTTTCTTCGGCTTTCCAGAAGGGCGCGTCTGTTTTCAGAAAATCCATGATGAAATGGCAGGCTTCAAAAGCGGCCTCTCGATGGGGGGAGGCACAGCCGACAAAAACGATTTGCTCGCCTGCCAAAAGACGTCCCACGCGATGGATAATCGTGGCTTTGGTGATTGGCCAGCGTGCCATGGCCTCGTCGTAAATCCGGTTGAGTTCTTTTTCGGTCATGCCTGGGTAGTGTTCTAACGTCATGGCATGGATGGTTTTGTCTTGATAAAGATCACGGACAAGGCCGGTGAAGGTCACCACCGCCCCGGGGATTTCGCCTTGGGGGGCGGTGCTTAATTGGCGATATTCCGCCGCCATATCAAAATCTTCGGTTTGAACTCTGACCGTCATCTCATCCTCCGGTGACAGGGGGGAAGAAGGCGACTTCATCTTGGTCGGTCACTGGCGTATCAAGGGGGCAATAGGTGAGGTTAACGGCAACCCGCACAACCTCCATATTCGATAGCGCTTTGTCATGCCCCGGGGATTTCTGCCTAAGATGGGTGACCAAATCGGCAACGGTCTGAACATTATCAGGCTTTGCCAAATGTTCTTCCGCGCAATTTGTATGTTCTCGCATCCACGCGAAATACATGATCTTCATAATCCAGCCTCCCGAAACGGAATGAAATGAAGAATATCACCTTTTTTAACATCGTCATGATCAGCGGGAATTTCAACCAATCCATGCGCCCCCGTCAAGGATGTGAGAACCCCAGCCCCGGGGCGACCGTTTAACACAATGCCTTGATCCGTGATGCGGGCGCGTAAATATTCCGCCCGACCTTTGCGGTGACGCTGGCTGAAATCAGCGGGGGCAGGAATTTTAAGCAATGGGGCAAGCGGCTGGCCTTGGCGCAAGCCCATCAAGGGTGCCGCCAGCAAACGATAACAGACAAATGCCGCCACAGGATTGCCCGGGACAGCGTAAATGGGTACATCGTGAATTCTTCC
>CALFYS010000007.1 GCA_937952245.1 uncultured Alphaproteobacteria bacterium | reverse complement strand
ATACAGAGTGCAACCCTGTGTCTCCCGAGCAAACGCCAGAGCGTTCAGTTCCGCAAGCCCCATCTTAAGGCCGCGCCCTGCCGCATCACGCGCGATCCCGCAACCATTAATACCGCCCCCAATGACAAAAAGGTCATAGGGCTGGTCGGCTGAATTTCCTTTTCGTGACGGCGAGGTCATATCAAAAGATAATCCTACAGGGCTGAGGTTTAAGGCCAAAAAAGGCAATAATCTTAAATGATGATAAGCGTAAGAATTGAATATTTTATGACATAAAGAAGAGCTGTAAAAAACGATATAATTCAGCATGAAGCCGCGTTTCACAGCCAATATGCTGATCCCGTAAATAAAGGTGAGTAAACCGAAATAAAGCCCGTGGCTATGCCGCCGATTTATATTGATTTAAACAGAATGAAAGTTAGTCTATTTTGGTAAAGTGTTAATGGATGAATAACATGGCTAAGCTAAAACTCGATCAAGTCGAAAAGTCTTATGGCAAGATTCAAGTCATTCACGGCGTTGACCTTGAGATCAATTCAGGGGAATTCATCGTCTTTGTGGGGCCATCGGGTTGCGGCAAATCAACATTGCTTCGCATGATCGCCGGGTTGGAAGAAATTTCTGCCGGCACAATCGCCATTGAAGATGAGATTGTGAACGATGTTGTCGCCGCGGAACGTGGTGTCGCTATGGTGTTCCAATCTTATGCGCTTTATCCGCATATGACTGTTTTTGAAAATATGGCCTTTGGGTTGCGGCAAGCCAAAACCCCCAAGGATGAGATTAAGTCACGGGTGCATGAAGCGGCGGAAATTCTGCAAATCACCCCTTACCTTGATCGTTTGCCCAAACATTTATCCGGTGGCCAGCGTCAACGTGTTGCCATTGGCCGTGCCATTGTCCGTGATCCAAAAGTGTTCTTATTTGATGAACCTTTATCCAATCTTGATGCTGCTTTGCGTGTTCAAACACGGCTTGAGATTGCAAAACTCCATGAACAATTAAGCGCAACCATGATCTATGTGACCCATGATCAGGTCGAAGCCATGACCTTGGCTGATAAAATTGTTGTGCTGAACAATGGCATTATTGAACAGGTCGGCTCACCGGTTGAACTTTATAACAATCCCATCAATTTATTTGTTGCTGAATTTATTGGCAGCCCAAAGATGAATATTTTACCCGCGTCCACGCTTAAACATAAAGGGCCGAAGGCGACCCACTATCTGGGCATTAGGCCTGAACACCTGACCGTTTCAACCAAAGCCAAAGCCAATATCAGCGGGAAAATCCGTTATATGGAACATTTAGGGGAATACATTCTGGCTTATGTCAGCCATGGTGACGGCATGGAGTTAACAGCGAAATTGCCGGAAGATGGCAAAATCGCCATTGGTCAAGACATCCACCTTACGGCCCCGAAAGACAAATGGCATTATTTTGATGCTGATGGTTTAAGCCTGTCGATAAAATCATCCTGATATGGCTTCATTCCCCGCGACAGGCGTTTGCTATTATCCTGAACATTGGCCGCGATCCAAATGGGCATCCGATGCTCAATCCATGGTTGACGCGGGCTTATCATGGGTTCGGATTGCTGAATTTTCTTGGGCGGTCATAGAACCATCACCCGGGAAATTATCATGGCAATGGTTGGATGACGCGGTTGAAACTCTTGGGCAAGCGGGGCTGAAAATTATCATGTGCACGCCAACCGCCACTCCGCCCAAATGGCTGGTTGACCAAATGCCAGATATGATCGCTATTGATGCCAATGGCCAGCCACGGAAATTCGGGTCTCGCCGTCATTACAGTTTCGCCCATCAAGGCTATCGTCACGAAAGTCAGCGCATCACCAAATTGATCGCTGAACGGTATGGCAACAACCCCTATGTTCAGGCGTGGCAAACCGATAATGAATACGGCTGTCATGATACAGCGGTTTCATATTGCCCCTCTGCCCTTTATGGCTTTCGGCGGTGGTTGGCTGAACGTTACGGTGACATTGACCGTTTAAATCAATCTTGGGGCAATGTTTTTTGGTCCATGACCTACCGCAATTTTGATGAGATTGATCTGCCCAATTTAACCGTGACCGAAGCCAACCCTGCCCATGCTTTGGACTTTTACCGCTACAGCAGTGATGCGATTAAAGCCTTTAACCTTGAACAGGTCGCGATTATCCGCAAGGCCAGCCCTGACCGCCCCATCAGCCATAATTACATGGGGATGTTTAACCAATTTGATCACCGTGTTGTGGCGGAAGACCTTGATATTGCGGCATGGGATAGTTATCCGCTGGGGATGTTGCAAAATATGCAAACCGCCGCCCGCAAAGATGAAAAATTGGAACAAGATTGCCTGAGAACAGGTGATCCAGATTTCCAAGCCTTTCATCACGATCTTTATCGCGGTATGGGGCGGTTGTGGGTGATGGAACAACAACCCGGCCCTGTTAATTGGGCTCGGCATAATGTCATCCCTGCCCCGGGGGCGGTGCGGATGTGGTCATGGGAAGCGGTAGCCCATGGGGCGGAAGTGGTCAGCTATTTCCGCTGGCGGCAATCTCCTTTTGCTCAAGAACAAATGCACGCCGGATTAAAATTGCGGGATGATACTGATGCCCCCGGGTTGCTCGAAGTTCAAAGGTTTAACGATGAAATCAACAAGATTGAATTGCCGCAAAACACCCAAGCCCCTGTTGCGTTGATCCATGATTACACCGCCGATTGGATGACAATGCTGGATGGCCAGACCGAAGATTTTCATTATTTGCGGCTGTTGCTGGATGTTTATGGCGCGGCACGACAAAATGGCGCCACCGTTGATGTGATTGGCCCTCAAGACAATATTGATGGCTACAAATTGATCCTTTTGCCTTCATTGATGACTGTATCCGACGATTTGGCCGAACGGCTTGAAAATTCATCAGCAGTTATTCTTGCGGGCCCTCGGACAGGGGCAAAAACAGCCGATTTCCAATTGCCTGAAAACCTTGCCCCTGGGCCGTTAAGCCGCCTGATTGGGGCGACAATCACCCGTGTTGATGCCCTGCCACGGCAATGCCCTGTTGAGCTCACTTGGAAGGGTGAAAAATGCCGTGTCTCTGTATGGCGAGAAGAAGCACGACAGCTTTCCGCCACTGGTGAAAATATTGAAAACAGCTTGATGACCACATCCAATAAAGCCCGCTATTTATTGGGCTGGCCGGATGCGAAAACATTGCGCGCTGTTTTAAAATCAGCCCTTGAAGATGCAGGGTTAAAAACCCATGACCTGCCGCCCTATTTGCGGGTTAGGGAGCGAGGGGATCTGGCGATTTTCATCAATTACGGCCCTGAAAAAGCAATGATTCCTGACAGTATCAAAGGTGAGGTGATTTTGGGTGACCGATGGGTTGAACCGGCTGGTGTGGCCGTCATGAAAACGGCCCCTTAAGGCTATTGAATGCAATCCACCAAATAAGCCTGAGGGCATTGGTCTTTAACCGCTGATAGAATTTGAGTCTGGTGTTCAGGCCGGGTCAGCACCACAACACAGCCGCCAAAACCTGCCCCTGTCAGCCTTGCCCCCAAGGCTTGATTATTCTGGCAAACATCAACAAGCTTGTCCAATTCAGGGCTGGAGACATCATAATCTTCCGCCAAGGAGGCGTGGCTTTGGTTCATCAATAGGCCAAATTCTTCAGGGGCATCCGCTTTTAATGCCGCCGCCGCGTCCAGCACCCGCTGATTTTCAGAAATCACATGACGTGCTCTTTTCAGTTCTATCGGGTCGGCGATCTTGGGCAAATCATCAAGCGATGCTTGCCTTAAGCTTTCCCGTTGCAATGATATGGACGCGTTCTGGCATTCCTGAAGCCGGGTGTTGTATAAGCCTTCGGAAAGTTTCCGCCCTGAGCCTGAATGAATCACTAAAAACACGCCAGAGGTAAAGAAATTGACCAATTCGATCTCATGGCTCATGCAATCCAGCAACATCGCTTGGCCTTGGTCAGCAACCGACACCACCATTTGATCCATGATCCCGCATTTTGTGCCGATAAAATCATGTTCAATTTTTTGGGCGATAAAAGCCATGTTCGTCGGGTCAATAGTATTGATCCCTGTCGATTGCACCATGGCGCGCAACAAGGCGATTTCCAATGCCGCCGACGATGACACCCCTGCCCCCGGAGGTACGGTTGAAGATACCGCAAGGTTTATGCCATTCGCCTTAAGCCCATGCGGTTTTAAAAGAGCAATCGCGCCTGTGACAAAATCAAGCCATGTGCCGTCGCAATGGGCTTCGATGGGTCGTGATGCTTTGCCAAAATCATCGGAAACGCCGCTGATCATGCCATCATTTGTCCATGCTATAGAAACATGGGTGCGGTGGGTCAGCAAACAAGGCAAAACAAAACCCTGATTATAATCCGTGTGATCGCCAATGAGATTTGCCCGCCCATGGGCAAATGCTGACATGGCAGGCTTGGCATTAAAAGTTGACGTAAAGAGAGCCTCACTCATCGGCTTCTGCTTTGCCATTCAATATATCCGCCGCGCGTTCTGGCGGCAGATCAACAAGAAAGAATCCGGTGAACTGTTCCACCGATGCCAGATATTTTTGTTTGTTGCGAGACCGTTTCAATGGCTGAAACACACAATGGAAATGGTGATGGTCTTCATAAGTTTTTGGCGCAATCTGCCAGCTCATGACATAGGGCATAGGCGCATCAAATACGGCATCCAACTTCTCTGCTGTTATCGCCATTAAAGCGGCGAAACCAGCACGGTCTTGGGCGGTCATTCGGCTGGGGTCTGCCATCCGTTGAAAGGGCGCGACCCAAACTTCAAATGGATACCGCGCCCATTCGGGGCAAAACGCCATGCCTGTCTCGTTTTCAGCAATCACCAGATGGCGTGGAATATCTGTTTTCATATTTGCTAATGGATTGGCCAGAAGAAACGATTCCGCTTGTGTTTTTACCGCTTGCGGCACATGGCTGAGGGCATAAATCTGACCATGGGGGTGATCCAATGTCACGCCAATTTCACGACCTCTATTTTCAAAAGGCAACGCCCATAGGATGTCTTCATCTTGATAGATTTCATGACAGCGTTCACCAATCGCTTCGATCAGCAATTCAATACGGTCTGTTCCGATCGTGGCAAAACTAGCGTTATGGTCAGGGCTGTAAGAGACGACATCGCAATATCCTTTGCCCTTTGTCGCGTCAACGGAAAGCGATGGCGGCGGGGCGGGTTCGGCTGAAAGCGCTGAAAACCTGTTGGTGAAAATCGCGATCTCGTAATCATTCAACGGAATATCGGTCAATGCCCCCCCTTCTGTCATGGGGCACAGTGGGCATTCTGCTGTATTGGGAAGAAACGTCCGCCCCTGACGGGCAGATGAATAACCAATCCATTCTTGGCGCAGAGGATGCCACCGCATATGGGCAGAAGAACTATCAACAGGCGGCAGTCCTTCAAAAGCGGTATAATCGCGTGGGTTTTGGCTGTAGAGGCGCAATAGACGCCCGCCGCCTCTGTCCATGATTTTCTTATCCATGGCGTGATCCTATTTAAATTCAGGCAACCACCCTGTATGCGCCTCGATCAAGTCATCGACCATATGCCAGATTTGATCAAGGTTCAGTTCAGCCGCCGTATGAGGGTCCATCATCGCGGCGTGATAAATCGGCTCTTTGCGCCCTGTTAACAGCGCTTCTACCGTCAATTGTTGCACATTGATGTTGCTTTGCATAATCGCCGCAAGATGAAGCGGCAGATCAGGCACCGCCCGAGGGATAAGCCCTTTGCCCGTGACATCACAAGGCACTTCAACGCAACTGTTGTTCGGCAGGTTGCTGATCAACCCGTCATTGAGGACATTGCCGTAAATCACATCCGGCGTATCCGTTTCAATAGCGGTGATGATACGGGCGGCGTATTCAACTGACTTTTCGCAAACCATGGGGGCATCTGAAAGCAAATCTTTTTCCTGCTGATCCCAATCCGCGATCTGGCTTTCACAACGGCGAATATATTCATTGATCGGAATATTAAACTGTTCAATCAATTCAGGCTGACCGTTTTTGATAAACCACGGGTTATATTCGGCAAAATGTTCAGATGATTCTGTCACGAAATACCCGAGACGTTTGAGCATTTCATAGCGCACGTGATTGGTGCAGCCGTCATAATTCACGCCGTAATTTCTGGTTTCAACCAACGCTTTTAGCCTTGGGTATAAATCTTCCATCTGGCCATTTTCAAGGCGTTTTTCAAATCGGGTGTAAAACGCCACATGGTTGATGCCCGCGCAATCATAATCAATATCATTGATGTTCTCGCCCAGATCATTGGCCAAATCTTGCGCGGTACCTTGCACCGAATGACATAGCCCAACATATTTCAATTCAGGGGCAAAGCGTGATAGCGCCAAGCAATTGATCGCCATCGGATTAACATATTGCAGCATCAAAGCATCGGGGCAAAGCTCTTCCATATCCTTGGCAATATCCACCAAGACCGGCGCGGTTCTCAGCCCCCGCATGATCCCACCAATCCCCAGCGTATCCGCAATCGTTTGTTTAAGGCCATATTTGGCAGGGATTTCAAAGTCGATCACGGTTGATGGTTTATAACCACCCACTTGGATCATCAGCACCACATAATCAGCGTTCGCCAAAGCTTCACGGCGGTTTTCCGTTGCCAAGATTTTTGGGGTAACGGCCAAGTTTTCAGCGATTTTTTCCGCGACCAGCTTTGATGTTTTCAGCCGTTTGGCATCAATATCTTGCAATGCCACTTCACAATTTTTAAACGGCGGCTCCAGCAAAATATCGGTCAGGATGTTTTTCATGAAAACAGTGCTTCCCGCACCAATCATGGCGATTTTAGTCATCCAACTCTCCAAAAAAATAGGCTAGCCCTTCGTGGCCCCTAATGTTAACCCAGCAATAAAATGTCGTTGCATGATGAAAAAGATCAGAATTGGCGGAATAGCCGCAACAATAGACCCTGCTGAAATCAAGTGATACGCCGCAATCCATTGGCCGTTTAATGATTTCAACCCTGCGGTGACAGGCATGGCGTGTTGGCCTTGAATCAAGACCGTCGCCCAGAAATAATCATTCCAGATAAAGGTAAAGATCAATACGCAAAGCGCGGCAATCGCTGGCCTTGTCAGCGGCAATACAATTTTCCAGAAAATCTTAAATTCAGAAGCGCCATCAATCCGCGCCGCTTCAAATAATTCAGACGGCAGTGCTTTGATGAAATTCCGCATAAACAGCGTGCAAAACCCTGTTTGGAAGGCGACATGGAACATCACCAAACCTGAAATTGTGTCATACAACCCCAATTGGAAGGTCATATCACGAACAGGGATCATCAAGATTTGAAACGGGATGAAATTGCCCGCAACAAATGTGAAGAACAGCAATAAATTGCCTTTAAACTGATACGCCGCCAGCGCAAACCCTGCCATACAGCTTAATGCCACCGCCCCCAGCATTGTCGGGATGGTGATTTTAAAACTGTTCAAGATGAAATGCAGCATCGGGGTGTTGGTAAAAACATCCGTCAAATTGGTGATCAGCATCCATTCCGATGGCGTGCCCCACAGATTGCCCGCTGTAATATCACCAGGCCCCCTGACAGCGGTCATCATCACCCCCAATAACGGCACCAGCCAAATCAGCAATGCCACAGGCAATGAGATTTTATATATTGCCTGCCGAACAGGGCCTCTTTTTTGAATAGGGATCGGAAACATCTACAGCCCCCGCTTTTCATCACGGTACATCCGATACACAAAGAACAGGATATACACCAGCATGATCGAGAACAGGACCGTGGCAATAGCAGAGCCATAACCCATGCGGTAACCATATTCGCTCAACGCTTGTTCAAACATGAAATACGCCAGCACATTGGTTGAACCCCAAGGACCGCCTTGGGTCATAATCGCGATCATATCAAAACTTCGGAGCGAGCCGATAATGGTCACCACAACAGCGATGAAGGTCGCGGGGCGAAGCTGGGGCAAAATAATATTCCAGAACAACGAAAACCCTTTGGCGCCGTCCATGCGGCCTGCCTCAATCTGGTCGGCGCTGATGTTGTTAAGCCCCGTCAGATAAAGGATCATGCAATAGGCAATTTGTGGGTAGAGACCGGCAAAAATAATACCGTAAGTGGCGTAATCTTCATCTGCCAGAATGGCCCAACCTTCAAGCCCCACCCATGATAACAACGGTGAGATCACGCCGTAGTTCGGTTCATAAAACCAAGTGAAGATCAGGCCAATAACAACTTGCGAAATCACAAAAGGGAAGAAACATAAGGACTTAATCAGCCGGATGCCAAAAACAACGTGATTCAAAAACAACGCCAGCACTAACCAAATAGGAACCGCA
>CALFYS010000006.1 GCA_937952245.1 uncultured Alphaproteobacteria bacterium | reverse complement strand
AAACCTTGCTTATCTGCTGATTTTCAGGCAAAACCAAATCATTCAAGCCACGAAATTGATGCCATAAGATGCATTAAGGAGACACCAATGGCGGAGACACCGATCACCCCATCTGGCCAGCGCAATGACTGGTTGGCAAAAGCAAATGTTTTGACCGAAGCCCTGCCGTATATGCGGCGATATTCAGGGCATCGTATTCTGGTCAAATTTGGTGGTCACGCCATGGGTGAAGCCGAAACCATCCGCAGTTTTGCCGATGATATGGTGCTGTTGAATCAAGTGGGGGCGTGCCCTGTTGTTGTTCATGGCGGCGGCCCTCAAATTGGTGAAATGCTGAAGAAACTGGATATACAATCTGAATTCATCAATGGCTTGAGGGTCACTGATGCGGATACCGTTTCCGTGGTGGAAATGGTGTTGTGCGGGGCGATCAACAAATCCATCGTGGGCGCGCTGCAAATGGCAGGCGGCCGGGCGGTTGGGCTTTCCGGCAAGGACAGCAACCTGATGACCGCCCGCAAATTGGGCGAAGCCAAAGGCGATAGCAATATCGAAGATAATATTGATTTGGGTTTTGTGGGTGAGCCTGCCGCCATTGACACCAGCGTTCTGGACGCGTTGATCGACGGCGGCATGACGCCGGTAATTGCCCCTGTTGCGCCATCAAAAGATGGGGAGACGTATAATATCAACGCCGATACCGCCGCCGGTGCGATTGCTTCGGCCATGAACGCCACGCGGCTGTTGATGCTGACCGATGTTTCTGGCGTCTTGAATAAAGATGGCGAACATATTCAGAAATTAACCATCAGCAAAGCCCGGGCGTTGATCGCCGATGGCACGATTAATGGCGGCATGATCCCCAAGGTTGAAACCTGTATTGACGCGGTGGAAGGCGGGGCGGAAGCCGCGGTTATTCTGGATGGCCGTGAACGCCACGCCGTGCTGGTGGAATTATTCACCGAACATGGGATCGGGACTATTATCACCAAGGATTAGGC
>CALFYS010000005.1 GCA_937952245.1 uncultured Alphaproteobacteria bacterium | reverse complement strand
AACCCTAACCATGCTGAACTTATCCCTAGATCAAACGTTTGAGATCACCACAGCGGCGCTGCCCTTCCCTGAAATTGACCCGATCATTTTCAGCATTGGGTTTTTTCATTTGCGCTGGTACGCGCTGGCGTATCTCGGCGGGATTTTATTAGGCTGGTTTATGCTGAAAAAGATCACCGCCAAAGATGGTGACCCGATTGGCCATCCGCCTTTGGACAGCCTGATCAACACGGGTATCATCGGCATTATCTTGGGCGGCCGTCTTGTTTACGTGGTGTTTTACAACCCGTCATATTTCTTGAGCCATCCTGAAAAAATACTCGCGGTTTGGGAAGGCGGCTTGGCCTTTCATGGCGGGTTTTTGGGGATGGTCATCGCTATTATCCTCACCGCCAGAAAGCACCATGTCTCCATGATTGGCCTTGGGGATTTGATCGCCCTTGTGGCGCCGATTGGCATCTTTTTTGGCCGTCTGGCCAATTTCATCAATGGTGAATTATATGGCCGCGTCACCGATGTCCCCTGGGGGGTGATCTTTCCCCGCACCAATGGCGAGCCGCGCCACCCCAGCCAGATTTATGAAGCGCTATTAGAAGGGCTGTTGTTATTCGTGATCCTTGTGGTGGCATGGCGCATGGGCGCGCGGCAACGCCCGGGGATGTTGATGGGCATTTTCATCAGCGGTTATGGCATCGCCCGCATCACTGTTGAAAACTTCCGCCAACCGGATCAACAATTGGGCTTTATCGTCAGCGGCGTGACCATGGGGCAAATCTTATCCCTGCCCATGGTCTTGATTGGCGCGTGGCTTATTCAATCTGCCTTTAAAAAGCAACCTTAGGGGACTTAAGATCATCATGACGACCCCATTGCTGGCCATTATCAAAGACGAAATCCAAACCCATGGTTTCATGCGGCTTGATCGATTTATGGAATTGGCCTTAAGCCACCCCGAACATGGATATTATATGTCAGGGCGCAGTTTTGGTCTGGAAGGTGATTTCATCACCGCCCCAGAGATTAGCCAGATGTTTGGGGAGTTGATCGGGCTTTGGGCTTTTGATCAAATCCAGCAACAAAACCTGACCCAAGCAGGGCTATTTGAGATGGGGCCCGGCCGCGGCACCTTGATGGCGGATGCGCTCCGTGCCATCACCCCTTTTCTTCAAGCCCAATCCCCCGAGGCGCATATGCCCATCCATATGTTAGAAATCAGCCCTGCCCTCAAGCAACAACAGATTTCAGCCCTCAAACCAAATCCCATTATCCATCACAGCACGTTAGACAACCTGCCGCCCATCCCGCTGATCTTTATCGCCAATGAATTTTTTGATGCTTTGCCCATTCGTCAATTGGTCAAGCATGATGACGCTTGGCATGAACGTATTGTCACGATCCGTGATGATGAATTGTGCCTATCCACCATGCCATCTGACGACCCGCCAGCGGGTGAACAACAATGGGATGACGCGCCATCAGGCCAGATTTATGAAACCGCGCCTCAACTCCCTGCCGTTATTGATCAAATCAGCCAGCACATCCGCCAATATGGCGGCGCGGCGCTTATCATTGATTACGGAAAAGCCAATCCCCTTGGTGATAGTGTGCAAGCGGTCCGTGATCACAAGCCTGTCGATATTTTGGAGACCCCGGGCAAGGCGGATGTATCGGCATGGGTTGATTTCAACGCGATCAAAACATCCGCATCAAATAGCAAGGTTTTCGGCCCAACCAATCAAGGGGATTTCCTGAAGGCTTTGGGGCTTTATCAACGGGCTGAACAATTAAGCGCGGCGGCTGACCCTAAAACAAGACGGATGATCGCGGCGGCGGTGGATCGCCTGTCCTCGCCAGCACAAATGGGGCGCGTGTTTCAGGTCATGGCCATCGTGCCGCCTGAACATAACACGGGGG
>CALFYS010000004.1 GCA_937952245.1 uncultured Alphaproteobacteria bacterium | reverse complement strand
AAAGCCTTGGGGGGCGCATCTTCAATTCGCGGCAGCATGCGGGATTAAGCTTGCATATGACGGCTAATCTTTTAGGCGTTAAGCCCAAGACATTGCAGTCATGGGAAAATGACCAAAGTGAACCTCGGGTCAACAAATTGGTGGCTTTAAGCGGTATTTTAGGGGTCAGCCCCACCTATTTTCTGGCGGAAGAAGGCAATGACGGGCAAGGCGTTGTCGCGATTAACGGCCGCAACCAAAAAATCATTGAACTCTTGACCCAAGAAATGACTCAAGCACGCGAGCATCAAAAAGAATTGGCCAAATGCCTCAAGAAAATGGATATGCTCATCGCCAAACTTCAATAAAGCCAAAGGCAAAAATTTGCAGTAGAGTTGATCGAGAAGATGCGCGATCAGCTGTCATAATATTATAAAGTTTTATGCGTATGTTCTCCTTTTAACCAATGGAGCAAAACCATGAAAAACCTTTCAGCCACATTTGTGCAAACCGCGGGGAAAGCGTTGCGCCGGACAGCCGCGGCAGGGGCCGCTGTTCTGGCCATGAGCATGGGCGCTGCCTATGGCGGTGACCTGACCATCCTTCATATCAATGACCATCATTCGCATCTGAAACCGGACGGGCGGATGGGCATTAAACTTGATGGCAAATCCACCCGCGTCAAATCAGGGGGGATGCCGCAAGTTGTCGCCAAGATGAAGGCGCTCGACCGTGAACATGGCAATGTCCTGAAACTCCACGCTGGCGATGCTGTCTCTGGGTCTTTATTCTTCACGCTCTTCAAAGGTGAGGCCGATGCCGCCCTGATGAATGAGATTTGTTTTGATGCGTTCGCCCTCGGCAATCATGAATTTAACGAAGGCGATACCGGCCTTGCGAAATTCCTTGATGACCTCAATTCAGGGTCATGCCAGACGCCGGTGCTAGCGGCTAATATTAAGCCTGAAGTGGGCGTATCGGCGCTCACCCCCAAGAGCGCCACCGATTATATTCAGCCCTATACCGTTGTTCAAATCGATGGCATGAAGATTGGCATTGTGGGGATTGATATTGTCCGCAAAACAAAACTTTCTTCCAGCCCCGATGAAACCACCGTGTTTTTGGACGAAGCCGAAACCGCCCAGAAAATGGTGGATGAATTGACCGCATCCGGGGTCGATCACATTATCCTGCTGACCCATTACGGGTATGAAAATGACTTGAACTTAGCCGCCAGCATCACCGGTGTTGATGTTATTATCGGCGGGGATTCCCATACGCTTTTGGGTGATTTTGACGCCCTTGGCCTGAACGCGGCAGGGCCTTACCCCACCACGGTTAAAGGCGTCGGCGGCAAGACCGTCTGTGTCGCCACCGCTTGGCAATACAGCCAGATTGTGGGTGAGCTTGATATTTCGTTCAATGACCAAGGTGAGGTCACGTCTTGCCAAGGCACGCCGCATATGATGCTGGCCGATAGTTTTAAGCGAAAGAACTCTGATGGCGATCGGGTTGAAATCGAAGGCGCGGAACGCGATGCCGTCTATGCCCAGATCAAGGCCGATCCAAAACTTTCAATCATCGAAGGTGATGCCAAGGCCGCGGCTTTGCTCGATACATTCGATGCCAAGGTGGAAGAAATGCGCTCCATCAAGGTTGGCACGGTCAATGAAAACCTATGCCTTGCGCGTATCCCCGGGGATGAACGTTCCAAGATTTGCGCCCCGCAAGATACCGCCGAACGCGGGTCGGATATTTCCATGCTGGTGGCCCATGCTTTCCGTGAAATGGCAAAGGCCAGTGACATCGCCATCCAAAACGGCGGCGGTGTTCGGACCGATATTCCGCAAGGCGAATTGACCATGGGCGCGGCGTATAAATTGCTGCCCTTTGCCAATACGCTGGTGGAAATGGATATGACCGGCGGTGAGATTAAAACTGTTCTGGAAGAAGCCCTTGATTACGCGCTTCAGCCCGATGGCTCAACAGGGGCGTATCCTTACGCGGCGGGTCTGCGCTGGGTTGTTGATGCCACCAAGCCCGCTGGCCAGCGGTTGAGCAAGATGGAATACAAAGGCCGCGATGATGCCGCTTGGGTGCCTTTGGATATGAACAAAACCTATCGTTTGGTGACGAATAATTATATCGCGGCGGGGCGTGATGGGTATTTGACGTTTAAAACCGTCAAGAACGATGGCCGTTATACCGATACCTATCTTGATTACGCGCAATCCTTTGTCGATTACGTTGAAGAACGGGGCAGCGTTGGCAAATTGCCCGCGTCCGAATATTCCACCCAGCGGTTTATTCGATAACACCGCGCCAACGGTGAAAACTTTACCAAGGGAGACGAGGCGGCTCGTCTCTCTTTTTTTTGGGGGGTTGAGGGAGTGAATTTCTCTAATTTGCCTTAAGTGATTGCGCTGGCCTTGATCATAAAAGGGAAGATAATGGAAGGTGCAATTCCATCCTATCACCTTGCCCAAATGATAACCGCATAAATTGGAAATCGCTTCAGGATGGATTGCGCA
>CALFYS010000003.1 GCA_937952245.1 uncultured Alphaproteobacteria bacterium | reverse complement strand
AGATCACCGCCATCACGCCTGAGTTATTCGCGCCTTTTGGTGATGTTCTTGATTGCCAAAACACCCCTGATGTTATGATCAATCAAGGCCGCTGTGGCCGCCATC
This sequence comes from uncultured Alphaproteobacteria bacterium, assembly GCA_937952245.1. GTDB lineage: Bacteria > Pseudomonadota > Alphaproteobacteria > Puniceispirillales > UBA1172 > JAGWAQ01. The sequence goes on along the minus strand of CALFYS010000003.1, from coordinate 15,475 downwards.
ACGACAAAGCCTTGCTTGATTTTTCTGATGGCAAAGCCGGGGTTTCCATTTTTAATTCAGAACCCTGCGCCCTGCCCTATGCCCTTGATTTGATGGAACGCCACCCCCTTGGCAGCCAGTGTTTTATGCCCATGACCGAACATCCGTTTTTGGTGATTGTCGCCCCTGATGATCAAGGCAAGCCCGCTGAACCTTTGGCCTTTATGGTGCCGCCGCATACAGGCGTGAATATCCACCGCAATATTTGGCATGGGGTTTTAACCCCCCTTCATCGCCCCGGGCTGTTCACGGTGATTGACCGGATTGGCGATGGCATCAACCTCGAAGAAGCCGCGATCAACCCGCCTTATATCATCAGCGCATAAATTTTGAAGATCGGGGGAGGCTTAATCATCCGCCCAATGGCCGATTGTTTTTAATTTTTCTTCGGCAATATCAATCGCCGCTTCTGTTTTCGGCAAAGTGTTGGTTTGCGGCCAGTTGATCGCCTCTTGCAAGGGCTGGTCATCTTTCAAATGCTGGGGCATGGCGTGATGGTCAGCGGTTTGCCATGTGCTGGCCTTCATCTCCCCCCAGATCGCGCCGGTTTTGTGATCCGCCCAAGTGATGGTCGCCATCATGGCCATGCATTGCCGCAAGAATTCAAAACCGTGATGCGGTGGTTCTTGCAAAACATCTTCGGCGCGCTTGGCGTGAATATTGACATGACGAAACCGATCAATCCGGTCAATGGCTTTCGGGTCTAGAATCGTCATGGCGGCATTTTCACCAAAAGCGATGGTGCGAGGGTCTTGGCCAAGCGGGACATCATTATCCAAAAATTCATAATGAACGGTTTTATTCTTCACCGCTGTCCAAGAAAAAAACAATTCCGGCATGCCTTTATAGGCTTCGATATTGTGATAAAGCAGGTCATCAACCGCTTTATAACGTTGGGTTGAAAGCCCCCGTTGCCACGCCCGCTCAACGGTTTCATGGGGCGAGGTCACGACAAAAAACAAATAGACCGTATCGCCAAATCTGGTAAGCAAGCGGCTTTCATATTCGCCATCATCGCTGACCATAAAACTGTCAAACCGAAAGCGATCAATCAGCATATGCGGCATATCATTGCGCTTGGCTTTTTCCGCCATCAAGCGATCCAATTTCTGGTCAATCACCGCCAATTCCATGCCGGTTAGCATCGCGGCGTATTTATAGTCATCCCCCAGACTGTCATAATCAATCAGGTATTTTCGCCAATAATCCGGACTGATCAGGGCAAAGTCTTTCCACGGGATTCCCAAACGATTGGCCAGTTTCCGCTGATGGGGGCGGATGGTGCTTTTGCCCGCCGCCGATGCGCCTTTGGTGTTCATGACAATGCGTTTCGGCTGATTGGGCAGGCGGCGATAGCCTTCTTTTTCCACCGCGGCATCAAAAAGAGGCGCGATCAAATGGCGGACTTCCAACCCGCCGTAATCCTGACAGAACAACCGCAAGGCCAGTTCAGCCATCTGGTCATGATCCGGTGAAAGCCGCCCTCTTTGGCCAAGAATGCCTCGACCCAATTCCGCTAAAGCGGCAAATTGGGCAGCGGTTTTGGCATCGGGCTCTTGCTGGGCAGACTGGCTCCATTGTTGAATTTTATTCAAGTCAGCCTGATCACGCGATGCAAGGGATGCCGCTGGTTTTTTGGCGGGTTTCGGCTTCAGCCAGTTCAGCCAACCGCGATTCTTTGCTTGCCCCTCTTGACCTTTTTTGCCCTGACCATCGCTTGCCAAAATCCCCAGCAAATCTTTTTTGCTTTCGGCTCTGAAATCATCATAGGCCGCGATTAATCGTGGCAATTCCGGTTTTACATACCGCTGGTGGATCACCTCCACCATACCGCGCAATTGCAGGCCTAGATATTCATAGCTGGGTCCATCGGGAACGGATAATTCCGCCGTCACCCTGATCAGCAATTCATGCACCGCCATCCGTTCAAAATTCAAATCCGCCAGCCGTGCCATGCTGAGGCCTGTCAGATGAGCGGCTTCCTCAGTATTGCTGTAAGAGGCAAACGCGTTGTTGGGATCAAACAATGTGATCAGGTCATGCAGATGCGGCGGGATCGTCGATTCCAGACCAGGATTCCAAGCGTTATCGCCGTTATTTTGTGTGGTCTGATCGCGGGTCATTTTACCCTTCATTAAAAATCGGGGCCAAAGCCCCGATTTCATCAATGTGTTTTATGCTTCTTGCGGCTTGCCCTTAATCTTATCGCGGATGACTTTCAACAGAGGCAATAAGATCAAGATAATGGCGATCACCGTGATGGGCCCTGCGATGGGTCGGGTGAAGAAAATGCTTATATCACCATCAGAAAGCAATAACGACTGCCGTAACTTCGGTTCAGCGATCGGCCCTAACACAATCGCCAATACCGCTGGCGCGACAGGGTAATCAAGGATGCGCAAGAAGAACGCGCCAACCCCCACAAACACCATCAGCCAGACATCGAACATATCCAAATACGCGGCGTATGTGCCGACCAAGGATAAGACAAAAATCAATGGCGCCAGAATGGTAAAGGGCATTCTCAGCATCCATAAGAACACCGGAATAAAGGCCAAGTTCACCAACACCGCCACAACGTTTGAGATATAGAATGAACCGATCAACGGCCAGACAAATTCAGGCTGATTGCTGAACAACAATGGCCCGGGCTGCAGCCCCCAGATCACCATCCCCGCCAGCAATACCGCGGTGGTGGGTGAGCCGGGAATCCCCAAGGTCATCATCGGCAACATCGCGCCGGTGGAGGCTGAATTATTCGCCGCCTCTGGCGCGGCCACGCCGTCAATCGCGCCTTCGCCATATTCTTTCGGGTTTTTCGAGAGCATTTTGGTCACGCCATAGGACATCAAAGACCCCGGCGTTGCCCCCGCGGCAGGGAGAATCCCCACAAAGAAACCCAATAGCGAGCCGATCAACGTCCCCCGCCATGCTTCACGGAAACGGTGCAATGCCTCCAGCATATTTTTCCATGACACATCAACCTTCGACATGGAATTGCCATAACGCGAAGTGTTGATCGTCCAAATCATCTCCCCAATGCCGTAAACACCAATGGCCAGCACAAGGAAACGAATCCCATGGGTAAAGCCTGTAATATCAAAGAAGATCAGGCGCGGCTCACCGGAGACAATATCAAAACCAACCGTCGCCAGCACAAGGCCAAAACAGATGGAGAAAATTGTCTTTGGAATATCATCACCGCCCAGCCCCACAAAGGTCGCAAAGGCCAAAAGCATCAAGGCGAAGATTTCAGGATTGCCAAAGGACAGCGCCACCGATGCCAGCAATGGCGCAAAGGCGGTAAACAACACATTGGAGATCGTGCCGCCAACGAATGACGCCAAGGCCGCCGCCACCAGTGCGATATGCGCCATGCCTTTCAATGCCAATGGCCGGCCATCAAAGGTGGTGGCCACCGCGGTGGATGCCCCGGGAATCCCCAAGGTGATCGACGAGATCGCCCCGCCATACATGGCGCCATAATAAATAGCCGCCAGAAAGATCATGGGCGAGGTGGCCCCGCCGGTGAAGCTTTGAATAACAAAAGTAAACGGCAACAGAATGGCAACGCCATTGACGGACCCAAGCCCGGGCATCGCACCCACAAACAGACCCACAATAACGCCGATCACCGCAAGCCCCAGATTGACAGGCTCAAGCGCGATCAGAATACCGTTAAATAATGCGACGATAATATCCATGATTTAATCCCCTAACCGTGCTTATAGAAAGATGTCGTAAAGCGGAATAAACAGTGGTTCTAAATACCCTTTGGGCAGAACAATCCGCATCGCAATATCAAAGAAAAAGAAACTAAAGACCACAAGGCCAACGGCAACAGCCGATGTCAGCCCCCAACTGTGGCGGCCTAAAAAGCGCATGTAATAGAACATGAAGACCAGAATAGCGCCGTAAAAGCCGATGATATGAATTAACGTTAAAAACCCAAGGAGCCCAGCGCCAACAAGCAATAAAATCCGCTTGCCGTAACTGTCTAAAAAGGGCTCCTCAGATTGAGATGGTGGTGATTTCCGTTTGTACCAATTCACCCCGATCCAGATGCAGCAGATCAGCATAATCGCTGATAGCCAGAATGGCCAAAATCCGCTGCCCGGGCCTTCACCTTCGATCATGCCAATATTGGCAAATCGCGGTACATCAGGGTTCCATGCCGGTGGCTCACCGCTTTTCCACATTAAATAGACGGAGAAAATCCCCAATAAAACTGCTGTTACAATTTCTGCTCGACGCATGTTGTTAATCCCCCCCGTCTATTTTTTTATTTATTTAATCGCGCCTGAAGCCCTAAGGATGGTTTCATGGCGATCACGCTGGGTTGTCCAGTAATCACGCAGTTCCTGACCTGACATAAAGTCACCCATCAGAGACTTCTTTGACTTATAACCCTGCCAATCGTCAGAATTATAAACCTTGGTGAAGAGGTCTGTGTAATAAGCCAGGGCTTTGTCAGACATACCCGGCGCGCCAACAACCGCACGCTGCATGAAGTAGCTGAAATCACCGCCCTTTTCTTTCAAGGTTGGGACATCAGGGAACATCGGCAGACGCTCATCAGTGAAAGCAACCAAGGCAACAACATCACCTGATTCGTAGAAACCAAGGGCTTCTGAAGGGTTGTTCACAGAAGACCGGATCTGCTTACCAGCAAGGTCTTTCGCGACAGCGCCGCCGCCCTTGTATGGAATGTACTTAATATCAAGGCCATAGTTGTTGTTCAGGAAGTCAGTGATAATGTTATCTTCTGAATTCTTACCAGTACCGCCCATGACCCACTTGCTGCCATCGGCTTTGGCCTTGGCCAAAAACTCTTCAAATGTGCTGATGCCTTCGTCCTTATGAACCCAAAGCAGGAACGTATCTTCAGCCATGCGGCCAACAGGGGCGAATTGCATAATATCGACATCAATACCAGGCTGGCGCAATGGTGTTGTGAAGAAAGAGTTCAACGTCACCATAATCGTGTGATCAGGGTCGTTTGCACCTTTTGCCGCGATCAGAGCTTCAGCACCTGAACCACCTGATTTGTTGGTCGGCACCAACGGACGGTTGGAAAGGTTTTCCTTTTCAACAATAGACTGCATCAGACGTGCCATTTTATCAGCACCGCCGCCTTTACCAGCCATAATGATGAAATCAACAGGCTTTGTTGGCTTCCATCCATGGCCATCTGCTTGTGCCACACCAACAGTCATTGCTGTTGCCATAGCGATACCGGCTACACCCATAGCCATTGATTTGAACATATTCATTTGCTCCTCCTTTAAGACGCCTCATGATTAAGGTCATCTTTTCGTTGCACCGCTTCATTGCGGTTTGAATCCTACATTCGTTAACGAACATAGTGTTAACAGGCGGAGACGGCATTGAAAAAAGTGATAATTAGAAACTTGTAATATCTTTACAAATTACTAATTTAACCCCCTCCTCTGTTCGCCATTCTTAATGATGGCTTAATTGTTGCCCTTTCGGGCTTTTCGTCAGTTGACGAAAACCACGGGCATATTGGCGCGGTCGATGACATCTTGGGTCACCCCACCGGCAATACGCTCTAAATTCTTGCTGTTGCCATAAGCCCCTAAAACCAGCATATCCGCACCAATCACCGCGGCTTGATCCAAAATAGATTGGCCAATGTTTGATGAAGTGCTGATGATGGAAATATTGGCGTCGATACCGTGCATGGCCAAAAACCCTGATAATTCTTCTGGTGATACTTTGATAGTATCTGTCGTATTGGTTATAATCGTAACCTGATCTGCTGATTTCAGCAAACCTAATGTTTGCGCCACCGCGCGCGACGATTCCACCGAACCATCCCAAGCAATGGCAATGTGTTGACCCAGAATTTCAGGAATGGCGGTCTTTGGCTCAGGGCACATCATGACCGGACGACCTGTGCTGAACAAAGCCGCCTGTAAAGTATTCGTGCCAATATTGCGATCAAGGTCAGGTTGCGCCACCGCCGTCATATCAGACAACAGCCCATAATGACGAATCACTTCAATTTGACGACCTTCTTCTTCGATGAATGAAACCGTCACCTGATCATCATCAGACGGTTCCGCCAAAATCGCGCCATTGGCTTGGGCAAGGGCAAGAATTTCCTCGCGCAGCCCCTGTTCTTGTTTATTGAGGAGGTTCACAGATTGTTCAATGATCTGTTCTTTTAAAACAGGGGAAACCGCCACGCCAAAAGGAATCATATCCTCAGGGCGTGAGCGGCAATGTGTAACTTGGATATGCGCGCCAGATCGTCGTGCCATCGCAACCGCATGGGCAAAGACGTTATCGCCTTTGCCATCGCCACGAACAGGCACCAGAATCTTTTGCATCATATCCTCCCTTTAGAAGAGACCCTCAATCATACCATCATCATTGATGTGGATGGATTCGGCTGAAGGTACTTTTGGCAGACCAGGCATGGTCATAATTTCGCCGCAGATCACAACGATAAACCCAGCCCCCGCGGAAAGACGAACTTCACGGACAGGCAAGCTATGACCAACAGGCGCACCACGGCGATTAGGATCGGTGGTGAAACTGTATTGGGTCTTCGCCATACAGACGGGCAAATCGCCATAACCTTGCTCTTCCCACGTGCGCAGCTGATCACGGATTTTTTGGTCAGCGATCACTTCATCAGCGCGGTAGATTTCTTTGGCGATGGTTTCGATTTTTTCAAACAACGGCATTTCGCTTGGGTAAAGCGGGGCAAAGTTTGAAGGGGTGTTATCAATCACCTCAACAACTTTTTCCGCCAGAGGCTGAATGCCTTCACTGCCCATCGCCCAATGCTTTGACAAGACCGCTTCGCCGCCTTGTTCCTTGACGAAATTCATCAAGGCTTCAACTTCAGCATCGGTATCGGTGACAAAATGGTTAATCGCCACCACCGCAGGAACACCAAATTTCTGGATGTTTTCCATATGACGGCCAAGGTTTGGGCACCCTTTGATGACAGCATCAACATTTTCAGCCCCAAGATCAGCCTTGGCAACACCGCCGTTCATCTTCATCGCGCGAACCGTTGCCACGATCACCACCGCGTCAGGCTTAAGCCCTGCTTTACGGCATTTGATGTTCATGAACTTTTCCGCCCCAAGGTCAGCCCCGAAGCCTGCTTCGGTGACAACGTAATCCGCCAATTTCAGCGCGGTTGTTGTCGCCACTACCGAATTACAACCATGGGCGATATTGGCAAATGGCCCGCCATGAACAAAGGCGGGGTTGTTTTCCAATGTTTGCACCAAGTTTGGCTGCATCGCCTGTTGCAACAACACGGTCATCGCGCCATCGGCTTTGATGTCACGGCAGTAAACCGGGCTGCGGTCACGGCGATAGGCAACGATAATATCACCCAAACGCTTTTCCAAATCAGCCAGATCCGTCGCCAGACAGAGAATAGCCATAACTTCGGATGCAACGGTAATGTCAAAGCCTGCTTCTCTTGGGAAGCCATTGGCGACACCGCCAAGGTTACAAACAATCTGGCGCAGGGCGCGGTCGTTCATATCCATGACACGGCGATAAGCAACGCGGCGAATATCAATTTCCTGCTCATTGCCCCAGTAAATGTGGTTATCAACCATCGCCGCCAACAGGTTATGCGCTGATGTGATGGCGTGGAAATCACCCGTGAAATGCAGGTTCATATCTTCCATGGGAACAACCTGAGCGTAACCGCCACCAGCGGCACCGCCCTTCATGCCAAAGCATGGGCCCAAGGATGCTTCACGAATACAAATCGCGGCTTTTTTACCAATGCGGTTCAGGCCATCACCAAGACCAACGGTGGTGGTGGTTTTACCTTCACCCGCCGGCGTTGGGTTGATGGCTGTAACAAGGATGAGTTTACCATCTTGCTTGTCAGCCTGCGCTTTAATAAAGCCTTCAGAAACCTTGGCTTTGTCATGGCCAAATGGCAACAGGTCTTCATAAGGAATATCAAGCTTAGCGCCGATCTCCTGAATGGGTTTTTTCTTCGCTTCGCGGGCGATTTCGATGTCAGATTTGAAACTCATGATTATGTTCCTAATTTAGATCCAGATTTGAGATTTGCAGTTTGCGCCCATTCGCTGGCGGCAATTTTTCCACTAGCGGCAGGTCGTACTCTTTTTAAGACAATTCTGCCCCCATTTCCTTGGACAGTGACGCCTTCATCAGAGACATCAATGACCTCGCCGGGGGTGCCATCACCATCAACGCGGGCGGAATCGTAAATCTTCACTTCTTCACCATCCAAGGTTGTCCATGCCCCGGGGGCAGGGTTAGCGGCGCGAATGGTGTTATAGGTTTCTTCCACAGGCTTTGACCAATCAATGGCAGCGGCCTCTTTGTTAAACCAGCCTTCATAAGTGCCATCTTCAAGACGCTGATCATGTTTGATGATCACCCCCGCCTTGACCATATCAAGACCTTCCATCATGGCATCAACGCCCATGGGGAAGAGTTTATTGAAATAAATATCGCCTAAGGTTTCATCAGGGCCAATAGGGCAGGTTTTCTGCAACATAATCGGGCCTTCATCCAGCCCATCATCCGGCCAGAAAATGGTCAGGCCAGTATGTTTTTTGCCCATGGCAATCGGCCAATTGATCGAAGAGGGCCCCCGGTGTTGCGGGCAAAGCGATGGGTGATATTGAAATGTTCCATAGGTCGGGGCATCGCGCACGGCTTCAGGAACAAACAATAAGACATAAGCCATCAGGCAAATATCAGCGTTAAAAGATTGCATCAATTCAAGGGCTTCAGGTGTTTTCCATGAAGCCGGCTGATGCAAGGGCAAGCCTTTTTCCCGCGCCAGTTCAGCCAGCGGGTCTTCAGGCTTGCCTTCTTTCGTGGGGGCACAGCAGACCGCAACCACATCTTCACCACGCTCCAGCAAGCGTTCAAGAACAGCTTTGCCAAAGGCTTGTTGTCCATGCAATACGATGCGCATTTTAATCCCCTTTTTTCTTCTTTATGACTTCAATTCACCGACCGCGCCGGATGCCGCGATCTCTTTGATCTCATCTTCTGAATAGCCCAAAACTTGGCTCAGGATTTCAGTGGTATGCTCACCCAATAAAGGCGAGCGTTCGACCGCAACATCCATATCAGAAAACTTAATCGGACAGCCCACAGACAGATATTCACCGCGTTCAGGGTGATCAACTTTGACCATTGTGCCAGTGGCATAAAGACCATCATCTTCGGCGATTTCCTTCATCGAAAGAATCGGCCCCACTGGAATATCAAGCGGGTTGCAGACATCCATGACTTCAAATTTAGTTTTGGTCATGGTCCATTCTTCGATGCGCTCAAAAATCTGATTGAGTTTGTCGAGACGCTCCGGCGGGGTGGCGTAACCTTCATCTGTTTTCCAGCTCGGCTCCCCGATCACATCACAGACTTTTTCCCAAACCGCGGCTTGGATAATGAAATAGGTATAGGCATTCGGGTCGGTTTCCCAACCCTTACATTTCAGGATTCGGCCGGGCTGGCCACCGCCTGAATCATTGCCCGCGCGCGGCGTGGCATCACTAAAGGGAATCCCTTCACCGAATTGCGAATATTCTTTCAATGGCCCCGCATCAAGACGCTGTTGGTCACGCATTTTCACCCGCGCCAGATTCAACACCGCGTCCTGCATCGCCGCGCTGACCTTTTGGCCACGGCCTGTCTTTTCACGCTGGAACAAGGCGGTCACAATCCCAAGGCAGAGATGCAGACCCGTGCCGGAATCACCAATTTGCGCACCAGTCACCAATGGCGGGCCATCCAAAAACCCTGTTGTTGAGGCAGAACCCCCTGCGCATTGGGCAACATTTTCATAAACCTTACAGTCTTGATATTTCCCCGGGCCAAAGCCTTTGATTGAAGCCATGATCATGCGCGGGTTAATTTCTTGAATCCGTTCCCATGAAAAGCCCATGCGATCCAAAGCCCCAGGGGCAAAATTTTCCACCAAGACATCACATTCTTCGATCATCCGTGTCAGCACAGCCTTACCGGTTTCATTCTTGGAATTCAGTTCCATTGACCGTTTGTTGTGATTCAACATGGTGAAATAGAGGCTGTCCGCCCCGGGCACATCCACCAATTGTTTGCGGGTGGCATCCCCCACTCCGGGGCGTTCAACCTTGATCACATCAGCCCCAAACCATGCCAGCAACTGGGTGCAGGTTGGCCCTGATTGAACATGGGTAAAGTCTAGAATTTTAATACCTTCAAGCGCTTTCATTGTACTCTTCCTAATTAAGATTGCTGGCTTGCTTTGTTTTTTGAAACAACACTTTGCGGGTTAAGATTTCCGATGCGGCCACTTTCTGTCCCCGCCCCTTCATCTATTACCGCGTTCACTAAAGTTGGTTTACCAGATGCAATCGCATCGCGCACCATTTGGCTCAATTCATCAGGGTTTGTGGCGGTTACCCCCTCACCACCAAAAGCCTGCATCATCAAGTCATATCGTGAATTTTTCACAAACACGGTTGTCGCGACATCATCGCCCCCGCTGGGGTTTTCATCCGTGCCACGGTAAATCCCGTTGTTGTTAAAGACCACGATACAAACAGGCAGGTTGTACCGGCAGATGGTTTCAATTTCCATGCCGGAGAAGCCAAAGGCGCTATCACCCTCAATGGCCAGAACCTGCTGTCCTGTTTCAACGGCGGCGGCAACAGATGCCCCCTGACCGATTCCCATAATCCCCCAAGTCCCGACATCAATCCGGTGGCGGGGCTTATAAATATCAATAATACTGCGGGCAAAATCCAAGGTATTGGCGCCTTCATTGACAAGGATCACATCTTGATTGTCTTTGATCACCTCGCGCAATGCGCCAAGCGCGCCATGATAATCCATGGGGTTGGCGTTGCTTTTCAGGCGGCCTGCCATTTTTTCAAGATTGGTGTTTTTCTTCTCATCAATGGCATTGGTCCACGCCGCTGGCGGCTTTGACCAGCCATCCCCCATGCGGTCGAGCATGGCGTTGAGGCATGACCCAATATCACCCACCAATGGCGCGGCAATCTCAACATTGCTGTCCATTTCCATGGCTTCAATATCAACCTGAATGAATTTTTTGCTATGCGGCGCGCCCCAAGCCTTGCCCTTACCATGGGAGAGCAACCAGTTCAGCCTTGCGCCCACCATCATCACCACATCCGCTTCTTTCAGGACAAGCGAACGCGCCGCCCCTGCTGATTGAGGGTGGGTGTCGGGCAGCAAGCCCTTTGCCATGCTCATGGGCAAATACGGCACGCCTGATTTTTCAACAAACGCTTTGACCGTTTCATCTTCTTGGGCATAGGCCGCGCCTTTCCCCAAAATGATCAACGGCCGTTCCGCGTTTTTCAACACATCCATGGCACGATCCACCGCATCGGGCGCCGGGATCATCCGAGGGGCAGGATCAATAACTTTGACGATGGATTTTTGGCCTTCCATTTCATCCATCACCTGACCCAAGAGAGCGGCGGGCAAATCGAGATAAACGCCGCCCGGCCGACCAGAGACCGCCGCGCGAATGGCCCGCGCGACGCCAATCCCAATATCTTGGGCATGGAGGATTCGATAAGCTGCTTTACACAAGGGCTTGGCAATGGCCAGCTGATCCATTTCTTCGTAATCACCTTGCTGGAGATCGACAATCTCACGTTCAGATGACCCGCTGATCAAAATCATCGGGAAACAATTGGTGGTGGCGTTGGCCAATGCCGTCAGCCCGTTCAAGAACCCCGGGGCTGAAACCGTTAAACAGACCCCGGGTTTTTTGGTCAAATACCCCGCAACAGAAGCGGCATAGCCAGCGTGCTGTTCATGGCGGAAAGACAACACCCGCATCCCCGCGCCTTGGGCAAAACGCCCCAAATCCGTAATCGGAATGCCGGGAACACCATAAATCGTGTTGATGCCATTGGCCTTGAGCGCATCAATAACAAGATGAAACCCATCGGTTAATGACTGTGTCTCTGGTGATGTGCCTTCACTAGGGCTCATGATCCTCTCCTTGGTTTTGATGCGGTGATCAAATCGTCAGATGTTTTTTTCTGGGTGGCCAGATTTTCAAGCCTGGTCCAACGGTCGTTAATATGGTCATGCAAGCGCATGGTGTGCTCGCGAACAAGCCTTGAAGCCAGTTCAGAATCACGGGCTTCGAGCGCTTCGATAATTTCCATATGATCGGCGACCGAACGGCTGGCACGGTTATTTTCACCCAACGCCCGCCGCCGAACCGCGTTCATATGCATAAAGAGATCATCGGCGATATTTTTCAGCATCTCACAACCCGAGAGCTCCAAAATAAATTGATGGAATTTGATATTGGCATCAGAATATTCGCTTAATTCGGCTTTTGAGGCGGTTTCGCTATGCGCCATGGCAAATTTCCGCAAGGCTTTTAGATCAGCATCGCTGGCCAAGCGTGCCGCCATATGCGCCGCCATGGATTCAAGCGCCGCCCATGTCACCACCATTTCAAGAATTTCTTTTAACGATTTGCGGTGAATGAAAACACCTTTGCGCGGCAAAATCTCAACCAACCCATCCTGCGCCAGACGCGCCAAGGCTTCACGGATAGGGGTGCGGGAGATGCCCAATTGTTCGGCTAATTTACGTTCATCAAGACGGAGGTCTTGTTCAGCATCATAAATATCAAGCGCTTGGATGCTATCCCTGAGCACTTCATAAATATGATCTTTCAACGTGAAGTTGATGACCACAGGTTTGAGATCAACGTCAACCAAGTCTTTCCCCCGATTCAGCCTTTCATTTCGCCTAAAGAGGCTTTAAATAATGGCTTCAAACGCTTCGTTATCTGGTATACCTTACACCTGATATAAAAGCCGTCAAGACAATTTTTTTGAGGAAATCAGCAAAAAAAGTAGTTTATGCCGCTGTTGGTATCTGGTATACCAAAAATATGAAGGCGTTGATTGCGGAGTTGAATCTAAGGGAAAACCCCCATCTTTTTCTCTTAAATTTAAGGTATAAAATGCAACTTAAGAGTGTGTTTTTCGGTTTAATTTCTAGGCCCGCCATGTATAGTGCAGCCATAGAAAAAATACGCGCGCAATTCGCCATTATGGGACCATCTGTGATGGGGTCATCACAACATCTCATATCGTTTGAACGCTCATTTAAGTCAGGAGAAATCTCATGAATATTCATGAATATCAGGCCAAACAAGTGCTGAAAGGATTTGGCGCGCCTGTGGCCAATGGCGTGGCCTTGACGTCATTAGACCAAGCCGAAGCCGCTGTTGATGCTCTGCCCGGGCCGGTTTGGGTGGTGAAAAGCCAAATCCACGCGGGCGGCCGCGGCAAAGGGAAATTCAAAGAACTTGGCGATGATGCCAAAGGCGGCGTGCGCGTCTCCTTTTCCCGTGAAGAAGCCTTGGCGAATATTCATGAAATGTTTGGCAAAACACTGGTGACCAACCAGACCGGCGCCAGCGGCAAACAAGTGAACCGTCTTTATATCGAAGATGGCGCGGATATTGATCGCGAATTGTATCTGTCGATTCTTGTGGATCGCGAAACCGGCAAGGTTTCTTTTGTGGTTTCCACCGAAGGCGGCATGGATATTGAAACCGTTGCCCATGACACGCCTGAAAAAATCACCACCATCGGCATCACCGCTTCACAAGGTTGCACCGACCAAGACGCCGCCGCCCTTGCGGATGCGCTGGCATTAGACGGCAGCGCCCGTGATCAAGGCATGGCTTTGTTCAAAACGCTCTACACCGCCTTCACCGAAAAGGACATGAGCCTTCTTGAGATTAATCCCCTGATTGTCACAAAAGCAAATGACGTTCAGGTGCTTGATGCGAAAGTCTCTTTTGATGGCAACGCGCTGTTCCGCCATCCTGATATTATGGAATTGCGCGACCTGACCGAAGAAGATGAAAAAGAAATCGAAGCGTCAAAATATGATCTGGCTTATATCGCCCTAGATGGTGAAATCGGCTGTATGGTGAATGGCGCAGGTCTCGCCATGGCGACCATGGATATTATTAAACTCTATGGCGCTGAGCCTGCCAATTTCCTTGATGTTGGCGGCGGGGCGACCACGGAAAAAGTCACCGCGGCGTTTAAAATCATCACCGCCGATGACAACGTCAAAGGGATTTTGGTCAATATCTTTGGCGGCATCATGCGCTGTGATGTGATCGCCGAAGGGGTGGTCCAAGCGGCAAAAGATGTGCAGTTAACCGTGCCCTTGGTGGTACGGCTTGAAGGCACACGTGTTGAAGAAGGCAAAGCGATTCTGGCTGAAAGCGGGTTGAACTTGATCCCCGCCAATGATCTTGATGACGCTGCCCAGAAAATCGTTAAAGCAGTGAAAGGTTAAGCCCATGTCCATTCTGATCAATAAAGACACAAAAATCATTGTTCAGGGCCTGACGGGCAAGACCGGAACATTCCATACCGAACAAGCCCTCGCCTATCACAACACGCAGATGGTGGCGGGCACTCACCCCAAAAAAGGTGGGGAGACATGGTCTTCTGCCGATGGCACGACCTTGCCTTTATTCACCACTGTGGCGGAAGCGAAAGCTGAAACCGGCGCCAACGCCTCGGTGATTTATGTGCCGCCTGCCGGTGCCGCCGCCGCCATTATCGAAGCGATTGACGCTGGCATTGAGCTGATCACTTGCATCACCGAAGGGGTTCCGGTTCAGGATATGGTGAAGGTCAAAGAAAAGCTGGACGCGTCCTCGTCGCGGCTGATTGGCCCGAACTGCCCCGGCCTTCTGACCCCTGAAGAATGCAAAATCGGCATCATGCCCAGCAGCATTTTCCGCAAAGGGTCGGTCGGCGTTTTATCACGTTCTGGCACATTGACCTATGAAGCGGTGTTCCAAACCTCCAACGCTGGCCTTGGTCAATCCACCGCGGTGGGGATTGGCGGCGACCCTGTGAAAGGCACGGAATTTATTGATGTCTTGGATATGTTCTTGAGCGATGAAGAAACCCAATCGATCATCATGATTGGGGAAATTGGCGGTTCCGCCGAAGAAGAAGCCGCGCAATTCTTGATCGACGAAGCCAAAAAAGGACGTTCAAAGCCAACGGTTGGGTTTATCGCTGGCCGCACCTCACCTCCTGGCCGCACCATGGGGCACGCCGGCGCGGTGATCTCTGGCGGTAAAGGCGGGGCGGAAGATAAAATCGCCGCCTTAGAAGAAGCCGGCGTCAGCGTTTCTCCATCACCGGCACAATTGGGCGAAACCCTTGTCAAGTTATTAGGCTAAAGCTTTTGGGGTAACATTATTGGGGTAAAATATTGTGGTGACGTTCATGCGGCAAAACTCCTCGCCTAATAATTCTCCCACCCTATCCTTGCTGGCTTGCCCCAACGGGCGCTGAAGCCCACGTCAAACCAACAAGGACCTTAGGGGCGGATCTTCCGCCCCTTTTTTTATGCC
>CALFYS010000002.1 GCA_937952245.1 uncultured Alphaproteobacteria bacterium | reverse complement strand
TTTTGGCGTGTTGACGGCTGTCCTTGACGGGTCATGATGCTGACGCGGTTTCAGTGGATTGAACGTTATCTTCTATAGGGCCAAAATGCCGTGCCGCCGCCCAAGATACTAAAATATCCCGCGCCAACGCCCGGGCGGTATCTTTTAGCCCCACTTGATGCAAAGCGGAAACAACTTTTGCCGCGTCATCACGGCTTAATGTCGCCAGATCAACACCATCTAAAAGCAGCGCAACCCGCATTAAGGTTTCCGCCTTCAAGCCTTGATTGGCGCTTGTTTCAACCTGCATCAACCCTTGATAAGGCAGGCTGTTGCCGCCAGCAGAAGCCGCCAGTTGCGGGGTATCCGCCGTCACCGCCATCCAATCAATATTTTCAACGGCAATATCAATCGCATCCAAGAGGGGCAGGCCATCAAAACCAGCGGTTAATTGCAAGGTTTCCCCGCGGGTGGGCTTGCGGCCAAAGGCCAACAGCTCATGCCAGGCCATGGCTTCATCGGACATCACCAAACGCGACGATTCCGGCGAAAACCCAAGCACAGGACCAATTTTATCTTCAACATCAAGGTCAGTGGCACCGCGTTCCAAGATCGGCAACCACAGGGCAAAACCTTTGATGCCCGCGTTGTTATAATCAATCATCATGGCTTCATAGGCCAATTGCGCCGCTGTCCGGTCATCTTTTTCGGCGGCAATGGCCTGCCAGGCGTCAAGCCGCGCCATTAGAATATCATCAGGGTTGAGCGCATCAGGGGTCGCATCACGGCCAGCACCGCTGCCAGCACCACTAATGGAAAACCGTGTTAAGGCTTCAGCAGAGGTGATGGATTTAATCGGCAATAACGCCCAAGATGTTTTCAACGCCATCATATCATCATGGTCAAAATGGCGGGCGGTCATCATCCGCAAACTGTCATCGCTAAGATACCGCAGTGACAAGACGCTATCCTGATGGCCTTGATGCAAGCCGTTCAGGCTTTCGGGTTCAATCGTGATGCGGGCGCTATCCATCAACACAAGATCAATGCCGGAGATATTGGCACGGTCCAAATCAACCGCGTCGCCTTGGCCGATCAACTGGCGCATCAATTGGTCAAAATTCGGGCTGGAAAGACCGCTGTCGCTCAAAATATCAAGGGCGAATATCGCTTGATCCGCTTGCCCCGCCACAACAGCACAAAACGTGTTGATCTGATGCCATAATGGGTCAAGCGTCTGTTGAACTTGGTCTTGAGCCGCCGTGCAGGCCGCGTCATCATTGCGCGTCAACAGATTATGCACCGCCAGCCATTGATGCCAATCTTGCCATTGGTCATCATGGGGCAATTGGGCAATCAACACCGCGAGGTCTTGAGAAGCCCCACGCTTGGCCAGCGCGTTCAGGCGTTGTTCGATCAATTGCGGGGCGAGATCAACAAACCCTTCCGGTGGCGGCACTCTTGCAATATCAAGATGATGCAAAACAGCGGTCAGAGATGATGGCGTGGCGGCATTGGCCAAGGCTTGACGCAATGTCAAAATAGTGGCGGCATCACTGCCTTGCCACATTAAACTGTCCAGACCATCAAGGGCATCACGATCAATCCCAACCGCCGCCAGACGAATAGACGATGGGTCTTTCCGCTTCAGGCTAATGGTTGGCGCCGAAGTTGAAACCGATGGCGCGGTATTTTCATCTTCAGCGGTTTCAAGAGGGCTTGTGTTATCGCCCGCTACATTAAGCGTGTTTTGATCATCATCTTGGGCTTTGATTAAATCGGTTAAATCAACAGGGGCGGCGCTTTCGCCAGATTGGTTTTGAGGGGCTGAAATATTATCGGAGGCTTTGGCGGTGTTTTGCGGGGTGACAACCGTCAAAATACTATCAGACCGTGCCATGGCGTTTGAGGTGATCGCCATACTCGCCAAGATTGATAAAGCCCATAAAGGTTTTGTGACAAAACCTTTTTTCTTGCCTGCCTGTTTATTCATCTTCATGGACAAAACCCTTACCCCAAAATCAAAAATTCACCGCTGATCGGAGATTGCCGAAACAGCCAAGACATAATATGATGCAACATTATGACGGTATTAGGGCAGGTTTTCCAGTAAACTCAACCTTTTAAATTGGCTTTTTTGGTTATACCTTCTGATGATCACCTCTGATCATGCCTCATCATTATGTCCATGGCGGTTTTCAACACTGATGACACAAAAACAAGAGATCACCCCCCTGGCTTCATTGCGGCGACCACTTGTGCTGGTGGGGCTGATGGGGGCGGGCAAATCAAAAATAGGCCGCCAAATCAGCACTGATTTTGAGATTCCGTTTATCGACACTGATGATGAGATTGAAAAAGTCGCTGGCATGAGCATCGCCGCGATTTTTGATCTTTATGGCGAAGATAAATTCCGCGCAATTGAAGCCCGTGAGATCAAACGCTTGCTGGAAGGCAAGCCGGCGGTGATTTCCACCGGCGGCGGGGCTTATATGCAGCAAGAAACCCGCCAGATCATCAATCAATTGGGATTAAGCGTCTGGCTGAAAGCAGCCCCTGAAACATTGGCGGGGCGGATTTCAAATACCGATTCACGTCCCTTGCTGAAAGGCAAAGATCCTGTCAAAGTCTTGCAGGAACTGGCAAAACAGCGGTATCCTATCTATCAGAACGCCGAATTGGTGATTGATACAGATGGGCTGAGCCTGACGAAGGCTATTGAAAAAGTGAAAACAACCATCACTTCATATCTCAATACGCTTTAGATTTTACGCTTTAGATTTATGATAAGATCGGCTTAAACAAAGATTAACATGGCAAACGAAACAACATTTCATACGGACGCCCCTTATCAACGCGTTGATGTTGAGCTGGGCGCGCGCCGCTATCCGATACATATTGGCCCGGGGTTATTGCACAAGGCGGATGCGCTTTTGGCTGACCTTATCCGCGACCGCCATGTCATTGTGGTGGCGGATCGGGCGGTGGCGGATCACCATTTGCCGCGCTTGACCGAGGCGTTGGAACGCTCAGCCCAAAAAGTTGATGCCTTGTGCATTGATGGTGGTGAAGCGTCAAAATCCATCGCCTGCTATGGGCAGGTCATGGACGATATTCTCGCCCTTAATGTTGACCGTAACGTGATGCTGGTGGCCTTTGGTGGCGGCGTTATTGGTGATCTGGTGGGGTTTGTTGCCGCCAGCCTTTTGCGCGGTGTTGATTTTATTCAAATCCCCACCACCCTTCTGGCGCAAGTGGATAGTTCCGTTGGCGGCAAAACCGGCATTAACGCCGCCGCGGGTAAAAACCTGATCGGCGCGTTCCATCAACCGCTGGCGGTGCTGGCGGATCTTGATGTGTTGAAAACTCTTCCACTGCGGGAGATGCGGGCTGGTTATGCTGAGGTCGTTAAATATGGCCTGCTGGGGGATGCGGGCTTCTTTTCTTGGTTAGAAAGCAATCAGGAGGCGGTTCTGGGGCAAGATGATCACGCCTTGGTTGAATGTGTCGCCACCTGTTGCCGCGCGAAAGCCCAAATCGTTGCCGAAGATGAACGCGAAGGCGGCAAGCGCGCCTTGCTTAACCTTGGCCATACCTTTGGTCATGCCTATGAAGCGGAAGCCGGATATGATGGCTCGGTCTTGCATGGTGAGGCGGTGGCGGCGGGCATGGTGGATGCCTTTCGTCTTGCCCATAAACTTGGCTTTGCCAGTGAGGATGATCTGGCCGCCGTCACCCAGCATTTATCCCGTGCTGGATTGCCAACACAGCGGTCGATGCTGTCGAATAAACTGGGCGAAGCGGATGCTGAACGCCTGATGCGCCATATGCAAAAGGACAAGAAAGTCACCGCTGGCAATATCGTCTTTATTGTCCCCCACGGCATTGGCGATGCGCGGGTGGATAAAACCGTTGACCCTGCCCTCGCCCTTCAAGTGATCAGCCCCAACAACTCTGAGAGCCTTGAGCGATGACACTAGGCGTATTTCTGCTTGTCTTATCGATTGTTGTTTTATTGATTGGGTCGGCGTTTTTTTCAGGGTCTGAAACAGGATTAACCGCGGCATCCGAAGCCCGAATGCGCGCCCTTGCCCGGCGGGGGGAGAAAAACGCCCAAGCCGTTGAAAAACTTCTGTCCAATAAAGACAAGCTGATCTCAACATTGTTGATTGGCAATAACTTGGTGAATGTTGTCTCCACATCATTGGCGACATCCGCCGCCATCACGCTATTTGCCGAAGGCGGGGTGTTATTGGCCTCCGTGGCGATGACGGTCTTGCTGGTTATTTTTGCTGAAGTCCTGCCAAAAACCTATGCGTTTAATCACGCTGACCGCATGGCGTTGCGGGTGGCGAAACCCATCAGGGTGATTGTGTTTCTGTTAACGCCGTTGACATGGGGTCTGCATCAATTGGTGCGGATGATCATTAAACCCGCCGCCCGCGATGATGACGCGCGGGAAGAAGAATTGCGCGGGATGATTGAATTGCATGGCGCCAATACGCTGGATGCTGAAACCCGTGAACAATCCGCCATGCTTTCCAGCGTGCTTGATTTGGGCGAAGTGACGGTTGAAGAAGTGATGACCCACCGCGGGTCGGTTGAAATGATCAACGCCGGTCAATCGGCGGAAAAAACCCTTCGGCAGATTATGGATTCGCCCTATACCCGCCATCCGGTTTATTCCGGCAAGCCGGATGATATTATCGGCGTGTTGCACGTCAAAGCTTTGTTAAGAGGGCTTGATCGCAACAGCGATAAAACCGCTGATGATTTCAATATTATTGAGACGGCAACCGAACCTTATTTCGTGCCGGAAACAACCTTGCTGAGAGACCAATTGCAAGCCTTCCGCGCAAGGCGGGAACATTTCGCCATTGTGGTTGATGAATATGGTGATTTCCAAGGGATCGTCACTTTAGAAGATATTCTGGAAGAAATTGTCGGCGATATTGATGACGAACATGACATCATTATCTCCGGTCTTAGCCAACAGCCCGATGGCTCATATATTGTTGATGGCCATGTCACGATCCGTGATCTCAACAGGGCTTTAGGCTGGGAATTGCCGGATGATGACGCTGCGACCATCGCGGGTCTGGTGATTAATGAAACCCGCATTATCCCTGAACCTGGTCAGGAATATCGGTTTCATTCAACCCGCTTTAGGGTGCTGCGCCGGACGCGCAATAAACTGGATCGCATCAGGGTCTGGCATGAACCCGCAAGCGATACCAAATCTGATTAAACCCATCTGTTAAGGGGAGGCTGAAATGTCTGATCACATCACCCGCGAGAAAATCCATACCCGCACCATCACCCTTGATGGTTATGCCCGAAGCGATGGTCTGATTGATGTTGAAGGTGAGATTAAAGATGTCAAAACCTATGACTTCCCCAATCGTGAACGCGGCATCATCAAAGCCCATGAAGCCTTGCACCATATGAAAGTCCGGATCGCGGTCAATGACGCGCTTGAAATTATCGAGGCTGAAGCCGAAACCATTTCAGCCCCCTATGCGATCTGCCCATCGGCAACCATTGGCTTTAGCAATTTAATCGGGCTTAACATTGGCCCGGGCTGGCGCAATAAAACACGGCACGCCATCGGCGGTATCGCGGGCTGCACCCATATCACGGAATTGCTGGGGCCGGTGGCAACAGTGGCGATACAATCGCTTTACGGTGAACAAGCCCGCCAAAGACGCGCCGCGGGTATAGATGACACGAAAGCCAATGATACCAGCAGTCTTGCCGATAGCTGTATCGGCCATGCTCTAGACCCTGAGGCTGGCCTTGCTTTGGGGTATGAACGTCAAAAAACCTCTCATGAAGGCGCGAAATAATCCGATCAAGGCTTTCTGCGCAACATTCAGGATTTGATGATTTTTATTTGAAGGGCATGAAGCCCGCTGTTGAGTTCAGATGCAAGGGCATCATTGACCATGCGATGGGCGGCAACCCGGGTTTGACCATCAAAAAGAGCGCTGGCAATATCGACTTCAAAATGCGTCTCGCCGCCTTCGCGCCATCCGGCATGGCCATGATGCTGATGGGAGACATCACGGACAGCTAAAAATGATGGCGATAAAGCCGATTGAAGCAGGCTTGTGATGCGATCTTGTCTTGTCATTATCTCGTAACACTCTAATTTAAAGGCTTGTCGTCATGGACGGTTATACCCTTAGTGTTGCGGCAAAAATCCCCCAAGGTCAAAGAAATTTCAAATCAATTAAATTTTACTGTTAAAACCCTGTGCAGACGCTGAACCAAGTTTATAATGGAACGATGAAAAAGCAGACGATCAACATCCCTGATATGAAATCATGGCGCCAGAACGAAGCGCCAGAGATTCGTCTGTGCGCCAAAGAAGGCTGTCAGGAAGAAGGCGCGTATAAAGCCCCGCGATCAAGCCATAATGTTCGGGATTATATCTGGTTCTGCCTTGACCATGTCCGCGAATACAATAAATCATGGAATTACTTTGAGGGTATGGATGAAACCCGCATGGAAGATGCTATTCGGGATTCAACAACATGGGAGCGGCCATCGTGGAAATTCGGCACCTCCACCAAAACATCAGGGGCGCGGCCTTGGCAGGCGCAATTTGATGACCCTTTAGGGGTGTTTGGTGGCAATAACGACAACACGCGCTCACCTGAAACCCCGCAATTAACAGCAGATCAACGCAAGGCATGGTCTGTTTTTGGACTTTCTCCTTGCAACGATGAAGATAAGGTGAAAAAACGCTATAAAGAATTGGCCAAAACCCATCACCCTGATGCCAATGGCGGCTCTCGCGAGGCTGAAGACAGGCTGAAAACCATCAACTGGGCCTATAGTATTTTGAAAAAACATTTTGCTTGAGGCGCAACCCTGATTTATCACAGGTTTAGATTAACAAAAGGATTACAAATGTCAGCGGCAGATACATCCCCAAATCAAGACAGCAACACCAACGAACGGCGCCCCGCGCATAGTCTTGCTGCGCCCGATATTACGGTCAATGCCCGTGATGTCTTCAAGATTGATGTTGATATGGAAATTCCAGCCTTTTCAACACCATCTGAATATGTGCCTGATCTTGATGAAACCTATGTTTTTGATCGTGATACCACCCTCGCTATTCTGGCCGGTTTTGCCCATAACCGCCGGGTGATGATTCAAGGCTATCACGGCACCGGGAAATCCACCCATATCGAACAGGTCGCGGCGCGCTTGAACTGGCCGTGCATCCGGGTCAATCTGGACAGCCATATCAGCCGAATTGATCTGGTGGGGAAAGATTCCATCGTCCTCAAGGATGGCAAGCAAGTCACTGAATTCCGCGAAGGCATTTTGCCATGGGCGTTGCAAAACCCTGTGGCCTTGGTTTTTGATGAATATGACGCTGGCCGTGCTGACGTGATGTTTGTTATTCAGCGTGTGCTGGAAATTGAAGGCAAGTTGACTCTGCTCGATACCAATCGCGTCATCCGCCCGAACGCGAACTTCCGCCTCTTTGCCACGGCAAACACCGTTGGCTTGGGCGATACCACAGGGCTTTACCACGGCACACAGCAGATTAACCAAGGCCAGATGGACCGGTGGTCAATCGTCTCTACCCTGAATTATCTGCCCCATGATGTTGAAATGTCGATTGTCAGCGGCAAGATGAACAAAGACAGCAAAACCGTCACGCCTGAGCTGATCGACAGCATGATCCGCCTTGCTGACCTGACCCGTAAAGGCTTTATCGCTGGTGATATTTCAACCGTGATGTCGCCTCGTACGGTCATCACGTGGATGGAAAACGCTGAAATTTTGGGTGATGTCAAACTCGGCTTCCGCCTGTCTTTCCTCAATAAATGCGATGAAATGGAACGCCCGGTTGTGGCCGAATATTATCAGCGTTGTTTTGATGAAGATTTGGGCGATAGTGTCTTTACGGTTGCGGCCAACTAACCCTGCTTTAACTCCTATTTCAGAGGATCGGCATGTCTGGTCAAGATGATGATACTTTCCTGCGATCAACCGCCGCCTGTTTAAGGGCGATGGCGGGTGGCTCACAGCATGATGTGCGCTATACCGGCGCGGGAACAGTCATCACCCCCACCGAAGTGCGCTTGCCGACCCCTACCCGCAACAACACGTTTTCTGGCGCAAGCCAAGATGGTGGGGAAGCGAAGATTCGCGGCGCGGCTGATAGCGCGGCGGTTTGGATTGCCCATCACAGTGATCAAATCCACAATAAAATGGCACCGCAAGCCTCGCTGGCACGGACAATTTTTGATTCGGTTGAACGCGCCCGTGTTGAAGCCGTGGGCAGTCGCGGGATGCCCGGGGTGGCCAGCAATATTCGGAAACAGATCGAAGCCAAATACCTGACCCAAAAAATTGCCCCGCCAAGTTCGATTAATGATGGCGCTGATAGTGAAGGTGATCATACCGCGATTGCCGATGTGGCCGGACTCTTGGTGCGCGAAAGCCTGACCGGTGAAAAGCCGCCCGCCAATGTGGCCATGACGGTTGATCTCTGGCGGCCGTGGATTGAAAACCGCGCTGGCGAGTTGATCGAATCTTTAAAAACAAATACCGATAACCAAGAAACCTATGCTGAAATTGCCCGCCGTTTGATCGGGGCGTTGGAAACAGACCTTGGTGATCCGGCTGAACCTGAAGATGGCGAAGACGAATCTGAAAATGATGAAGCCGCCAGCCAAGACGGGCAAGATGAAGACCAATCGCAATCGCCAGAAGGGGATAGCGATGATGGCGAGTCCGAAGCCATGGATCAAGACGCGGAAACCGAAACCATGGAAGCCGCTGAAGGGGATCGTGACGATGATGGCGAAGATGGCGATGAAGCCCTAGCCGAAGGGGAAAACCCTGCCGGCGAAAGCGCGGAAGCCGATGAATTGAGCAACGCCAAAGGTGAGCTTTATCGCATCTTCACCGAAGAATTTGATGAAGTTACCATGGCGCATGAACTTTGCGACCCTGATGAATTAACCCGCTTGCGGTCTTTATTGGATAAGCATCTGGATAACCTGAACAGCGTGATTGGCAAATTGGCCAACCGTCTGCAACGGAAATTGATGGCGCATCAAAACCGCAGTTGGAATTTTGACCTTGAAGAAGGCTTGCTTGATGCCGGTAAATTATCCCGTGTTGTCACCCAGCCGTCGCATCCGCTTTCCTTTAAAATGGAAAGTGATATTCGCTTCCGTGATACCGTGGTGACGTTGCTGATTGATAATTCCGGTTCCATGCGGGGGCGGCCGATTACCATTGCCGCCGTGACGGCTGATATTCTGGCGCGTACTCTTGAACGTTGCGGCGTTAAGGTTGAAATTCTGGGCTTTACCACAAAAGCATGGAAAGGCGGGCAATCCCGTGAGATGTGGCAACAGGCCGGAAAACCCACCTTCCCCGGCCGTCTTAATGACTTAAGGCATATTATTTATAAACCCGCGGATGCCCCTATGCGGCGGGCGCGGAAATCCCTTGGCTTGATGCTGCGCGAAGGCTTGCTGAAAGAAAATATCGACGGTGAAGCCCTGATCTGGGCGCATAACCGGCTTTTGGCACGGCGAGAAGACCGCCGGATTTTGATGGTGATCTCCGATGGCGCGCCGGTTGATGATTCAACATTATCGGTCAACCAAGGCAATTATTTGGAACAGCATTTACGGGCGGTGATCGACCTGATCGAAAACAAATCCCCTGTCGAGCTTTTGGCCATTGGGATTGGCCATGACGTGACGCGATATTATCAGCGTGCTGTTACCATCACTGATGTTGAACAATTGGGCGGCGCGGTGACCACGCAATTGGCGGATCTGTTTGACGATGACGCGGGGCGCCCACGCCGTCGCCGCGCTTCTTAAACAACATTTATTTCCTGAAATTATTGACGGGCTGATTAATTGTTCAGCAATGATAATGGGCCGATGTCGCTATCCGCTTCATTATCATTATTGTCATTATTGGCCAGCGGCGGGGTTGTCTCTTCTTGAGCTTGGTCTTCTTCTTGCTCTGGCTGGTCTTGGTTCTGGTCAATGGCAACAGGAACGATGAAGCCATCGCCATCAATATTGATCGCGCCAAACAGCCCTTGTGACCGTGTGCGGAAACTGCCGATAAAGTCATCGCTTGCGGCTTGCGCCTGCTGGATGGCTTCTGTTTGTTTGCGCTCTGATTTCACCGCTTCACGGGCGACATTCGGGGTTTCAAGGATCAAGGATGATTGGTCAATCAGATCCTCGCTATTGATTGTCCGCAAGTTGATCAATGATGATGAAACCAATCCCGCCAATTGGCTATCCAGCACCTGTTCTGATGTTTCAACAGGCGCGGACAATACATAAGGCAAGCGATAATAGGTCAAGACGCCCGTACAATTCACAACCGGGTTGTCATAAGTAAAGGTGAAATCAAGCACCGCGTTGGCATCAGTAATAAATGATGGCAAACCGGTACAGCGATAATCTTCTTCTCTGACGCCAGATGACAAGGCACCATTTTCAAAGAAGCCCGGGCTTGCGCCAGCGCTTAACCAGCTATCAGGTTCCAGCGAATTGTTAGGCAAGCGGCCAACACGAGCATCAAACCCGCCTACAGTTACAAATAAACTGTCACGAATACGGCCATTGATGACATTAAAGACACTATCAATTGGGGATTGAATCGCCCCTGAATTGACCGAAAGATTGGTGACGTTAATCCCTGCTTCGGCTTCGATCCCCAGCATCGTGGCAACCGCGCGCGCGCCATCGTTCTTACCATTGACGCTGATGGTCAAGGCTTCACTGCCGTTATAATCAATACGGTTGAGGTTGGCATAGCTGTGGGTCTTTAAGGTGATGTTACCATTGCCATTCATGGTGATGTCGGCGTTGCTATCACCGCCATCCTGAATTGATGTCGCGCGAACCACCACCGCGTCATCTGTATTATTGGTGGTGACCACCCCTGTCAGCGTGACGGTGTCTGATGATTCAATCAAAAGCGTACCGTTATCAAGATTAATCACAGAACCATCACCGATGGTGACATTCTGATACCCAAGGCTATCGGCCAAGGCATCCGCTTGGATTTCCAGATCACCGCCAGAGGTTGAAAGGCTGGTGTTTTCAGCGGTGGTGAAGTTATCACCAACCGTCGCCATAATATCACCGCCACCGGTTGAGATGCTGCCAGAAAGCTGCATGTTATCGCCTGAAGACAGGTTCAAGACCGCGCCATTGGTATCAACACCGCCAATACCTTCAAGGTTCAAGCTTTCAAATGAGCGCAAAGTGACGGTGCCGCCATTGGTATCCAGCGAGCCCACAACCTTCAGGCCAGATGCCACCGCCATATCCAGATCACCGTTGAGATCCGCCCCTGTTAGGCGCATCGGCTGACCAAAATCGGTGTAGAGCCACGCGCCATCGGTGTTGCTGGTGACGGTAAAGGTGGAATTATCGTCATTGATGGTGGCAATATCGAGGGCTTTGTTCTTTTTCACCTGACTGCTGTCACCATCAGCAGGTTCTTGGCCAATGGAATTTTCAGCGGTCAGGGTAACATCCTGGCCTTTAATATCGGTGATGGTATCAAGGGCATTGTCATAAATCCCGCCCGGGCTGAGCAGATCAATCACCGCTTTTGAATAGAATGAGCCGACATTTACATCACCAGTGGCTTCACCAATATAGATGCCATCGCGTGACCGGCCGGAAAGAGTTGAGCCGTTATCAACATCAACAATAAAGCGTTTATCCGAAGCCCCGATCCGGCCTTTGCCTGATTCCAAGAGGATATTCGCACCAGAAACAACCGTCGCGTTATCGCTGCGGCCGTTCAGCATATTGCCATCCATCTTAATCCGGACATCACCACCAGCATCAGCACGTTCAATCAATGTGTTGGATTCAGACCCCAGATAAATCACGTCTTGTGCGCTGACATTAACATTGCCTGTGGCTTTGACGTCAAAGTCTTCATACATCGAAATGGTCATGACACCTGTTTCGTTGTCATAAGTGGCGTCTTCACTTTCTGCCGCCGCCATGGCCAAGCGGGTGGTGTTATCAAGATTATCGAGATCATGATCCGCGTTGCCTTCTGAGAACAGATCGACGGTGAAGTTATGCGTCAATTGCCCCACAGAACCATTATCGACATTCAGGGTGATGGTGTTGCCTGAAACATTCGTGCTTTCAATGGCCAAGGTGGTATCGGCGACTTCTTTGAATTCAATCACCGGAATTTTGTTGTTGAGCTGATCATCTGACCATTCAAACCCATTGGTGATGCTGGCCACTTCTTCTTCTGTCGCGGTGTAGCTGAAATTATCATCATAGGTTTCTGGGTCACCAAACTTTTCAAAACCAGACTGATAGGTGGTCTGCTGGCTGGCTTCAAATTGCGCAATGCGGGTGGCATTGTCATTCATGGCTGACCGTTCCGTCGCGGTGGCGGTATAGGTGAAGTTCGGGTCATACACATCCCAAGTGGTCACGTTATCACTATCGGTGCTGACGTTCCGCAAACGGAAATAATCATTATATAGCGTTTCAACCTGATCTTCGTAGGTTTCAACCGTGTTGGTTTTCTTTTCTTGGGCGGCGGTGCCTTGCAGACCCATCTGATCCACCAGCGCGTTCAAATCAGAAATCGCGATTTCATCATCAACCTGTTCTGAATTGCCATCCAGAAGATTGCCGTCAGCAACGGTGATGGTGATATTATCAGTCGTGATCAGCTGTTTAACCCGCAGGTCACCATCTGTTTCTTCGACATTAATATTGCCGCCGCCCGCCGCGATTGAAAGCGTGCCATCATTATCAGCATCGGTATTAACACGGAAGACACCATCGCCTGAAGTTGCCGTGCCTTCTTCGGCGACAATATCAATTGTATGACCTGTCAGAACACCACTGCCCTTCAATTCAACATTCTGCTTGGCCTTCAGGCGAATAGCACCGGAACCGCCAACACTGATGCTGTTGATATAAAGACTGCCCGCCGGTGAAGCGATATTAACATTCTGCCCCGCTGTAATGGTCACGTTATCATTTTCAGACTGGTTAATGCGGATCGGGTTATCGGTGGTGCCAATAGACCCTGTTGTAGCAGCCAGTGTCAGGTTACCGGTTGAGATGGAGTCTGTTTCTGTTTCATTCAGAATGTCACCACCAGATGCCGTAATGGAGGTTGAACCATTGGCGTTTTCAATCTGGCCACTGATAACAATACCGCCCGCTGAATTGACGGTAATGCTGCCGCCGTCTTCATCACCTGAGAACCCGATGGCAATCGGCTTATCCGCTTCAAGGGAATGATAGTTATAACGCAGTGAGCCAACAACATAAGCGGTGGTGTTATAATAGCGGCAATAGCGCACCATATTCAGGAAGCCGCCCCACCAACAGCGATCTGTGCCTGATTCATCGAGAACACGTGTCCGGTCAGTTTCAATCTGATCGGCTTTAAATCGGTATTCGCTTGTGTCGGAAGCATCGACAAGAATGTAATCCCCTTCCGGCAATTGTTCCCCTGATAATGTAGCGGTATCCGTCCGGTCAACAGCTTGCCCTGCCCAGAAATCATTACCCACGTCGAAAGCATCAACACCCCAAAGCCGTTTGGTTGTTTTGGAACGATGTTCGGTTTCCCGATCAACCGTCTGCTGCCCGGACATAAAGTTAAACCGTGCGCCATCTTCAGGGTTATAGACATATTGCGGGTTGCTGACGACATTATCGATCGATGATGAATTCAGGTTGTTTGTTACGGTCAAACTGCCAGCGTTGCGGGTGTATTCCGTGATCAATGATGACCCCAACCCATTATCCTTCAGGCTATCAACAATGGTGATTTTGCCTTCCATGCCGCCAGTGGCCAGGTTTGACAGGCTCAATTTCTTATCGCTGTTGTTGGTGATGCTGATCTGGCCATAGCCATCAGCCGCCACCAGTTTGCCTTTACCGGTTGAAATAATCCGGCCAGCCACGGTTAAGTTCCCGCCTTTGACATCAGCGGTGGTGACATACAGCTCATCCTTTTCACGGTCATATTTGACTTTAATATCACCGGAAACATAGCGGTTATCACTGTTGCCAACGATTGACCCTTCTAAGGTCTTGTTGACTGATTTGACCGTCACCACATCAGCGGTTGGATTGGCGGAAAGGGCGGAATCAACTTCAGACTGGCTGACGGTGATGGATTTATTGGTGATACCCGCTTGGATCAAACCATTGATATTGAGGTTATTGGCGGAAATAAACACATCATTAGACGCCGCGATAAACGATGAAGAATTGGTGTTCGTCGCTGTGTTAAATGTCCCCGTACAGGTGGTGGGGTGATCGGTAAAGGTCGGCTCCACCATATGGGCGGTGGACTGACCACCAATGATCGCTAGCCAGTATTGCCCAAAGGTATAGCCCGGCTTTAAGGTTGAGCCCGTTAGTTCTTTGCGGAATGGATCACAGTCGTGTGCAACTGAATCGTCATCAAATGCCCGAGCATCCATTTCAGCGACGGTGTTGATGCCATTGTTGAAATCATTAATCGTATCGGTATTGGAACCTGAGCTGACGGGTGAGCTGAAGGTCGTGTTATTCCGAGGGTCACCACCAACGTGGAAGACATTGACATCAGCATCAAAGACGTAATTGCCGCCACTTGAAATTTCTACAGTCTTCGCCGCCACTGAAGCTTGGCTGAAGATCGATCCGGTTTCATTATTGACGGTCACCGTGCCGCGGATATTGCGGATACCGCCATCGCCATCGGTGCTTTCTGTTCTCAGCGCAATCGCCGGGGCGGTAATATCAGCAATATTATCGGGGTTATAGACACTGTCCGATGAATCAAAATTATTGTTGATCGTTACCGTTGGGTCACCAGAACCTTCACCAGAGACCAAGGTCAAAGACTGGCTTTCACCTGTTGGCATCAGATCGCCGGTGATGGTGTCAATCTCAGCACCCGTGGTGACGGTCACGCCATTATAGATAATGTTACCGCCACCAATATCAGGGATTTCAATATCATTAACCACCAAGGCAATCGGTGAGTTATTCGTGATCGTCACGCTTTCCCCGGATGGAGCGTTGATCGTCCCGCTCCCCGCGACATAATCGGAAACAATTTTGACATTCCCTGTTGCCGCTTCAATATCACTGATTTTGACCACCGGCACAGGCTCGCTACCATAAAGGGCGATGCTGCTTTCCAAGACAGCAATACGCGATTCAACCTCGCTCCGCATTTCATCAAGCTGGTCGGTTGAATAGGACGAATCTGTTGATACGGTTTGTGTTTCTGAACCGTTATCAACTGATTCATCTATGCTTGTTGACCCTTCAGGATAGGCATTAAGCACTTCTTTAAGCGCGGCGATTTCGGCCCGCACGTTTGAAGCAAAATCAACCTCAGGATCAATCGTCCAGCTGGCGTTTTCGACGGTGATATTATCATCAAGATAACCGACAATCGGTGAGATACGGCTATCGTTATCGCCGTTTTCTTCATGGATGATATTCTGGTCAACAATGCGCTGATCAATCAGCACCCATTTGTTGGAGGGGTTTTCACTGGCGTTATCAAATTGAATGGTATAGCGCTGGGTCGTGCCGTTATCATCAACATAATAGTCGCTCATGGCGGCGTTGATGGTGACGCTGACATCTTTTTTGATGCCTGTTTCCACCGTCCCATCAACATTAACCCCTGCGGAACCTGAGGTGGTTTCTGATCCATAGAAATCAGAGTAATTCCCGCCGGTGATGGATTCAGCACCCGCCTGATAGAGGTTCTTGGCCTCACCATAGGATTTCACCAGAAGATATTCGCGATCAAGCCCAAGGGTTTCCGCCGCTTCAAGACGGGTCGCCATCAGCTTAATATCACGGGTGCTCTTTAACGCTGCCCCTGATTGAATATCAATGGTGGCGTTATTGGTGAAGGTAATGTCAGATTGCCGTCCGGTATCAATCGGGATCGCCGTGTTGTTCCAAATCCGGCTTTCGGTATCAATGGTGTGTTCCTGATAAAACGCTGTTGCCAGACGGCCAGCGTAAATATCCATCGTGCCATCGACTTCGGTATTGGCGTTATTTTCAAAAATCACGCGGTCGGTTTTGGTGATATTGGCCACCGCCCGTGCTTCAGCGCCCGCGCCAACCGCCCCATAGGTTGAGGTAAAGGCACGCACATCCACCAATGGCGCGGATTGGGTTTCGATCACCACATCACCGCGGGTGGTGGTGATGGAAGCGTTATCTTCAAACCGGATGGTGGTGTTGGCTGTCCCTGTCTGGCTGGCGTCAGAACGAGGAACGGAAATCACGCCACCGACATTGGTTTCCGCTTCATCGTCAATCTCAAGCCCTGAGAAAGCGGTGATCTGGGTCAGGCTGCGGTCATCACTTGTGCCAGAACCGGTGATGCTGCTGAACTCACCGATGGTAACGTCTGTGTTTTGCAGAAGCGTGCCGCGGCTTTCACCCAAGGCAACGGAAATCGCACCACCACCACGAACCGCAAAGTTCGGGCTGCTAACGCCAGTCTTGGCCATCTTATTAGACGCGTTCACAATCACCGTCTGGCCTGTCAGGTCAAGATAATCACCAATCGTCACATCCAGATCAGACGTGCCGTTTGAAACGCCAACACCTGCGGAAACACTGACCCCGCCAACATTGGAAGCATCAATCGCGTGATCATATTGATCTTCGTTCAAGGCTTTGATGGTGGCGTTATCGCCCGCGGTTAAAGCACTGCGATTGCCGCTGGTGCTATTGGCAAAGGCAACACGGGTGACGGTCGTGTTTGTTGTTCTGGCTTCACCGCCGGTTGCGGCAATCGCCCCGCCCGCGCCCGCGACCGTGTCGGTCTGGGCATTTTTCGCGCTGCGGGCTTGGACGGTCAAATGCTCATCAGTATCAATTGTCACCCCTGCCCCGACATTAATCTGGCTGTCTGACGTATCGTCAAGATAAGAGAAGTTCGCGCCAACCGCCGCAAGACCAGCGGAGAAACCTGTGGTGCGGGATTTAGACCGCGTGCGGTTATAGGTGGTGATTGACGTTGACCCCGCATCGGTGATGGTGCTGTTCGTGCCAATATTAATGCTGGTATCAACATCAACATCAGTATCAGACTTCGTGGCATTCGCCCCGATCAACGCCCCACCAGATGCCGCCACTGTGTAGTTATTTGCCGCTTCCAAAGAACCATTGCCCGCGTTCGCCTGAAGCGTCACATCATCACCAGTGATGGTGACATTGTCATAAAGCTCAACTTCTGAATCGCGGGTCACGTCAACATCGGTGAAGACCCCGCTGATGCCAACCCCTGCCGCGACAGCCACGCCGACCGCGTCAACATCATTGCTGGTGTTTTCATAACTTGAGATTTGAACCGTGCGGTTTGAATAAATCGCGGTATTGCTGCCGACCGAAGCTTTGGTTTCACCTTCATCCGTAATATTGACGAAAGCACCAACAACCGCCCCGGCATAACCCAAGCCTGCGGATACGGCTTTCGCGCTATGGCTGGAGTCATTGCGCGCGGTGATCAGAACATCACCAGTGCGGTTGTCATTTGTCCCCATGCGGCTGTTCGCGCCAACAACCGCCATGGAATCACCAGAGGTGTTAATATCGACAACCGAAACCCCCGCCGCCGCGATCCCGCCGGCCACCGCCGCCACCAATACTTCAGCATCAATATCACGGTCAGATGACACGGTAATATCGGCGGTGTTGCTGGCGGTGTTAATGGTGACGTTATCGCCAATCTCAGCACGGGCATTTTCTTCTAAATTGACTTGCGCGATAGACGCCGCCAAACCAACAAGACCAACAGAAGCCCCCACCACAACTGAATGCACGCCTTCAACGCCCACGGATTCATCATTTGGCAAATCAATGCTGATGCCATCGCCGGACTCAATGGTCGCATCCACCGTTACGCCCGTGGTGTTATCAATGCTGGTGTTATTGCCAATGCGAGCGGTGACGGAGCCCGCGTAATCAGCAACAGCGACAAAGCCGCCAACGCCGACCGCGCCAATCGCCGCCCCGCCAGAGATTTGTGACAATTCCAATGTTTCGGTGGCTTCAACCGTAACATCCCCGCCAGCGATCATGGTGACGTTATTACCAATCGAGGCCAGTGTGCTGTCGCCATCCGTGCCTTCAACATCGGACTGAAGACCAGCGGTCTGATTCATGGCCAATTGGTTGGCTTCCGCGTCATCATCTTCTGTGTAAGCGCGGGTATTGGTCATGGCATTGGCGGAGTCGTTATCGCTTTCATATTCATCACGATCTTTCGATGTGCTGGCTTCGGCATCCGCGATCATATTGCCATTGTCATTGGTCAGGGTATCAGAGGCGTTGTCGGACATACCGCCACCGATCAACGTCAAAGCAACGGAACCCGCCGCCCCAAGGCCAACACCGCCACCAAAGGCAATCCCCTGATTTGAAATATCTTTACGGCTATTGGCATCCACCGTGACATCATCATTGGCGGTCAGCACAACCCCATCACCGATTTTTGCCTGAACCGTGTTGCGGGTGACGGTGGCCACAAGACCAAGGCCAATCCCTGCCGCCCCACCGATGGCCGCCGCCCCTGCCGCGCCTTGGGTGGTGACATTATCATTGGCGATCACGCTAACGCTTTGGGTGCTGCCATCACTGTACCCCGCGATCTGATTGATCTGGGTGTTATCGCCAATTTCCGCAATCGTGGAGGTCTTCAGAACATTGATCCCCACAGACCCTGTTAAGGCCAAGCCCATGCCGCCAGAGAAACCGATGATGTTCTGATTCAATCGGGTGTCGCTTTCCGCCTTCACCGTCAGATCATCACGGGCGGTGACATCAGCACCAGAACCAATTCTTGCGGTATTGGTTGATTTCGCCACCAAGACCCCAAGTGATGCGCCGATACCGCCGCCAGCACCGCCCGCGACATTACCCGCGGTTTGGATCATGTGAATATCACCATCGGTTGCAACCGTAATATCATCGCCCGCTTCAACGGTGGTGTTGTCACCAATTTCCGCGGTGATGGTATTGTTGACAACCGATACGCCGACAATACCGCCAGAGCCATTCCCGCCAACCGCAACACTCAACATGGTTTGCAGAATGGTATCATCGGTCTTGGCATTAACCGAAACATCACGGGTGGCATAGGCATCACCCAACATCCGCGCCCGCACGGTTTTGGCAAAGACTTGGGTATCGGCATCAAGGCTGACGGCAACACCACCACCGCTGATCCCGCTGGAGATATTATTCAGCAATGTGTTGGATGAAGCCAGCAGACGTACATCTTGGTCCGTATCCGCGCCGGAATTATTCTCATTAATGGTTGTGCCTCTGCCAACCAAGGCTTCGGTGGTGGATGAAGACGTCGTCACCGCCACTGTCCCCGCCACGCCGACCGCGCCAAAGCCAAGGCCAACTGGCGCAAAGTTCATATCTTCATTGGTGACCGCGGCTACAGAAAGACCATTTGCTGTTTCCGTATCATAGCTCAGGCTGACTTGGGTGAAGTTATCTTCTTTGGTGTTGTTGTCCTGATCACGGGTCGCCTTGGTGACGATGCTGGTGGTGGAATTATCCACGGTCCCTGTCGCCGCTGTCAGACCAGACCCTTGAGCCAAAGCGGTGATGGTTGCGTTATCACCAATCTCAGCACGGTTGACCGATTTCATAATGTAAACGCCAAAGGCACCGGAAACACCAACCGCGCCGCCTGAACCGGCGACAACAATACCGTCAACTTCTATATCGTCTTTACTTTCAAGACGGATGGAATCCCGCGCGTAAACAACCGCGTTATCACCAATGCTGGCGGAAGTGTTGTTCTTGGCAACGATCACGCCTGCCGCGCCTGTCACCCCAACAAGACCACCGTTGATGGAAAGCGCCACCTGAATAATGTCGGTTTCAGCATCAGCATCAACCGTCACATCACCACCGGATGAGACCCGGGCGTTATCATCAATATAAGCTTTGGTTTCTTTATCCAAGACAACGGCATCACCGGTGATCCCCACGCCAACAAGGCCGCCGCCGCCAGAACCTGTTACGGATAAGAGGTCGGTATCACTTTCAGCAAGGACAGCAACATTCTGCTCAGTTGAACTGTTGTCAGATTGGTTGAGGCTGGCGTTATCACCAACAAAGGCATGGGTCTTAGAGGTCGTGACCTGTGCCATGACCACACCTTGAACAGATGCGATCCCCGCACCGCCCGCTGAGATTGCCCCTGAATTCACCGACTCGCTGGTACGGGCACGGATTAAAGTGTTGCGGGTGGCGTTCACTGTCGCGCCATCACCGATATAGGCTTGCGCTGTGTTATTAACCAAGACAACGCCAACGGTCACGCCAACACCAACAACACCCGCGCCGCCAACCGCGCCCGCGGTAAAGATGGTATTGGTGGTGTCTTCAGCTTCAACGGTCAAGTCACGACCAGCATTCACCGTCGCGCTGGAAGCGATAAAGGCTTTAGTTTGGTTCAGCGATGATGTGTTGTCCTGATTGCTGAAACGCGTGGCGACATTGGTTTCAGATTGCTTGCCATCAATTGTGGACGCGACTTCTTGGAAGTCATCACCAGTACGATCATAATCACCATCGGAGGCATTATCGCTGATGATGTCAGAGATGATGAGTGAATTGTTCCGGCTATCAGCTTCATCGGCAAGGTTGCTATCGCCATCGCCTGTCATTTGGCTGTCGGTTTCTTCATCCGCCTGCGCGCCGACCATGATCACCGCAACGTTACCCGCCACCGAAACCGTACCACCAGCCGCCCCCGCCAAGGTGAAGTTCTTGGTGGTTTTAGCGGAATCCGCTTCGACAGAAATATCACGTTCCGCGCTCACCACGCCTTCGATGGAGGCTTGCGCTTTATTATGAACAACAAGGGCGTTTAACGATACACCGACACCAACCGTGCCGCCGCCACCGATCCCGCCGGTAACATCAATTGTGGTGACGCTGTTGGTGGCGCGCACCAAGACATCTTGTTCGCTGTAACTGCTGTTATCAAACCGCTGGTTTACCCCGCCCAGAATTTGCGCGGTGGTGGTGGAATCATGAACCTTAATCCCGGCCGCCACCGATACGCCAACCGTACCGCCAACCCCGCCAGCCAAGACCGCGGCAACTGAATTTTCAGTGCTATCCGCCGTCACAGCGGTTGTGCCTTTTGCATCGACTTGGGCGGTATTGCCAATGACGGCTTTGGTCGTGCCTTTCACAACCGCAATCCCAAAGGATGCCCCCACACCTGCGGTGCCGCCGCCGCCAACCGCGCCCGCGATTTGAATCAATTCAGATGTGCCTTTACCCGCAACCGTAACATTATCTTCGGCCTGAACATCGCCATCAATGCGGGCTTCTGTGTCATTAACAATAACAGCCACTGATGCTGTCCCCGCCACACCAGCGGTAGACCCGACACCAATGGTGGCGGCAGAATTAATAATCTTGTCGCGGGCTTTTGCTTCTACAGCGACATTCTGTTTGGCTTTGACAACCGCGCCTTGGCCAATAAAGGCATCGGTGTTTTTCACTTGAACAACTACATCCGCGCCAACACCGACCCCGGCCGAACCTGTGCCAACACCAAGGGCCGCGGAAAGATCAACCCAATAGGTATCAGAGATCGCCCGTACCGTGACATCCTGATTGGCATTAGCGGTGGAAATATCGTTATTGATTGTTGCGCCATTTCCGATGCTGGCTTCGGTGGTATTGACCCCGACCCCTGCGGAAAGTGAAATGGCAATCGCGCTATCTGATGAAACCGCGCCTGATGCGGCGATTGAAATCACGTCCTGATCCGAAACAGCAGAAACTGAAACACCGCTCTTGGTTTCAGTGTTACGGGTTTCGGTTAAGAACAGGTCTTTGATGTTTTCAAAGGTGAAGTCATCATTGAAATCGGACAAAGCTTCACGGGTTTCATTATCCCCGCCGCCGAAGATACCAGCAAGCAATGGTGACGATGTATAGGTGCTGTCAATTTCAACCTGCATGGTTTCATGGCCATGGGCGGTGACGGTGGCGTTATCCAAAATCCGTGCCTTGGTGGTGCCCACAAAAACCGCCGCGCCAACCGCGCCCGCCAATGCTGTGCCGCCGCTTGAGAAACTCGCCGCCGGTTCAAGCATAAAGATGTCAGTATCATCACCAGCATGAACGCCAACAGAACCATCGGTGGTAATGACAGCGTTTGAGCCAACATCAGCATAAGTCGTTGATTTGATCAGCCCGAATGAAACTGAACCCGCGCCAGAGAAACCGCCAGTTGATGCCGCGATCCCTACCGTGGTGGCGGTCAGGTTCTGAACTGTATCGGCGGTGACCATCACATTGTCATCGGCATTAACGATGCTATCGACCGATGCTTTGACATCTTTCCACATCACGTTACCCGCCAGCGCAATACCGACAGAATTGCTGGATGAAGCGGCCAATGTCCCCGTCAGATCAAGGATAGTGGTGTTATCCGAAACTGTCACGCCAACGGCTTGGGTGCTGCTCGCGCTATTGATGGTGGTGTTGTCATTAATATCCGCGCCTTCACGGACAAGGGCATAACTATCGCCTTTGACGATATTGGCTGAAAGCGCGCCTGAAATAGCATTGCTTGATGTTGAAACAGAAGCTGAGATCACGCCATTGGTAATCTCTTGCCGTGCATCGACCCCGACATTGACACTGCCGCCCGCGTTCATGCTGATGTTATTGCCTGTTGCGCTGCTGCCAGCGATGGCTTTCTTATCGGTTAAGAACAGGTTTAATGCCAATGAACCGCCGACTGAATTTGACCCACCTGAACCGGATACGGCTAGGGCAAAATTCCGAATATCGGCGTTATGGGTGGCATCAAGCCCGATATTGCCTTGGGTCGCTTGGATCACCGCATCTTCAATAATGCGGGCTTCCACATCACTGTCGAGAACGTTAAAGCCAAACGCCCCCGCCAAGGCAAGGTCATTGCCGGAAACACCACCCGCCGCCATGAAGGTTACGGAATCTTGATCGGCCTCGGCATCAATATCAACATCACCTGTATTGGCGATCAGCTGTGTCGTGGCATTGTCATCGGAACTGCCATCATCACCAACAACCGCCATCACGTCTTCGCGCAGGTAAACCCCGCTGATCGATGCACCAATGGCTTTCTTATCGGTTGAGATCGCCACCGCGCCCACCAGATGTTTGGCATCGGATTCATTATACGCTTTGACCGTCACGTCATCGGCATTGATGGTTGTGCCTTCGCCGATAATCGCTTTCGTGCTGCCGACAGAAACCGTCACCGCCAGCGAACCTGTACCCGCGTTCCCGCCTTGGGCAACACCACCCGCGATGGCTTCAGCGTAATAAGATGAATCCTGCAAAATGGACGTGTAATTTGTCGTCACATAATCTTGGGTACTGGTGGTGTTGTCTTCTGGATCAAGGGTGAAGTCACCCGGGGCAGAAGACAGGTCTTCGGCTAAGACCGTGGCGTTATCACCGGCATCAATCGTTGCATCTTCACCCACCTCAGCTTTGTTGTTATCGACCACAACATTAACCGCGATGGACGCGCCAACCGCGGTTTTATCGCCGCCCTGACCACCACAATTGCCCGGGTCATCACAGGTGAAATCGGAAGCGATGGCAATCGCCCAAGCCCGGTTCACAATCTTATTGGTGGCGGTTGATTTAACCGTAATATCACCGGGGGCGGTAATGCTTGCCCCTTCACCGACCACCGCTTCTTGAGTATCGGTTGAAACCACAAGGCTAAGCGCGCCAGCAACACCAAGTTCACCACCGCCCGCGCCCGCGATCCCTTCAGAAGACGCGTATGACCGGAAACTATTGCCATCACCATCAGTGCCTTGATTTTCGGATGTGCTGGCCAAGACCGTCACATCACCAGAAGATTCCGTATTGGTCAGGGTCACGCCATCGCCAATTCTGGCTTTCGTCACCTGCCCTGTTTTCAGCAAACCAACACCGACAGCGATGGATTTATCGGCAAAGACCGACATGCCTGAACCACGGGTGCGGTAATTGGCATCATTCGTGGCTTGAACAACCGCATCATCGCCAACGCTGATGTTCAGGTTATCGGCGGTTGTCGCGCGGACAGCATGTTCAGACCAGTTCACCGCAACCGATGCCGCGATATTGATCGAACCGGATTGCTGGGCTTCCCCACCGCTATTTTCGCCGGTGGCGGTATCGCTTCCGGTGGTATCAAATGACGCGCCATCACCACCGGAGAAACCGCCATTAAGCGCTTCCATTGATGTCGGCTTATGATTAACGTCGCTGATCTGATTGGTGGCTTGCGTCAGCTGATCTTTTGTTTTGCCGATTTTGCTGGCGTATTTTTCCACCACCGCGCCAGCGGCAACAGCATCAGCCAAGGCAATATCTTGGCTGGTGGAACTGGCGGTCAGGTTAAACCCGCCGGTGGTTGTCAAATCACGTTCTAATCTTGAATCAATATTTTCAAGCGCCACCCCAACAGCGACAGAAGCCCCGACGGCGGTTTCGCTGGCGGTGACTTCACCACTAGCGGTTGAAATTGTTTTGGTATCAGACGCGGTGACAATGCTGATGTTATCGGAGGCGTTAATGGTTGAACCTGTGCCAACATAAGCATCAACTTCTTTTAGCAAAACCCCAACAGAAACCGCCGCATCAAGTGATGTTTTGGCATCATCGCCGCCAGCCTCACTCGGCTTCGCGCCAGCAAAGGCATTTGTTTCGGTCAGACTATCCGCCGATGCGGTAACGGTGACGGCATCGGTATTGCCGCCCAAGAGATCCGCATCATCGTCCAAAATGGCTTGGGTCTTTTCAGCAACGATAATATTAAGCGCGATGCCCGCGCCAATACCAACACCGCCTTCGCCATCACTGCTTTCAGCATCAGCGCTGGTGGCGTTATCTTGGTCTTCTTCAATATCATCTTTGACATCTTTGAGCGAAAGATCACCACCCGCTTTAAACATCTTCATGTTTTTGATGGCTTTTAATTCTTTATCAATGCCTTTCCAAATGCCTTTGACCTCACCAACCTCGGCTTTGGCGTTACTGTCATATTTATTGTTTGAAACCGCCGCGATGGTGACATCACCTGAAGACCGAATATCCGCGCCTGTATTGATCACCGCTTTGGTGTTGTTCTTAACAACGACATTCAGGCCTACCGCGCCCGCCAGTGAAAATTCACCGGTGCTGGCCCCTGCCACGGCATCAGCGTAAATCGTGTTGGTGCCGTCGGTGGTGTTGTCATCCAACGCCTTAGAAAGCATCCCTGCACGAACCGTCAGATCGCCCGCGGTGATGGTGGTGTTATCGCCAATCTCAGCGGTGTTTTCATTATTCACGATGTTCAAGCCAACGCCGCCGCCAATATTGTAATCCCCATCCGTGGCCGAAGCATCAGCATCAGCGGAGAAATCAGCATTGCTCAGGCTGGTGACAGAAACCGCGCCTGACCCTGCGTTCAAGGTCACACCATCTGCGATTTCAGCCGTCGCGGTTGATTCCGCATAAGTCACGCCCATGGCCGCGCCAATGGTGATCTTTGAACTTGAGGAGTCTTCACCATCACCGCCAATCTGCTGATCAGCATCGGTGCTTTGGGCAAAGTTATAACCGGTGACATCATCACCAGGTTCATCAATAGCGGCGATTGACGCGTTATTGGTCGCGCCATCGGTATCAGCGGACATCTGGCTTGAGAAATCATAGCTGGTTTCATCATCATCAGGGTCTGTGGTGTAACCTGAGATGACGGATGAACCTGCCGCCGAGGCGTCTTCGGTGCTGTTGTTCGACGCGTTATCGGGCGTGGACGAATCTTCCTCGCTATCGTCTTCTTCAGAAAACTTAGCCGATGATTTCGCGCCAGCGTTAACCGTCTTATAAGTATTCGCGCCTGCGGTAATATCGCCGCCGCTTGAATTGAGATCACGTTTAATCTCAGCCTTATTGCTGTCGAGGGCAACCGTCACCCCTGCGGCAATCCCGATAGCGGCATTGCCATCTGAATTGGCTTGGGCAGTGCCATCGGCAATCGCTGAAGATTTGATCGTCTGTGTTGAGGTGACCGAAATATTGCTGTCGGTGGTGATGGCGGTTGATGATGATTCAATGGAGGCGCGGGCTGTGTTGCGCGCCGCGGTCACCGCCGCCAGTGGCACGATTGAAACTGAACCTGCGCCTGCGCCTTTGGCTTCGGATTCAGTGGTTGAGTCTTGTACCGCCGCAATGGTCAAATTATCAGGGTCGTCTGACCCGGTGAAATTCGCCCCGCCTTCAAGCACCGCTTCGACATCATTTTTATGGGTCGCCACCGCGATTGACGCGCCCACCCCTAACGTGCCGCCTTCACTTAAATCCAGCTCATCTTCCGATGAATTATCACTGGACAGCGCCTTAAAGAGATTGCCAGAAACAAGCCCCGCTTGGTCTGTGCCATCGGCAATAACTTTGACTTCGGTATCGCTTTCCGCCCGAATGGTGACATCTTCATCCAAATCAAGGGTGGTGTTATCGCCAATTTTAGCGGTGGTATCATTGACTTCGTTGATGCCAACCGCAATCGCGCCCGCGATACCGACACCGTTATCACCGCCGCCAGCACCGACACCTGAAATCCCATAAACACCGGAACGGCTTTGGTTATCCAAATCGCCTGAATACGAAATTGTTTCCGCGGCCACGGTCAAATCATCGGCGGTGATCAAGACATTGGCGTTATCGCCGCCTTGAATGGTGCTGGAAAGCGTGCTTTCAAAAATCTGAATCCCAATCCCAGCCTGACCACCGAAGGACGCGTTATCGGTTCGGCCACTGGCCACGCTTTGCGCTTGGGTCACGGCTTTAGATTTTACATCCACCGTATCCGCTGTGATGGATGGCGCTTCGGTGGCGCTGCTTGGGTTATCGACGGTGATGGCGGTTTCGGTGTTATTCGTCACCTCAGCGTAAGTCACCGCGCCGCCCAACTGGAATGATGTGCCGCCATCTTCGCCGAATGAATCCGGCACGACCTGAAGCATATCATTGAAATTGGTCTTGATGGTTTCCTGAAGGTTCACGCCAAGGAATTCGACATCCAATTCAGACGTGTTATCAATACCAGCATCAAACTTCGCCGTAACGGTTTCGGTAAAATTATCATCCTGTGTCGCGCGGGCGGCGGTCATGGCGGTTAATTCTGATTCCGCCAGAATATCGACATCACTGCTGGCGGTGATCGACGCGTTATCCACAACTCGGGTTGAGGTATTGTCATTGATGATGCTGACACCAACCGCGATCTGGCCTGAACTGCCGGATATACCCGCGGCGGAGGAATCCGCAACCGTCGTGACATTGGTTTTTGTCCGCGACCTTAAAGTAACGTCCGTGGCGGAAATGCTCGCGTCATCTTCAACAGAAAGGGTGGCTTGGTTATCAATCGCTGAAAACGCGCCGGTGAAAGCAACGCCCACGGATTG
This sequence comes from uncultured Alphaproteobacteria bacterium, assembly GCA_937952245.1. Classification (GTDB taxonomy): domain Bacteria; phylum Pseudomonadota; class Alphaproteobacteria; order Puniceispirillales; family UBA1172; genus JAGWAQ01. The sequence goes on along the minus strand of CALFYS010000002.1, from coordinate 39,848 downwards.
CGCGGTGGCGGTGGTGGTGGAAAGCGTCACCGCTTCTGATGTCACCGCCACGTCACCTGATGTGGATTCAAGACTGGTCGTGCCTGTGATCGCAACATCGGATTGAGATGTGGTGACCGAAACAGAAACATCCGCCGGCAGAAGGCTGGCTAAATTCGCCCACCCTTCTTTTGATAAATCGGTGTTGATCTCAGCCTTACTCGCAACCGTCAGATCATTTTCCGCGGTCAGGCTGCTGTTATCAATCGTGATGCTGGCGGTGGCATCACGGGCATCAAACTGCACCAAAACCCCGCCGCTATAACCGGGCTTGTTTTGTGTCGCGTCAGCGGTGATGGAGATATTATCGCTGGCGACAATCGTTGAGCCATTGCTGATATTAATCGCGGCATTGGCATCGGCGGTGGGGTTGTCATACGCCCCGCCGGGGGTGAACACCGCATCCGCATCCAAGACCACATTGGCGCCTTTGATCGTGGCATGATCCAAAGTGATGGAGGCATCATCACGGTCATCAGCGTCTAAGGTTACGGTGCCGCCCGCATAACCGCTTGTGCCTTCGGCGGTGACGTAACTGCCATCGCCCAAAGTGATGCGCTTGGCATCCAAGGTAATATCACCGGACGCGCCAGTTGATGCGCCTGTTCGATGCGCGCTTGCGCTTGTGGGGTTGGCGACTTGCCGTGAAGAAATCGTGATGTTGTTGCCAATGGTGATATTGTCATCCGCTTGCAAGGTCAGGCTGCCCGCTGACCATGTCAGGCCTGTATTGGAATCATTATCGCCGCCATTAGCGGTGGTATTGCGCAAAATATTGGCGGAGATTGCAATCGCTTCAGGGTCAATCAGCACTTCACCCATCGCGCCATTCTGGGCCGATGCGGAAAGAGAACCGCCGGCCAATTCCACCACTTGCCGCGCTGAAAATTCAACAAAGCCGCCATCACCGCTGGTGCCGCCATCAGCTGAAAGCCTTGCGCCCGCCTGCAATGATGACCTCTGATCCGCCATGATATAAACATCACCGCCCGATGAATTATCGCCGCGGCCTGAGGCGGAAATATCAGCACCATTGGCGGCGGTGATATTGCCTTTGGCGGTGATTGAGATTTGCCCCGCGTCGGTATGATCAGCACCATCCGCCGCAACACGCCCCGCCAGTTGAACATCACCTTCGGCCTGAATATTGACGGTTGGCGTGGTGGCGACCTGATCCAGATCAACCATCAGCCGCTCGCCATTCATATTGACCAAAGCTTCCACTGAAATTTTGGCCTGTGTGCCGGTTTCGATCATGCCGCTGATATTGACATCGCCAGCAGAGATCGCGGCATGGCTGAGGCTATTGATCTGCCCCCTAATATCAATCACCCCTGATTTTGACAGCGGCATATCATTATCCAGCACTTTTGCCAGATGCGGGGCGGATACCATCTGGTTGCCCGCCAAAAGATTGGCCATGAAATCAGGCGTTGGGGTGGCCAAGGTCATCGACCCAACATTCAAAACACCTGTTGACCCCACCAAGACACCATGGGGGTTCAAGAAATAAATATTCCCGCCAATCTGCTGGGCTTTGTAGGAATTCAGGATGCCATCAATCACCGTTTGTTCGTTGTGAACCATATTCACAAGCGCGGAAGTTTGATCCGGCAAATGCAGATTAACCGTATTGCCGCTGTAAACATTAAACCGCGAAAACGAGTTGAGGCCGGTTTGGCCAAAGACCGTGCTGGTGCGAATATCGGTGGTGCTGCCCTGAATATTCAGCGTTGTCGATGTCCGCCCATCGGTGACAATCTGGGGTTGGCTATTGGCGAGCGCAAGCGGCGGAAAAACGACTTGCAGCGCTGTTGCAAACAGCGCTGTCGTCCGAAATACCTTTGAATGCCGCCAGTTTCTGCTCATCGCAATGCCTTAGCCTTGGTTGGCAGTCCCGTCATCTTCTGAGGGTGTTTCCTCAGCAGGAGCAATTTCCAAACACTGAACATTGATCAAATCAACACGGCGGTTGTCATATTGAATGAACACCGTATTGCAGTCTTTATTGGCTGATTTATTGATAATATCCGTATAAATCTGGGCAGAGGCTTCACTAGCCCCCAATTGAACCCCTTCTTGATAGGCGCTGGTGTAAACCGTGTTCTGCATATAGTTCCAACCAAGCACCCCAAACAGAACAAGGGTTAGGATAAACCAAATCCCTAAAAACAATGTCAGTGGGTTTAAATCATCTTTAAACATATTGATCTCCGATTCACCAATAAATTCCGTAACTTATTAACATATTCTAATATATTAGTCCAACAATGCCGCCGTTCCTATTTGAAGACATCAATATTCAATTTTGCACTCAGCGAAAACTTGATCACATCATCGCTGTAAGCATCTTTTTCCGCCTGATGGATCGACCCATCCAAAGGCGTCGCCCAATAGGCATCAAAGGTAAACGTGTCAAACAGGGATGGAATGGTCAGGCCAACACCAGCACTCGACCAAATATCACCTCGGCTGCGTTTGCGATATTGTGATTGCGCCATAATGTGATCAATAAAGATGCTGGGCTGAATGCTTGGCATGAAACTCGGCAATTCAACGCCTTCCCATGTCGCCATATCACTGCGCAATTCCGCCGATAGGAAATAGCCTTTATAGCCTGAATCTTCACTGGGCTGATAACCCCGAACAGAACCAGGGCCACCAACGGTCAAGTTCTCTGACGGCAGGTTGATCATGCCTTCAGCATCTGTGTATAAAAATTTGCCGCGGCCGTTAAAGGTCAGTTTTGGGCTGATAAATTGCGATAAGGCAAAATCACCTTCAATCTTTGCCATCCAGTTTTCCGCCGGCGGGATTTCTGTGTCGGTGTGGATCACCGAAAATGTTGGTGAGAACGACACGGTGGTCAGGCCATTCGACCAACTGGACGGCAAGCCCAAGGCAAATTTTCTGGTGTCACTTTTTGACAGCACCGCGCCATCACCGGGCTGGACCAAATCACCATAAGCATGGGCGATGGCGGCAGAAACATAGACCGAATATTCATCGTTAAAGATAAGCGGATAGGATGCGGAAACGCTTGTGGCGTTTGAATTGCCTCTAAAGCCAACGGTTGCGTCGGGCCCTGATTTTACTTTCGTATTTGCATCGGAACGATTGATATTCAGATTAGCGCCGTTTTTACCCAATGGCATTTGCCAGCCGAAAGCGCGAGAACGTGTGCCTTCGCCATCGCTAACGCTGACGGAAAGTTCATCATCCATATTCAACAGATTGTTAAACGTTGTGGTGAAACTATTCTGCTTCCAGTCGGATAATTCAGACCCGTGGTTATTCACCGAAACCGTGGGCAATTCAATAAAGTCCGGTTCAGTGACTTTGACAAAAACATCGGTTTCACCAAAGTTTTGCCCCGGCGATAATTCGGTCGTCAATTGGGTTTTATTATTGGCGTTAAAAAGCCTGATGCGGTTTTCCAAATGACTGAGGCTAATGCTATCGCCAGCGGTAAAGCCAATGCGATCAAGAATATAATCCTGATCAATCCGTTCGGCGTCTTCAACAACAATCGCCCCCACCTTGGCATCGACCAATTGAATCCGCAGCATGCCATCACGGATTACCTGTTGCGGCAGTAACGCCCGCGATAATTCATAACCGTTTGTTTCATAAAGACTGTTCAGATCCGCCAAAATAACGCGGATCAAATCAATGCTCAATTCTTCGCCGCGATGCTTGCGGTTAATGGCATCAAGATCAGATTGCTTGATAATTTCAGTGTCCGTGAACGTGATCTTTTTCAGTGTTAGATCATCACCTTCGACAACGCTCAACCCTTCGGCCAAGGCAATGTAACGTTCATCAAGAAGGCCGTCTTCTGAAGCGGGCAATTCCGAAAGCGTTTCATCTTGTTCATCGGGTTCGGTTTGGATCACCACCGGACGGGGCGGCGGTGCCATCACCACATCTTCTGTTTTTTCCGAAGCGGGCTTTTCTATTTCTTCAGAAACAACCTCTTCAGCAACTTCTGTTTCAGAGGCTACATCTTCAACATTCTCAATTTCTTCAACTTCTTTTTCTTCAGCAGGCTTTAACACCACCAATTGCTTTTCAACAGGCCGCGATAAAGCCAGCATTTCAACCTTGCCCGTGGCGGGGGTGCCGCCCTCACCATCGGATGATCGCGGCGTCACCATCACCCTGATGACATAACCCAAATCATCTTCGGTCAATGTGTAACGTGGGCCTTTGGCGTTGGGGATGGCCATGTTATCTCGCAACCAAATCACGTCAGAGGAAAGATCAGTATCTTCGGGGTTGCGATCAATAACATCAAATTCGGCGATCAATTCTTGGCCTAAAATCGCATCGCCTTTGACGGTGAGGTTTTTAATCTCAGGCGGGTAATTGGCCATCGCCACCATGGTCGTGACGTTGCTTTTTTTGTTCAGCACCAAAGTTTTCTGGTCATCCAGAATACTGATTTCAACCGAAAGCTGGCGGCCGACATCTTCGGCGGTCAGGCGATAACGTGAGCGCGTCGCCCCGTCAATCACTTGGCCATCGCGCAACCATTTTAACTGCAGCCGTCCCCGAATGGATTTCAACGCGTTCATATTGATCGGGAATTGCGCTTTCAGGGTTTCGTTTTCGATCACATCGCCAGTGATGCGGATCGGCCCGATAATGCCGTTGAGCGTATCTTGACTTCGCTCCGCCAAAACAACAGGCATCAGCACCGTTTGCTTATCCCCTTCTTCGGCCTGGTTGGTCGCAAGCGCCAGTTTGATCACCCCAAGCCCACCATCCATCACCGATGATTGGATAACACTGACATTTTCATCAGACAGCACGTCCAACAATTGTGACGTCAGCGCGCCCACGGGGTCGGATTGGCTGCAATCAAGCCGGGCATAAGACCCTAATTTTTGCTGAATTGTTGTGGGCAGCGTGCCGCGGGCTTCGATCTGAAGGTGGGTTTTGGTGCTGTCGCAATAATCACCGCTCGCTGAATTTGCCTCGCCATCAGCAAAAGCCAAAGCAGGGAAAATACAAACCAAACCAACAAGCGGGGAAACCTTGTTTGAAATGAGGGGTTTAAACCTGATCAACTCATCGCGCCAAAACAATTAATAAGCAAAATATAATATATAAATTTTTGCGAATCGGTGCAAATGATTTATGCGCGCAATGACATTGATTCAATTCACTTTATTGCTTGCAATAGATTGGGTTGCACAGCATCAATTCTTGGCGTTTTTCTTCTGATAAATTTGTGGGCAAAGTTGATAATTTATCGGCGTTTTCTTGCAGGTATTTTGCCCGGTCCTCATAGGTCGGGTGGCTATCGGCAAAAGGGTTGAGCAGATCATGGCCTTGATGTTCAGATTGCTCTGCCCAGAAGGTCACGCTGGCATCCGGCGAATACCCCGCCAAAGCCGCGTAAACCAAGCCAATTTGATCGGCTTCCATTTCGGCATTAAGGGCATAAAACCCTGTCAGATGAGGCGTCCAAAATCCGGTATCCGTATTGACCAAAGAACGGCTGGCTTCTTCGGCGATATGATTGGCCGCGATATGGGCAATTTCATGGCCAATCACCGCCGCCAATTGATCATCATTTAACGCCTCGGTCAGCCCGGTGTAAAACACAACCGCGCCACCGCCAAAGGTATAAGCCTGAAAAATAGGGTTCTCGATCAAGACAATTTTGATGGGGCTGTCTTTTAAATGGGAATAGCGATGGACGCGATTAAAGATCCGATTAAGCCGTGCCAAACGGCGGTCAGATGGTGCGGTAACCTGTTGAAAACCCATGGCTTTATAGCCTTCAAGGGCATCTTGCAAAAGGCGCTCCGCGCGCTCATCCATCGCCGCTGTTGAAATTAAATTCAACACCGGTTGGTTGGTGACACGATCAAATTTGATGCGGATATATTCAGGGGCGGTGACCAATTGCGGCGGCTTATCCAAAGGCTTGATCGACACGCCGCAAGCCGAAACAAGGCTGGCCATCAAGAGTGATAAAACCTGAACAATAATGGAACGGTTGCGCGCCATAACCCTAAGCCACAAATAGTTTACCGCAATAAAAAACCACCTCAAAAGAGGTGGTTCTCACGGCGGTCCAGATCAATTAAGCGCTGGCCTGTGCCGCCTTGATCGCCTTTTTAAACGCCAGAGCGTTACGCCCTAAATCAGCGTCTTTTGCTTTCAACAAATAAGCATCAATCCCGCCTGTCTTTTCAACAGTGCGGATCGCGGATGCAGAAACACGCAGGGAAATGGTCTTGCCCAAGGTTTCGCTCAGCATCGATGCTTGCTGCAGGTTAGGCAGAAAACGGCGGCGGGTACGGTTGTTCGCATGGCTGACATTATTGCCAGTCATCACGCCTTTACCAGTAAGTTCACAGCGACGAGCCATAGCCTTAATCCTTTAATCTCTTAAATTAGCGGTTTTCCCGCGACAGGTGATGGGTTTAACGCCTTGAACGCCTGACGTCAAGTCAGAACTTGCAAACCTAAGCCCGTAGCTTGTGTTCCTGCCCAAACCCGCGAAAAAGGGGCAAAATCAAGGGGATTTTTGGGGGATTTTGGGGTGTTTTGTGCAAAAACCTATCCTTTTGGGTAGGGTGAATCAACCCTATAGGCAATGCCAAAGATAAATCCATAAGGGTAGAATGAATCAGATGAAGTCCTTAAGGATGCGCTTTTAGGGTCATGACCTGCCTTAAGGATTATTCATTTTCACATCGTTAAATGAATTGGGTCAAATAAAGACGTTGAAACAATGATCATGCCAGAAGACACACAATTAAAAACCACGTTTGAAAGCTCCATGCCCAATCACGCGCATCAAGATGCTGAAAGCATGGCGCAACAAAGCCCTATGGAACGCGAAAAGCGCAATGTCTATATCAATGGCAAGCGGACATCTTTATCCATCGAATCTTATATTTGGGCTGAAATTGACCAGCTTTCCGCCAATGAAAACATCACGATTGATGAGCTTTGCTCCAAGATTGATGAATATCGCGATAAAAGGTTCAGCTTGCCTTCGGTCATTCGTTACATCAGCGTGCTGATTAATGCCAATCGCGGCCAAGGCGCATCGCTGCAACCCATTCATGATGGCGAGATGGCAGAAACGCCCATGACCTTTCCATCACCATTTTACATGGCTTTGGAAAAAATCCGCAATCTTAGCCCTGATCAAAACCCTTAAAGGCATCGTCCATATCGCGCACAGGTGGCGGCAGATCAGCCATGCTGGTCAGCCCTTCGCTTTTCATTTTTTGGGCAAGACCATCAAGGATCATTTGCGGCAACAACGGGCCTTGAAGCGCAAGGCTGGTGTAGCATTGCACCAAAGATGCCCCTAATCTTAATTTAATCCACGCTGTTTCGGCAGAGGAGACCCCGCCCACCGCGATAATAGGCAAGGCTTGAAACTGGCCTTCGGCCATCAGATGGCTGGCAGCACGATGCAGCATCTGATTCGATAAAGCAAAAACCGGCGCGCCTGAAAGCCCCCCTGTTTCATCTTTCGCCGGATTGATCAGCCCTTCGGGGCGGCTGATGGTGGTGTTGGCGATAATAATACCACTGCAGCCTTCTTCCAACGCTGTATCCAACGCCGCGATCAAGCCTGATTCATCAAGATCAGGGGCAATCTTAAGCATCAAGGGACGGATTGCGCCTGCTTCTGCCATGCCGGATAAAGCGGCATTGATCACTTCTTTTAAAAACTGCGGTTCTTGCAACCCGCGCAACCCCGGGGTGTTGGGGGAAGAGACATTCACCGTCATATAATCAGCATGGGCGGCCAGATGCAGGGCGGTGGCGTGATAATCAGCAACCCGATCACTGCTGTCTTTATTGGCGCCAATATTAACGCCAACAACCCCTTGAACAGGATTGTGACGATAAGCGGCAAGGCGTTTGCCCGCCGCGACCATGCCCTCATTATTGAAGCCATAGCGGTTGATCACCGCGCCATCTTCAGGCAAGCGGAACACCCTTGGTTTAGGATTGCCCGGCTGGGGTTTTGGGGTGATCGTGCCGACTTCGGTGAACCCAAAGCCAAGGCCCAATGCGCCTTTGATGGCTTCGGCGTTTTTATCAAACCCCGCGGCAAGACCAAGGGGGTTGATGAAATCAATCCCCGCGATATTGCGGTTGAACAACTGGCCATAGCCGCCGTTATCTGTTTTCGGGGCAATGCCGTAATCAAGGGTTTTGACCGCCAGCCGATGCGCGGCCTCACCAGGCAAAAGACGGGCAAGCTGTGATGCGGCTGACCAGATCAAGAGGACTCCTGAGCGGTTTCAGCTTGGCCTTGGCTTAACGTGCCGTCAATGGCATCCGCCACCAATTTGCGGGTTTCATCAACGCCGTATAATTTAATGAAAGACCCCATGCGCGGGCCTTCATTCTGGCCAAGCAGGACTTGATAAAGGCAAGCAAACCAATCGCGCAACGGCTCATACCCCGCGTCTTTACCAATGGCGAATACAGCCGATTGAATGTCTTCCGCCGCCGCGTCATCATCCAATGCCGCCAACGCGGAAGAAAGCGCGGTCAAATGCTCAACCTCTTCTGGGGTGGGCGCGCGATATGTTTTAAACGGATGCACCCGATCCCTGTAATAGGCCACCGCGTAATCCACCAGCGAGGCCAATTTCGGATGGGTTTCAGGCGATGTCCCGGGGCTGTATTGCGTTAAATAGCCCCAAATCACTTCCGATGTTTCCGCCTGACAAACACCGGCCAAATTCAGCAATAAAGAAAACCCAACAGGCACTGTTTCTTGGGGCGGATGCCCCTGATGGATATGCCAAACAGGGTTATCAATTTTCGCGCCATCTTCGGCGGCATCGTATTTTTCCAAATGGCTGAAATATTCATCAACCATTTTGGGCACGACATCAAAGAACAAACGCTTGGCGCGTTTCGGCTGATTATACATGAACAAGGATAAGGCTTCTTCTGTGCCATAGGTGAGCCATTCTTCTACGCTCAAGCCATTGCCTTTGGATTTTGAGATTTTCTCACCATTCTGATCAAGGAACAATTCATAAGAAATGCCTTCCGGCGGGGTGCCGCCCATGATCCGCGTGATCTTGGATGACAGTTTAACCGACTCGCTCAAATCCTTGCCGCTCATCTCATAGTCCACGCCAAGGGCATACCAGCGCATCGCCCAATCGCATTTCCATTGCAATTTACACGCCCCACCTGTGACCAGTGTTTCTCGGATCGAACCATCACGAGGGTCACGATATTCAACCTTGCCCGCCGCCGCGTCATGGCCGGTGATCTCCGCCTGCAAGACTTCTCTTGTCTCGGGGCAGACCGGCATAAAGGGGCTGTAGGTGGCGCGGCGTTCTTCGCCCAAAGTGGGCAGCACAACATTGGTCACCGCGTCATAATTTTTCAGGATATTCAACAGCGCGTCATCAAACTGGCCCGATTGATAGCAGGCGGTGGCGGAAAAGAAATCATAATCAAAACCAAAGCCATCAAGGAAGCCTTGCAAGCGGGCGTTGTTATGCGCGCCAAAACTGTCATGGGTGCCAAATGGATCCGGCACATCGGTCAGCGCTTTGCCCAAATGTTGAGCGATCAACTCCTGATTAGGGATGTTATCAGGCACTTTCCGCAACCCATCCATGTCATCTGAAAAACAGATCAGACGTGTCGGATGCCCCGTCAGGGTTTCATAGGCATGGCGCACCATGGATGTCCGCACCACTTCCCCAAACGTGCCAATATGCGGCAAGCCAGACGGCCCATAGCCTGTTTCAAATAAAACCGGGCGTTCCGCGCTGGGGGTGAGTTTCATTTTCTCAAGGCGAGCCGCCAGCAATTTAGCCTCAGCAAAAGGCCATGCTTTAGCGTTATCAAGCAGATCAGCGGTTATCGTTGCAGCGGTCATCATAAGCCCCAAATGGAAAGATGAATGGTCAAAACTTGCCGCACCATATGGCGGGCGGCGGCTGGCGTCAATATCTGGCGGTGTTTTCTTCATCTTTGGCCAACTGCCATCTGGTCAAGTTTTTATAAAGAGGATAAAACGGAGATTATGTCCGATCAGTCACCCCCGCCACCGCCTCGATTGCCATTATTGCCTGTCGTCATGCCCACCGCGCGTGATGTCATCTGGATTGGCACCGATGGCGATATAGAACGGCTCAGCAAATCCGCCGCCCGTGAAAGGATTGATCATCGGCCGGTGTTTTTCTGCCATCGCAAATGGACAGCAGGGCGATTGGGGCTGGAAGCATCAAACGCTCAATCCTCAGTATTAGGCGGGCTGGAAGGGCTTGATCTTCTGGAGCTGTTCGCCTTTACCCGCCCCGCGCAATTTGGCCTGCCCACCGCAAGAGGCATTGCTGATGTGTTGGGCTTGGATACCAGCGGCGGCGATGAAGACCACGCGTTATTAATCCCGCAAGCCGCTGAGAAAATGCTGTTGGAATTGCAACGCCTGCCTGACCGTGCCAAGGATCACGCCGCGGGTATCGCCGCGATGATGGCGAATGGCGGTTGGGGATGGGCGCCATCTGTTTTGGCGGCGCTGGATCGCCCCATGCCGCCAGAACAGCCGCCAGACCCACGGGGGGCATCCATCTGGTTTCGTTTGCCTGAAAACCCTGAATATGGCCCTGACCCTGAACCCGGGGCATTTCCCATCAGCATTGATCAAACCGAAAGGCGGCTCAAGACCATGCTGGGCAAAGGGGCGGAAATCAGACCCGGGCAAAAAGCCTATGCCGCCAGTTTAGTGCCTGCTTTCAGCACGCCTTCAGGGGAAGACAACCCCACCGTCGTCTTGGCCGAAGCCGGAACAGGCACAGGCAAAACCTTGGGCTATCTGGCGCCAGCAACGCTTTGGGCTGAAGAAAACAAAGCCCCGGTGTGGGTCTCCACCTATACCCGCGGGTTGCAACATCAAGTGGCGGAAGAAATGGCGCGGTTTTATCCTGACCGTGCTGAACGCGACGCCAAAGTGGTGATCCGCAAAGGCCGTGAAAATTATCTTTGCCTTCTGAATTTAGAAGATGCCTTGTCTTCGGTGCCGGCAACGCCGCGCCTTGCCCCCGCGCTGGGGTTAATGGCACGCTGGGCGGAGGCGAATTCGGATGGCGATTTAACCGGCAGCGGTTTTCCGGCGTGGCTGATTGATCTTTTGGGACAAGGGCCGACCATTGGGCTGGCGGATCGGCGCGGCGAATGTATCCACAGCGCGTGCCGGCATTTCCAGAAATGCTTTGTTGAAAAATCACGGCAAAAATCACGGCGGGCGGATATTGTGGTCGCCAATCATGCGCTGGTCATGATCGGGGCGGCCATGGCCTCGCTTGTGCCGGGGTCGTCAGGCTCACCCCCACCCACCCGTTATATTTTTGATGAGGGGCATCACGTTTTTGATGCCGCCGACAGCGCCTTTTCCACTTGTTTCAGTGGCGGAGAGGCTGCTGATTTGCGCCGCTGGATCAGAGGGCAAGACGGCAACCGAAGAAGCCGCGCCAGAGGATTAAAACGCCGCCTTGAAGATATTCTGGCCTTTGATGACGCGGCGATGACTGATTTGGACCAAGCGATGGAAGCGGCACGTGTGCTGCCCGCCACGGGATGGCGGCAACGCTTATCAGAAGCCGCGCCAGAAGGCCCGGTGGAACAGTTTCTTTACGCCGCCCGCAATGTGATTTATGAGCGCGTGTCCTCCCCTGAAAGCCTTTATAACCTCGAAGTGGGGCTTTACCCCCTTGATGAAAATCTATCGGTCATGGCCTTGGGGCTGGCGGATGCGTTGCGTGATATTGCAACGCCTTTAGAACGCTTGGCCAAAACCATCCATAAAATGCTGGTGGATCAAGCCGATGATTTGGATACCGCCAGCCGCAACCGTCTTGAAGGCGCCGCCAGAGGTTTATTGCGGCGCGCCAATGGCCCGCTGGCATCATGGCGGCAATTGTTGGAAGACATCACCCATCCGCCGAGCCCCGAAGGCCGTTCAGGGTTTATTGATTGGATGGAGGCCACCCGCCGCAATGGTGAGGATGTCGATATTGGGCTGCACCGCCATTACCTTGACCCCGGTGAGCCGTTCAGCCGAACCGTCTTAGCCCCAAGCCATGGCACGGTCATTACATCGGCCACATTAACCGACCACACCAGCCGAGACCAAGAAATGCCGCTTGCCGAAGATTGGGCCTTTGCCAGCCAATTGACCGGCGCGAGCAACCTGCCGCAACCGGCGTTGGTGTCGGCGGTGTCATCGCCATTTGATTATGCCAATCAGACGAAATTATTGATTGTTGGTGATCTTGACCGCGAGAACACCGATCAAACCGCCGCCGCCATGGCCGCCTTGATGAAAGCAAGCGGCGGTGGGGCTTTGGGGTTATTCACCGCCATCCGCCGCCTGAAAGCGGTTTACCCCCATTTGTTGCAAAAATTGGATGAAAGCCAAATTCCGCTTTACGCCCAGCATATGGATGCCATGAATTTGCAGACCTTGTTGCAGATGTTCCGCGAAGACCGCAAATCATGCCTATTAGGGACAGATGCCGTGCGCGATGGCATTGATGTCCCGGGGCAAGCCTTGCAATTGATTATCTTTGATCGGGTGCCATGGCCACGGCCGGATATGCTGTTCAAAGCCCGCGCCGCCCATTATGGCCGTGAGCAATGGTCAGACCGCGCCACCCGCATGAAATTGCGGCAAGCCTTTGGCCGTTTGGTGCGCCGCGGTGATGATCGCGGGGTGTTTGTTGTCTTGGATAGCCGCCTGCCCAGCCGGATGCTCAGCGCCTTTCCCCCGGGGCTTGAAGCCGAACGTTGCGGGCTTGTTGAAGCGATTGATGCGGTATCCTCTTTTCTTTCTGATTAAGGCGGCGTAATATGGCGGCGTAAAGATCACTTTCAACAGGAAAAAATTAATGTCCGTTCTTTCAATGACACCGTCGCAGAGCATCGCTTCTGCTGTCCTTGGTGGTGGTAAACAGTCACTGACCAATAATATTCTTCTTGTTTTAGCAGGTTCAGTTTTGATCGCCTTATCGGCACAGATCGCTATTCCTGTTGCCGGCAGCCCCGTTCCCGCCACAGGCCAGACCTTTGGTGTCTTGCTGGTGGGCATGGCTCTTGGGTCACGCCGTGGTGCTTTGGCGGTTATCGCGTATTTGCTTGAAGGCGCCATGGGCGCGCCCGTTTTCGCGCTTGGCACGAGCGCACCTGCTTTGGTTGGCCCAACCGCAGGCTATCTCTACGGTTTTGTTCCGGCCGCTTTTGTGGTGGGTTATCTGGCGGAAAAGGGATGGGATCGCAATCCTGTTTCCACCGCCTTGGCGATGCTGGCAGGCAATATCCTTCTGTATGTTCCCGGGTTGATTTGGCTGGGTCTGATGATCGGCACAACCCCAAGCAAAACATTGGCCATCGGTTTTATCCCTTATGCTGGTGTTGATATTGCCAAATTGATCTTGGCGGCGGCGATGATGCCTTTGGCTTGGAAGTTTTTGGGCAAGAAATAAAGCCTTCACCTTCTTCGAAAGGGGCGGGTTTTCCCGCCCTTTTTTATGCGCTGGTTTTGCTCTTGATCAACTTTGCCAAAGCGTCTTCACACAGCCCCAATTCCAGCCACTGGCAACCTTTGCAGAGATCGAATAAATCCCCTGATTTAACCTTAGCGGCGATCCGCGTTTTGGCCTCCGCCCATGTTAACGTCTCACCATCCACAAGATTAAGCCGAGCGGCGTGGCGGGCATCAAGCCCATCAATTTTTTCTTGCGAGGCACAGCCCTGACCACGGCGGTGGGGGCACGGGCCACAGATGACATCGGCTTCTCGGGTCACGGTGATCAGCGTCTCATCACCGCCCTCTTGGTGAAGCCCATCGGCCACCACATGGTCCATATTGGCGGTAAACGCATCATCATATCCTTTGCCCTGATACCCAAGGCTGCAGAGAAAATGATGGGGTCTGAATGTGATGGCGCGTGTCATGAAATCCTCCACCGCCAGAATAGATCAAATTCCGCGCATAAAAAAGGCCGGGCAAAACCCGGCCTTTCTTGAAATCTGGGGTCAGGCTTAGAAGCCCATGCCACCCATGCCGCCCATGTCAGGCGCGCCCGCAGGCATTGCAGGCTTAGCTTCAGGCAATTCGCTGACCATGGCTTCGGTGGTGATCAGAAGACCCGCGACAGAAGCGGCGTTTTGCAGAGCAGAACGAACAACTTTAGTCGGGTCAATCACACCGGCTTTGATCAGGTCTTCAAATTCACCGCGCTGGGCGTTGTAACCGATGGTGTCGCTCTTTTCTTCCAGCAACTTACCAACGATAACAGCACCATCAGCACCAGCGTTATTTGAGATCTGGCGAGCAGGCGCTTGGATCGCACGGCGCACGATGTTGATGCCAACATTCTGGTCATCATTTTCACCAGTGACGTTTTCAAGATTCGCAATGGCCTTAACCAATGCTGTACCGCCACCCGGGACAATACCTTCTTGAACAGCGGCACGGGTTGCGTGCATCGCATCATCAACGCGATCTTTACGTTCTTTCACTTCAACTTCGGTTGCACCACCGACTTTGATCACGGCAACACCGCCAGCCAATTTGGCCAGACGTTCCTGCAGCTTTTCACGATCATAATCAGAATTGGTTTCTTCAACCTGCGCACGGATCTGGTTGCAACGTGCCATGATGGTGTCTTTGTCACCCATGCCATCAACGATGACTGTGTTTTCTTTGGTGATTTCAACACGCTTGGCTGAACCCAGCATTTCCAGCGTGACCGCGTCAAGCTTGATGCCAACTTCTTCAGAAATCACGGTGCCCTGTGTCAGGATCGCGATGTCTTCCAGCATCGCCTTACGACGATCACCGAAACCTGGTGCCTTAACAGCAGCAACCTTCAGGCCACCACGAAGACGGTTGACAACCAATGTGGCCAAGGCTTCGCCTTCAATGTCTTCAGCGATGATCAGAAGCGGACGACCGGACTGCACAACCTTTTCAAGGATTGGCAGCATATCTTGCAGGTTGGTCAGTTTCTTTTCATGAAGAAGAATATACGGCTCTTCCAGAACAGCCTTCATCTTGTCGCCATCAGTGACGAAATATGGTGACAGGTAACCACGGTCAAACTGCATGCCTTCAACAACGTCAAGTTCAGTGTCGAGGCTTTTCGCTTCTTCAACAGTGATAACACCTTCGTTGCCGACCTTTTCCATGGCCTGTGCAATCATACCGCCGATTTCGCTTTCGCCATTGGCTGAGATGGTGCCGACCTGAGCCACTTCATCAGAAGTGGTGATCGCCTTTGAACGTGACTTCAATGTTTCGACAATGTTTTCAACAGCAATGTCGATACCACGCTTGAGGTCCATGGGGTTCATGCCAGCGGCAACAGCTTTTGCACCTTCTTGTGCGATCGCCTGTGCCAATACGGTAGCGGTTGTTGTACCGTCACCAGCCATGTCATTGGCCTTAGATGCGACTTCGCGCACCATTTGGGCACCCATGTTTTCAAACTTGTCCTTCAGCTCAATGTCTTTCGCTACGGTCACGCCATCTTTGGTGATGCGTGGTGCGCCGAAAGCTTTTTCCAGAACAACGTTACGGCCTTTTGGACCGAGAGTGACTTTTACCGCGTTGGCGAGGATATCGACCCCTGCCATCATCCGGTTGCGGGCGTCTGACCCGAATTTTACATCCTTGGCAGCCATTAATCTTACCTTTCGTCTGTATTAAGATGTTGGTTTTAATGGGGCGGGGATTAACCCAAAATACCCATAATGTCGGATTCCTTCATAATCAGGTATTCCGTGCCATCGATTTTGACTTCGGTACCGGACCACTTGCCAAAGAGAACGCTGTCGCCTTCTTTAACGTCAAGTGGGGTTACCTTGCCGCTCTCGTCCTTAGAACCAGAGCCAACGGCGATAATTTTGCCCTGCATAGGCTTTTCCTGAGCCGTGTCGGGGATGATGATCCCTGAAGCGGTTTTTTCTTCGCTTTCTACACGCTGTACAAGAACGCGATCGTGAAGAGGCTTGAATTTCATGCCTGTCCTCCTGAGTTTTAAATGTTGAGATTAGCCCCATTCGGTAAGTTTTGGCACTCTAGCCAGAACAGTGCTAATCAGGTCACCGATTGCATATGAGCCTTCGTTAAAGCCACGTCAAGGCGCGCAAGCAAAAAAAATCCAAATTCCGCTAAAATTATGGGTTTTTATTCGTTTTCTTGAAGATTTGCGGGCAACCGCATCAATTCGTCGCGGGGTTTTGGCCTGATTGTCACTTGGCGGCAATACTGATTCCGCGTTAAGTAAAAGCATCGTCTTAAATAGGTTTGGGATTTGACCATGTCCTCAATAACGACCACATCAACCGCATCGAATACCGCCCCGCAAACAATGGATCAGACCGACCAGCATAAGGCGGTGATGGTCTGGCTTTTTGCTGTGGCGGCGATGGTGTTTACGATGGTTGTGGTCGGCGGCATCACGCGGCTGACAGGCAGCGGCTTATCCATGGTGGAATGGCGACCGTTGATGGGGATTTTGCCGCCATTATCCGAAGCCGAATGGATGCGGGTTTACACCCTTTATCAAGCGTCGCCTGAATATCAGCATATCAATTTTGATATGGATTTAGCGGCGTTTAAAACAATTTTCTTTTGGGAATATGTACACCGTGTCTTGGGGCGGTTGATCGGCCTTGCCTTTGGCCTGCCGCTTTTGTTTTTCGCTGTTAAAAGAATGATCCCCCAAGGCTATGGTCTGCGCCTGACAGTGCTGTTGTTCCTTGGCGGTTTCCAAGGCGTCATCGGCTGGTGGATGGTGAAATCAGGCTTGGTGGATAACCCTGAGGTTTCGCAATATCGCTTGGCCACCCACCTTTCTACGGCGCTGTTGATTTTGGCGTTATTGGTCTGGACAGGGCTTGACCTGAAAGATGGGCGCGCGCCCAAGCCATCGGGTCATATCATGGGGGTGATTGGCATTCTGGCCATCACGATTGTTGCTGGTGCTTTTGTTGCGGGGATGGACGCGGGCAAACTCTACAATGAATATCCATTGATGGGGGATGGGTTTGTTCCGGTTGAATATGGTGAATTGGGGGCAAAGGATGCGTTTGAAAATCCAGCCTCCGCGCAATTTCATCACCGGATACTGGCGCTTTTGGTGGTGATCGGGGTTGCCACCATCATGCGCCGTGCCATTAAATCTGGCCTTCAGATCAGGGCGTACGCGATGATGGCGGCGGTCACCGCACAGTTTATTCTGGGCATCGCGACTTTACTTTATGCCGTGCCGGTCAGTTTGGGCACGCTCCATCAAGCGGGGGCGGCGTTATTATTGATCACCTTGATGTGGTCCGCCCATGGGTTGAGCCTGAAAAAAGCATCATCCTGAAATTGACCCGCTATATATAGCCATTAAAAAACCAGCCCTGAGGCTGGTTTTTTTGTTCAAGATTATCACGCCGTGATCAACTGCCCGCTGGCTTTGGCGGCAATTGTTTGCGGATATGCAGCTCGCGCAATTGTTCATCCCCCACTTCAGATGGGGCGGCCATCATCAAATCTTCCGCCTTACCATTCATGGGGAAGAGGATAATCTCTCTGATGTTAGGCTCATTCGCGATCAGCATAACGATGCGGTCAATGCCCGGGGCAATCCCGCCGTGGGGTGGCGCGCCAAATTTAAAGGCGTTGATCATGCCGGGGAATTTATTATCCACCACTTCAGGGCCATAGCCAGCAATTTCAAAGGCTTTATACATCACTTCTGGCAGGTGATTTCGGATCGCCCCAGAAGACAGTTCAACACCATTACAGACCAAATCATATTGCCACGCTTTAATATCAAGCGGGTTCATGGTCTCAAGAGCTTCAAGCCCGCCCTGCGGCATTGAGAACGGGTTATGCGAGAAGATAATCTCACCGGTTGTTTCATCCTGTTCATACATGGGGAAATCAACAATCCAGCAGAATTCAAACCCGCCTGACCGCAAGTCATGATCATCGGCGATCTTAACCCGCGCCCGACCCGCTAATGACGCGGCATCATGTTCACCCGCGCAAGCAAAGAACACAGCATCGCCATCTTTAACGCCCAATTCATCCCTGAGAGCCAAGGCTTTATCTTCGCCTAAGGCTTTTGCGATTGGCCCACGGGCTTCACCTTCGGCATAGATGATGTACCCCATGCCCGGCGCGCCTTCACCTTGCGCCCATGAATTCATGCGGTCAGCAACAGAACGACTGCCGCAACCCGGCCCCGGCACAGCCCGCACCACAGAGCCTTTTTCAATGGCATTGGCGAAAATGCTGAACCCTGAGCCACGGAAGGTTTCCGTGACATCGCTGATTTCAATCGGAATCCGCAAATCAGGTTTGTCTGAACCATATTTCAACATGGATTCCGCAAAAGGAATGCGGCGGAATGGGGCTGGCGCGGCTTGATCGGTAAATTCTTCAAACACGCCCGCGATCACCGGTTCAACCGCGGCAAACACATCATCCTGATCAACAAAACTCATTTCAAGGTCAAGCTGATAAAACTCACCCGGGCTGCGGTCAGCGCGGCTGTCTTCATCGCGGAAACATGGCGCGATCTGGAAATATTTGTCAAACCCAGAAACCATGATCAACTGCTTGAACTGCTGAGGGGCTTGCGGCAGGGCATAGAACTTGCCCGGGTGCAACCGTGATGGCACCAAGAAATCCCGCGCCCCTTCCGGTGACGATGCGGTCAGGATTGGGGTTTGAAATTCCATAAACCCGCCTTCAACCATGCGGCGGCGGATGGATTGAATGACCTGAGCCCGCAGCATGATATTCTGGTGAGGCCGCTCACGGCGAAGGTCAAGATAACGATACCTAAGGCGTGTTTCTTCGCCAGCATCTTCATCAGAATTGACCTGCAACGGCAGGAGCGCGGCATGGGATTGCACCTCGTAGGAATCAATCCGCACTTCAATTTCACCTGTTGGCAAATTGGCGTTGATGGTTTCATCGGAACGTTTCACCACCGTGCCGGTGATGGTCACAACTGATTCATTTCTTGTGCCTTCGACTTCAGCGAAAGTGGCATCGGATGAATCGGCAACACATTGGGTGATTCCATAATGATCCCTGAGGTCAATGAACACCAATTGGCCATGGTCACGCTTACGGTGAATCCATCCTGAAAGACGAACGGTCTCGCCGACATCAGCGGCACGGAGAGCGTTACAATAATGACTGCGATACATATGCATGGTCATAACAAAACCCTATCTTTGAGCGTTAAATCGCCATTGATCATAACAGCGCTTAACAGTTGCGTCGTGAGTATGCACGGCTGGCCTCGATTATCAAGAAATTATAGCGATTTTCTTAAGAACGCCGTGAACGAGAGAGGCCCCCTATCCGCGGCGGCGGCGGCGGCGAGACGATGCGTCTTTTTTCTGGTCATTATTTTTAGGAATATCTTTCCACGGCTCCCCTAATAAAGCGGTGACATCGGATAGATCCACATGATCACGTTTGGGGGCGGTATCAATCGCTTGCCGCATGGCGTGGATATGTTCAGGGGTTGTGCCGCAACAGCCGCCGATCACTCGAATGCCAGCATCCCGCGCCAGCGCCGCGTATTGACCCATCAATTCAGGTGAGCCGTGATAGTGAATAGCCCCATCACGATATTCCGGAATACCGCAATTGCCCTTCGCCACCAACGCCGCCTCGCCTTGGTCTTTCATCAACAAAACAGAATGCATCAATTCAGCAGGACCAATCCCGCAATTGGCGCCAACACCGACCACGCCTTCGTCTTGGCAAGCTTTGGCATAATCATCGGGGTTCACCCCCATCATGGATTTGCCAGCGGTATCAAAGGTCATGGTGGCGACAATCGGCAGGCCTGTTTTTTTCGCGGCTTCAATCGCGGCTTTCACCTCCTCGATGGAGGAAATGGTTTCAATCCACATCAAATCGACCCCGCCTTCGGCCAACGCCTGGGCTTGGTCTGAAAACGCCGCCACCGCCGCGTCATGATCAAGCATCCCCATGGGGGCAAACAACTCACCAGTAGGGCCCATTGACCCTGCCACCAACACGTGCCGGCCAGTGGCTTCACGATGGCTGTCGGCGGCTTGCCGTGCTAACTCCGCTGCTTTTTTATTCAATTCATGAACGCGGTCTTCAGCCTGATGCAATTTCATGCGGAAGGATGTGCCGCCAAAGGAATTGGTTAAGATAATATCTGACCCCGCTTCCAAGAACCGTTGATGCAAACCCAAAACATGATGGGGGTTTTCAAAACACCAGAATTCAGGGGGGTGGCCAGTTTCCAATCCCAGATTGAAATAATTGGTTCCCGTGGCGCCATCACAAAGCAGGACGCCGCGCTCATCGAGAAGATCATTAAATATTGTCATGGCGTTACGCCTTTTATCTTCAGGCCTATTAATTTCAGGCTTTTAGTCGTCTTCGGGGTCGCCGCGCCCGACCCGTGGCGGCGGCACGGCGATCTTGAAGATCAGCAACCAATTGCTTTTGTGCTGTCAGGTCAAGCCGCGACCATCCAGCGATTTCTTCTCGTGTTCTGTAACAGCCCAGACACATTCCGCTGACGGGATCCATCTGGCAGATGCTGATACAGGGTGATGGCAATTTATCCATTCTTGCGCCCCTTAGGCAGCAGCGGCTTCACCTTCGTTCATCAACGCTTTATTCAACGCGTCAACCATGGCTTCAGTATCAGCGGCTTCGGTGGCCATGACAAGGTTTTTATCAACCGAAATATCATCAGCGGTCCGGTTATAGCCATCCAGCATTTCTTTTTCCGCCATCGCATCAATAGCCGTGCCGATAACAAGGCTAGGGACATTTTCACGAAGGAAAGCGTTGATAATGCGGCGGCCATGGGGATCGTTCAACAACAACGCGCTGTGACGTTCACCGGTGGGAACAACCATCACATCATAGTCAATCGCCAATGTTTCAGACAACGCCCCATCAACAGGATAAGACAGACCCCAAACACCATTGGCCCAACCATTTGTCAGGCCGTGATCGCGTGAAATCACTTTGACTTTTGCACCCGCCGCAACAAGCGCTTGCTGAAGCGCAACAAAAGGCTGTTCGTCAAAACCACTGCAAGCCAAAAGAGCGATCGTTTTCTGTGAGAGGGCGTGTGCTGACATTGAGGTCTCCTATAATAAACGCGATCAGACGCGGGATACGATACATCCTTTGATGCTGTTCATCATCGCGTCAAAGGGGTAGTGCGAAATCGAAACCAGCAGATTGAAACTGTGGTGGTTGGGTTTCGTCTATGTTCGAATGGCCTTTATATAAGGTTTATTTGCCGCCACGGCAAGTTCTTCTGTCAATTTTAATAGGCCAAGTTGCCGCAGATTATTTGAAATAAGAAAATCGCTTATACCGAAGACGCGCCAAACTTGTGGCCAGAATAAAAATCACCAAGGGCAAGATCATCTGCAATCCTGTGGCAACCCCAAGGGGGCTTCGGCTTGACCCTTCGGCCAAGGTCACCGCTTCCACCGTCAAAGTGGTGATCCGCCCATTGCTGGCAAAGACGGTTGGCAGATAAAGCGCCGCGCTGACCGAAAACCCCACCGCAAAACTTGTCAATACAGGCAAGGTCATGATCGGCAAGCGTACCCGCAAAAAGCGGCTTAAAGGGGATGCGCCCAAACTGGCGGCCAGCATATTCCATTGCGGGTTAAAACTTCGCCATGACGGGGCAAGCGATAACCATACATAAGGCAAAACAAAAAGCAGATGCGCCCATATCAACGCCAGCCATGTGCCATCAAGACCAAACCACAACAGCATGATCTGAACCCCAAATAAAAACCCTGCTTGCGGCAATAACAAGGGCAAGTAAATGCTGTTTTCAGCCATGCTCAGGCTTTTGTTCGGCTTTTGGCTAAGCCATAACATGACCATCACCACCGCAAGGGCAGAAACCGTTGCGCCTAAATAAAAAGTCGTCAACACCACGTCATCCAGCCCTGAAAACACCGCTTTCCAATGCCGCAGGGTAAAGACATCAGGCCAAGCCGATGGAAAACGCCACCGCCCTGAAACTGACCATAAGCCTGCCGCCACCAAGCCCAACGCCGCCATCGCGGTTGGCAATAACGCCATCACCACCAATAAAGGTTTCAAAAAAACCAAAGGTGATCGGCGAAAGCGATAGCCGGTAAAGGCCAAGGCGCGCCCTCCATGGCTCAAGCCTTTGACCAAAACCCAGCCCCATAAAAAGGCAACAATCACCAGCGCGATTTGCACCACCGCCGCCGCGGAAGCAACAAACCGCATGGCCAAATCAGCATCTTGATAAAGCCATAGCAATCGCACCGCCAAAGGGGAGGCGGTCGATGGGGTCAGGACAAGCGCCATATCGACCACGGATAATGAAAACACCAACACGATCACAATCGGTAAGCGCAACCTGATCCATAACGCCGGCACGATTAAATAAATCCAGCTGGTCATGGGGCCATAGCCCAAACTCCGCCCAAGGATTAATAAAGGGCGCGTGTTGATTTGTGATAAAGCGGATAACACCAACAGCACCAAAAACGGCACTTCTTTGGCGATCAACCCGACCACCAACCCCAACCCGTAAGGGTCTTGCACAATGCCGCCGCCTATCGCTTCAAACACAGGGGGGCGTTCCCATCCCGTTAAATAAGGTGAGATCAATCGGATCAACCAACCGCTGGGCTGAAGCAAAAACAACAGCCCCACCGCAACCGTCACGTGCGGCAGGGATAACATCGGCGCCAGATATTGCCGCATCAGGCCAAACAGCCGATTGCCATAAAGCAAGCCGGGCAACAACAGCGCCAATAAAACCGATAAAACCGTGGCGACAACACCTGTCACCAAACTCAGGATAATGGCGCGGGTGATCCCCGGCAGGTTGAAAAAATCAACAAAAGGCTGAAGGCTAAATTCCACGCCCCCTAAAGGCGGTAAATATCCAAAGGCAGGCAAAACAGCCCCCAAGACACCCAAAGCCACCGGCCCCACCAAGACCATCACCACAAGCGCGGTGATGAGCCATCTTAATGGCGCGCGGCGATCAAATCTTGGCGGGGGCATTCTTTGGGAAAGCGCCATGATCCGTCCATTTGCTTTTTATTGGCTTAGGTAACGCTTGGCCCATTCCGCTTCAATCACCGCCACCCAACTGGGGTGTGGTTCGGGCAGGGATTGGCTCAATTCTGCTTCGGATAATGTCGCCACCCCTCGTGGTAAAGCGGCAAACGCCGCTTGATCTTTGGCTGAAAGTTTTGCCATGGATAAGACCGTGGGGTCGCCCCAAATATCGCTATTGGCTTTCCGGAGTTGGGCTTCGGGGGATAACATGAAATCCGCCAATTTCATCGCCGCTTCCGGCGCGGAAGCGTTAAAGGGAATGGCCAAATAATGCACATTGGCCAAAGTACCGCCATCGTGAATATACGTCCGGATGGTATCCGGCAACGCCCCTGTCTTAATATCATTGGAGAATTTCGCAGGGTTAAACGCCATGGCGATATTAATCTCACCATCGCCTAACAATTGGGCGAGGTTGGTGTAATTTTTCGGGAAGTTCTTGCCCCTTTGCCATAGATATGGATGCACAGCATCAAGCCAATCCCATAGCGGCGATAAAGCCAGATCAGCATCAACCTGATCAACAGGCTGGGCAAAGACGCTTGGGTCCTTAGCCAGCTCAAGGGCGATTTGTTTCAGAAAACTTGTGCCGGTGAAATCAGGCGGCAGGGGATAGCTGAACCGCCCGGGGTTATCCATCACCCATGCTTTTAAGGCGGTGGCTGAACGCGGCGGTTGATTGACCACCGCGGTATCATAAGCAAAGACCAATTGCGCCCGCCCCCATGGGCTTTCCAGACCATCGGTGGGAACACCAAAATCCATCACCAGCGCGGGCAAAGCTTCGGCATCAGTATATTGCCATGACGGCAGGTCAAAAGCCCAAGCATCATCACGCAACAAACCGCTGTTCTTCATGGTGGCGAAATTTTCACCATTGACCCAAATCAGATCAACACTGCCGCCTTCATTTCGGCCGACTGTTTTTTCCGCCAAAATACGGCTGACCGCGGTGGCGGTATCGGTTAATTTGACGTGCTCGATGGTGATGCCATGGTCTTCGTTCAGGCGCTCACCAGCCCAAATGATATACTCATTAATCACAGGGGAGCCGCCCCAAGCGTTGAAATAGACTGTTTTTTCATCGCCAGCATGGGCGGATGAAATAGCGCCACCCATCCCAAGAGCGGAAAACAGCACAGCGGTAATGACGCCCATTTTCATGGCCAGTCTCGACATTTTGATGTTCATAATCATCTCCAGATTACGGTTTAAATTTTTATATTCGCCGCAAAAACTAAGCCAAAAAGATGATCACAAGGGTCGAATATTTCATGCATTTGCGCCTTTATTTTATGCTGAAGTTCGGTAATTAGCCAAGCCTTTTTCCCTTATATTAGCGCCATGCAATGGGCAAGACCAATGCCAACAAGGCGGCTTATCATTTTATGCCTTGTGCTTTACGTTACCGGACTTGCCGGTTGCGGGGGCGGGGGTGGGTCTTCTGCCCCCGTCCCACCTGTGACCAACCCTATTGGCGGCGGCGGTTCTGTCCTTGATCAGGGCAAAGCGGCATCATTATTCAACACAATTGATGGCAAAGGCGAAGCATGGCTGGGGCTTGTTGATTCAGACAGCGGGTTTTTCCACCTGACTGGAGAAGACCCTGAAACCAATGAAATTCTGGAAAAGATTCCTGACCTTGACCCCGACCGAAGCATTACCCGTCAGTTTTCAAGGCTTGATTTTATCCCGCCCCCTTTGGTCAATTCATCTGACCCCGGGCGTTATATGGTCTTGGGGCGGCTGGCGCCGACATTACCCGATGCCACGGTGGAATATGATCTTTCCGGTCATTGGACTTGTGCCGGTTGCCTTGACAGCCTGAGTTTGTTGGATGGCACGTTATCAGGACAGCTTGTGGTTGATGGGGGTGCTGAGACCGCTGAATTGCATCTTGGGGATGGACGGATTGATCTCAATGCCCATCTCACCATCAATAAAAACGCTGAGATTAGCGATGCTGGGTTGCCGCAATTGCGTTTCGATGATCAGGAGCTGACCATTATCCGGTCAAAAATATTAGGCGGGTTATTCGGGCCTGAAGCCGAAGAAGCCGGGGTATTGTTCGGGATTGCCGATGATCAAGGCTGGATCTTTAGCGGCGGGGCCAGCGGCATCCAGCAACCGTGATGGCCCTATTTCTATTTTGATTTTTCCAAACAGCGGAAATCCGCGTCCAGCGCCATGCCCCCGAAATCCACATGGCAAACATTCACATCATGGCGGCGGCACCAGATTTGTATCCCCTGATCGGTAAACCCCACATCAAGGGCGGCGTATTGTTGCAATGACCCGTGATCGGTCAGGCCTTGGGCAAATTCATCAAAACATTTCTGGCAGACAACTGGCTCTTTAATGCGGTTGAACAAATGATCATAGGATGATGGGTCAGGTGATGACATGATGCTCTACTTTTGGGGTTTCTATTATAAGAATTGATAAACTATTGCCTGAATTTCTGGTGGCATGATTTGCAGCTGCCCACCACTTCATTAAAGGCTGGCTTGATGCGGGCATGATCACCTTCACGCACCAGTTGCTGCAACCGTCTTGCGGCTTTGGCGTTGGCGCTGGCCATGGCGTTGAATTGATCCATCTCTTGCCAGATCACATCCAACGCTTCTGATGGTGATGGGTTTGACCCTTCGGGAAAATAAGTCGCCATTTCATCCCCCCATTGGGCGATGGTTTCCGCCGGCGCAAGAATAGCGTCATAATCTTCTGTTTTAATCGCCTTGGCGATTGCCTTCAGCGCCTGTTGGCTTTCTTTGAAGCGATCCATCCGGTCTTTGACAATGCCGGTCGCCCCGCTATGGGCATGGGCAGTCATCAGGTCAAACCCGAGCATGGGTTGGCCGCCAGCACTCGCCATGAACACCCCCGCCAGGATAATAAAAAGAAATGGTATTTTCCGCATCACCTTATCTTTCTGCCTTCAAACCCTTACCCAATACCATGGCTTTTAATTGGAGCAGTTGCAATTGCTGGCAAGATAACAGGGATTAAAACAAATCCAATTGCTGCTGTGTTTTGGTTTTCGTTTGGCGTTTTTTCACCCCAGACCTTGGCCTGTTCCGGCTCCCTAAACGATTGAAAACAGATGCCGCTTCTTGATCAAAACCTGCTTTTTTGCGAATGGCCGACATTTGGTCTTTCGCCGCCCGCATCGCCAGTTGATTATCCACCAATGGGTGAGGATAATCGCGGCCAATTTCAAAGTTAAATTCAGCGGCCAATAAGGGCGGCATTAAATGCGGTTCATGCAGCCATTCCAAAGGCAGATGCGCCAGTTCCGGACAATATTTTCGGATCAACCAGCCTTCAGGGTCATGGTCATAAGATTGCTTAACAGGATTATAAACCCGCATGGTGTTTATTCCCGTGACCCCTGACTGCATCTGAAATTGGCTGTAATGGATGCCGGGTTCGTAATCGGTAAAAAGCCGCGCCATATGCGGGGCGGTTCGCCGCCAATCCAACCACAGATGATAGCTGGCATAACTGACCAACATGGCGCGCATCCGAAACGGCAACCATCCTGTTTCAATTAAACAACGCATACAAGCATCAATGATGGGAACCCCTGTTCGGCCATCTTGCCAGGCGGTTAAATAGGTTTCTGTCTTGTCATTTTCGGGACGAATACCATCATAAAACGAATGCATGGATGCTTTTTCAAGATCAGGCTGGTCTTCAAGTTTCTGCATGAAATGACTGCGCCATGACAATCGGGTCAAAACAGCGGCCAGCCCGCGCCGCCCAAAATCACCGCTGGGCAATTGTGATAATCCCTCCTGAAACCGCTTCACCACCTCGCGTTCAGAAAGCGTCCCCCAAGCCAAATGCGGCGACAGACGTGAGCTGAAATCAACGCCATACCGCGGGGAGGAAATTGATTTCAAATAACGATGGGCGCGTTGGTGGATAAAACTTTGGACAATGGCAATGCCCCCACGGCGGCCGCCTTTTTGGGTCTGGCCGTTGATGCGGTGAACAAAAAGCGCGTCATTTTTGGCTGGAATTTCACCGGCTTCTATCCCCGAAAGTGGGAGCAATGCGGTTGGCGCGGGGTGTATATCTTTGACCATGCGGTCTTGCCTTAACCGTGACCACCCATCCCGTGATGGCAGCCGCCGCACCACCCCACCATGGGGAAATTCATGACACTCAATAGCGTATTGGCGGCAAAAATCCTGCACATCAAGATCACGCTGATAGGTCCATAAATGGCCTGTTTCTTCATGGGCATAAACCCCTTGCAGGTCATAGTGATCCATCAGGTCTTTCAGCACTGTTTCCACCTGACCAACCCTGACCACAAGCGCTTGGCCAATGGCGGCAAGTTCTGACCGCAATTGCGTTAAACTGTCATGGACAAACGACCAATGCCGCTGGGATGATGTTGGCAAGGCCCAATATTCTGGTTCAACCACATAAAGCGGCAGAACAGGCAAGCCTGTTGCCACCGCCGCCGCCAATGGCGCGTGATCAACACATCTTAAATCACGTTTAAACCAAACAAGAACAATTTTGGGCCGCACAGAACATCACTTCCGTCATCAGAGTCAATATATTCAAGGGATTGAGATTGAAACCTTGATATAGGTGACGCCAAAAGGATTTAAACCAGCACAAAGAAGAACGTTTAAATTGATTGCCTAGGGTTTGATTTCCGCATAGGTTGCCTTCATATTTGCTTCTGCTTTCACGCTCAGGGATAACGATATGCCATTTTTGGAACAAGCCACTAAGACCAAATTGGCGTGGTTTTTGGTGTTTATCTGCCCTGCGTTTTTTTCATCAAACATGATCGTGGCCAGAGGCATTTCAGGTCATTTCCCGCCAATATCTTTGGCGTTTTTACGCTGGCTTTTGGTGGGCATTGTCATCATGCTGGCGCTCACCGCCCTCCGCCGATTAAATATTCACCTGATCCGGCAGGAAATACGATCCATCTTATTTCTGGCATCCTTAGGCATGGGGTTATGCGGCGGGCCTGTTTATTTGGCTGGTGAACTCACCACCGCCACCAATATTGGCCTGATCTATAGCAGCGCCCCATTATTAATGGCGGTCATGGCGTTTTTTGTTTTCAAAGAACACCTCAATTTCAATCAATCCATCGGGCTTTTTTTGGGGTTGGTTGGGGTTTTGGTCATTCTGGTTAAAGCCGAGCTTGGGTTGTTGTTGAGCCTGCAATTCAACCTTGGTGATTTATGGATTGTGCTGGCGACCTTTAGTTTTTCGATTTATTCGCTGGGGCTCAAACATCTCAAAACCCAATTATCACAAGTGCAACGTTTTGGCGCTATGGCCCTCGGCGGGGCGTTATGGCATTTGCCTTTTGTGATGATGGAAATCGCCACCCGTGGGCCTTGGCCTGACGTCACCCCCACGATTTTATCGGCATTGGTGGTGGTGGTGTTTTTCGCCTCTATCGGCGCGTATCTCAGCTATGGGTTTATCGTGGTTTACCTCGGCACCGCTATTGCCAGCACCACTTTATATCTATCCCCGATTTACGCGGCGGTGCTGGCGGCGGTGTTATTGGGCGAGGAGATTATGCCCTATCACCTGATCGGCGGGGCGTTAATCTTGCCGGGGTTATGGCTGGTGTCATCAGGACGGCGGCATCAATCACCGCGTTAACCCAACCGTCCACTTTCCCAAAAGAGTCTGATCTTTATTGAGGCTCAAGCACCCGCCATTCCTCTTCAACAAGATCACGATAATTTTCGTTATATCCAGCCGGGTTGCTCGATAATGTTTGAATAGTTGAATAAATAACTGAGGCGTTATTGCCGTTTTGATCCTTCAAATATCCAACATGGTCCGTGAAAAATAAATTCACCGTTTCGCCATCTTTATTGACCATTTCGTAACCCGTGAAATCATCACTATTTGAATAGGATGTTTCAAAGTAAAGCCCTGTTTGATAGGTGCTGCCGCCGCCGGAAAAATCAATCAGATTGCTGTAATTAAAGGAATCCGAAGCATCATCAAAATAAGATAGGTTTTCCACATCGACCGTTCCGTTAACGGTGATTTCTCTTTTCTGATAATCAGCGATCACCGTCTGATCAATAGACCAAACCCCATTCCCACCATTGGCTTCGTTAGCGGTATAAACGACGCGGAACTGGCCTGTATTATTTTTTGTATTATCAAAAAGATTGTCGATGTCAGAGGTTTTGAAATATTCAAATTCTTCACCATCAATCTTTAAATAATTCAATTGGTCAGATGAATCGGTCACCGCCCTTGGGGTGACCGCGTCGGATGATTGGATGAAATCATCACAAAGATCAGATGAACATGAAAACACAAATGTGGCGTTTCTGGTGGCCGAAGATAGACCATTGGCTTCGGCTTGCAGGGTCACGGTTTGAGAACCATTCAGCCAGGCGGGATTATTCGCCCCAACCTCCCAGTAATATTGAACCTCATCGCCAACGGTGCTGTTGCGGAAACTTAGCCACGCCGGCAGAGACGATGAAATATCAGTAATGGTCTGACTTTCCGCATCACTCACACTAACCCGATACCCTGAACTGCTGACATTTTGACTGTCGATATTATCGGTTGAAATAATCGGGCGATCATCAACACCGGTAATGCTGAGGGTTAAGTTTTGGCTGGCACTGCCCGTCCCATCGGTGACATTGACCGTAATCTCTTCAGACACAGTACTGCTGGCGGCATTAACCAGATTATCAGAAGGCTGGAACCGGTAATCACCAGTGGTCTCATCATAATACAACAACCCATAAGACGTCTGTTTCACGTGGGAAAACTCATTGGATTCCGCAACCGATGAACCTGCGATTGTATAGGTGATGTTTGCCCCACGATCACGATCTGACCCGTCAAAACTGCCATTGGTGACACTAAAGCGGTCATCACTTGCGGTATCAGAAAAACTGATCCCGGTGATGGCGGCTAATTCAGGGGTGTCGTTAACGCCAGTGACATTAATCGTCAATGTTTGCGCCGCCGATAAAGACCCGTCACTTACCGTCAGGTTAAAGGTTTCCGTTGCCGAACCACTTGATAGAGCCTCGATAGCATCGTCATCAGGGATATAGGTATAATCCCCCGTGCTGGCCTCTATATATAACGTGCCGTAATCCCCTGTCCGTGAATGCGTGTAGCCAGATTGTGTTGTATCTTCAGATGAACGATCAAGAGTATAGGTCAGGCTTTGCCCTGTATCACGATCATCACCATCAAGGCTGGCCGTGGTGGCATTAAAACTGTCATCACCGCTGGTGTCGGTCATTGTAATCGTGGCTATGCTGGCCAGTGTTGGGGTATCATTGGCACCTTCTAATGTCGCGGTCAGGGTCTGGGTTGCGGTGGCACTGCCATCTGTTGCCGACAGGGTAAAGGTATCGGTTTCTGTCCCCGTCAGGCTATTCACGGTGCTGTCATCAGGAACATAAGTGTATGCCCCGCTGCTGGCATTGAGATAAAGCCGACCATAATCCCCTGCCAGCGAATGGGTATAACCTTCTAAGCTTGTATCCGATGATCCTGAATTGATCCCATAACTTAAAGTTTGACTGCCATCACGATCATCAGCCGATATGGTCACGGCTGTGGTGGCGGCAAAGGAATCATTGGCGCTGGTATCGGTGATGGTCAGCCCCGCTAAACTTGACATGGTGGGCGTATCATTGACACCAACAACAGATGCGGTGACCGTTTCGCTGACGGTTGATGTGCCATCGCTTACGGTTAAGGTGAAATCTTCTGAAACAGAAGACGTTGTTTTTTCAATCGCCGTATCATTAGGCACATAAGCATAGGCACCTGTGGTCTCATCCAAATAAAGCGTGCCATATGTCCCTATTTTCGCATGACTACTGGAACAGATTTGGCCGCCACAATTAAATGTAATCGACGTATTCACAACACCATCTGTAAGGCCATAAGTTAGGCTGGCATCTGAATCCGCGTCACTGGCATTAAGCTGGGCGGTCTCGGTGCTGAAACTGTCATCGCTGGATGTATCCGTGAAACTAAACCCGCTGGCGGCGTTTAAGATCGGGGTATCATTGGCGCCCGTAATATTGGCCGTTAATGATTGCGTTGTTGATGCGCTGCCATCCGAAACAGCAAGCGTGAATTCATCACTGACGCTGCCACTCGACAAGCCTTCAATCGCGGCATCATCAGGAACATAGCGATAGTCACCATTGCTGCTGTTCAAATAGAGCGTGCCGTAATCCCCTGAAACGGATTTATCAAAATCAGCAAGGGTGGAATCATCAACCATATCCGTCGCGCTATAGGTGAAGGATGTGTCATCACGGTCACTTGCGGAAAGCGCCGCTGATGTGGCGGTGAACGTATCATCCCCAGATGTATCGGTGATGCTGATGCCTGTTAACGCCGCCAGACTAGGCGTGTCATTAACCCCGATGATCGTATTGCTGATTGTTGCCGAAACGGTTGCGCTGCCATCGCTGGCCACCAAGGTGAAATCTTCTGTCTGTGTTGTCTTGGCTTCTTCAATCGCCGTGTCATTAGGAACATAGCGGTTGGCCCCTGATGAGCTGTTGATGTAAAGCGTCCCATACGTGCCCGCAACAGCATGGGTGTAACCATCAATAGAATCATCTGCTGTCATGCCCGATACAGAGAAACTTAACGCGTCATTATCGCGGTCACTTGATGTCACGGTCAATGACGCGGCATCAAGGCTGTCATCGCCAGAAGTATCGGTGAAACTGTTGCTGCCCGAGATGGATAACACTGGGGTATCGTTAGCACCGGTGATATTCGCGGTTAACGTCTGATTGACCGAGGCTGTACCATCACTTGCCGTCAGGGTGAAACTGTCGGTCTGATCGGTTTTAATGCCTTCAATCGCGTCATCATCAGGAACATAGGAAAACGCCCCGCTGGTCTCATTAATATAGAGCGTGCCGTAATCTCCGGCCACGGCATGGGTATAGCCATCAACACTGTCATCGGCAGAAGCCCCCGCAATGCTATAGGTCAGGCTTTGCCCACTATCCCGCTCCGTTGCGGACAAACTGTCGGTGGCCGCTGAAAAACTGTTATCGGCGGCGGTATCTTCAAAAGATAAGCTGGAGATGCTGGACAAAACAGGCGCGTCATTAACGCCGGTGATGCTGGCGGTAAGGGTCTGGCTGGCAGAAGCGGAGCCATCGGTGACCGATAAAGTGAACTCATCAGAAGCCGCCGCCGTCAGGCCTTCAATCGCGGCATCATCAGGAACATAACGATAGTCACCATTGCTGCTGTTCAAATAAAGCGTGCCGTAATCTCCATCGACAGCATGGGTAAAGCCTGATTGACTGGAATTGGTTGTTGCACCATCCGCGCTATAAGTGAGGCTAGCGCCGGTATCACGATCGCTGGCGGTCAGGCTGGCGTTAACATTGCTGAAACTATCATCAGCATCGGTATCGCTGAAACTTATGCCGGAAAGCGCGTTCAATTCAGGCGTGTCATTGACCCCTTTGACTTCCACCGTCAGGGTTTGCCGATCAAAGTCTGAGCCATCACGAACGTTTAGGGTGAACGTCTCTGTGACCGTCTCGGTTGTGCCTTCAATCGCGCTGTCATTCGGCACATAAGTATAGGCCCCTGTTTCACTGTTGAGATGGAGCGTGCCGTAATCCCCCGCCAAAGAACGATCAAAACCATCGAGAGATGATGAGGTATTGGCATCGGTCAAACTATAGGTCAATGCCGTGTCATCACGGTCGCTGGCATCAAGATTGGCGCTTGAATTGCTGAAACTGTCATCATTGGCTGTGTCTTCAATCAAAACACTGGTCAAGGCTGATAAAACAGGGGTGTCGTTAACGCCAGTGACCGCGATGGTCAGGGTTTCACGGGCGTTGTCACGGCCATCATTAACGGTGATGGTGAAGCTTTCGGAACTATCGGTTTTCAAATTTTCAATCGCTGTATCATCAGGGACGAAAGCATAAGCCCCTGTTGATTTATTGATAAAGAGTTTACCGAAAGAGCCATCTGTTGAATGGGTAAAGCCGCTGCGTGATGTATCGGCTTGCATATCATTAATGCTGAATTCAATGGTATCGCCATCGGCGTCATTGCCATCGGCGCTGGCCGAATTGGTATTAAAACTGTCATCGGCATCGGTATCTTCAAAATTGATCGCCGCTAATGTGCCAATGGTCGGGGCGGTATTAACACGTTCAGGGCTGCTTTCATTTTCAGACGTTGAAGACTGGTTTGAATTGCTTTCATCCCTTGTTGATTTCTGTTCTTCTTCTTTTTTATCGTCTTCTAATTTTTCAACCTGTTCATCAACATCTTCTTCAACCGTTTGCTGTGTGTCAGGCTCTGATGACGCTGGTTTTTCGTCTTCCTTTTTGTCATCAATCAAATCATTAGAAAGATTAGCCATCTCGTTGGTAAGGGCTGTTTTATCCTCTTCCTTTTGGTCATCAATCATGCCGAATGACCGCAAAACAATCAGATCAAACTTAGACGGTTCTTGCTTTTTTTCGGCTGTTCCTGAAGGCGCGGAAGCGGGCGTGTCTTCAATTTTTTCAGTGCCGTCAGGGGCTAAATTTTCCCCTTCATCATTCGCCGCAAGGACGATTGGCGTTTCTTCTGCCGGAGTTTCACCTGTTTGGGTTTCATCAGTTTTTGGCTCACCATTGGCATCTGTTTCCACACCTGTTGCTGGCTCACTTTCTGGTTCTTCTTCAGAAGACGCGCCGGCTTCCTCTTGCCCAGATTCTTGAGTAGATTCCTGCGTGGACTCTTCTTCTTCATCAGATGGCGTATCGTCTTGCGCTTGGTCGTCTTCGGGGCTTTCTTCGCCGCCGCTTTCCTCTTCCTCTTTTTTCGGTGCGGTTTCAATACTATCAATCACCGCATCAATTTCTTCTGGCTCAAACCGTGTTGGCGGCGAAAACTGACCGCCAGCATCCATGGCAACGCCGAACCCCGGGCGAACCAATGATGATTGGCACCCTGCCGCTGAGCTGGTGCCGCCGCCACATCCCGCCGAAATTGATGTCATATCAATCAAGCCTGAAAGCAATACAATCGTGCTTTCTTCGGGTGAGACCGTCCCGATCACTTCAGTGCCGCGAATGGAAATCACAGCATTGCCCGCGGTGACTTTCATGTTTTCAGGTTTTTTCTTGGCAATGCGCCCTGAAATAAATCGGAACACGCCTTTTTTAATATTGGCACTCACCGCCCCGGCCTGATTGCCCGGATCATAGACAAATTCATCAATCACAATGGTGCTGTCCGCGCCCATGGAAAATGTTGTTTCATCCATGAGCAAAATTTGAATACGGCCATCTTGAGGGGTGCGGATTTCATCATTGAGGAAAATCTGATCGCCTGTTGTGATGACTTCAAATTGGCCATTTTCATCGCGGCGTTCTGTCTGCCCAGCGGAGGCGGCCAGCACCCCAACAAGAACCCGTTCCTTGGCACTCACTAAGGATGGCATAGACCCAAGGGAAATGGCCAGAACAGCAACAATCAGCATATGCAGAAATTTTGAACAATCATGAATTCGCATTTAAAAACTCGCTTCCACACCAACAGAAAATTCAGCCCCATCACGCCGATAATTTGGAATGTTTGATTCCGTGTCACTCATCGAGAGATTTATATAAGGAACATGAGAGATGCCGTAAATATCAACAACATCGAGATAACGAAAATTTAACGCCAATTCATTGATCGACGTTTTTTGACGCTCCGAAGAAATAAACGTATCGGCAACATCATATCGGGTCCATTGACGGGACAAGGTGGCATTGACCGATACAATGTCATTGGCCGCGTAACCTGTGAGCTCAAGTTTTTCAAATTGAAAATCATTGACCTCATTTTCAGCGTTGTTAATGCCGCCACTAAGACCAAACCGCAAAAACCCAAAGCCTGTTGACCCTGTAATATTTGTTCGTGCGGTATATGACCTGTTTGATTTTCCTTCGTTATTGGCCACGCCCGCAAAAGGAAAATAAACATTCCTTGCCGCCGATAAAGTGGCATTGACCGATACGATATTGGCAAAGGGTTTTGTGATGCCCGCAAACAGGCCCATTGATTTGTTGAAATCTTGTTTGCCAACATCGGTATAGGATCCAAATCCACCAATATTGAGCCGGTATTCATCAGCCCGCAATAAGGAGAAATTTACAGATAAGCTTTCGACATCTGAACGTGCGGGGTCATGGGTATCGCGGCCAGAAAAACTGATGCCCGCGCTTAACTGTGTCGGGGTTTGATAATCTAACTCTTCGGATACTGATAAATAGGTGCGATAACCGTAAAACTGGTCTGATTTATCTTTCGTGGTGTTTTCCAGCGGTAAATTCAGCAATAGGATTTCATCATCCTTTGATCGGCCAAAGGCATTTTCGGTTTGACCGGCATAGACGGAATACCCACCACTGATGACGGTGGTATCCAGTCCTTCTTCAATTTGTTCCGCTAAGCCTAGGGCACGTTGCCGCGTTTGTTCTGGCGTATCTTCATCTTGGATCAGATCATCCAGAATTCTCTTGGCGCTAATAAATTTGCCCAGTTGGATTTGAATATCCGCCAGCAATACACGGGCAATGGTGGATTCGGGATCAATAAACAAAACCCTTTCAAGGGTGGCTTCCGCGCCTTCGAGATTGCCTTCAGCAATTTGCGCCTGCATGACTTTGAAATTCAATTCAAGGTCAGCCGGATTCTGAAACAATTGCACCATCAATTGTCCCAATGATAATTTTTGTTCTTCTGTCTGTTGTTGAGCAGTTGTTACCGTCTGCGCGAAAGAAAAAAATGGCGTTAAGATTGCAGGAATCATCCCCGCACAAACAACCATGGCAAAGCCCATTTTTTTTCTTTTGAAACTGTGCATCTAGGGGAAATAAAAAAAATAATTCAAACAACAAAATGATGTTTCTTATACTTGATTTATAAGGTTTTGACAAAATTTTCCCGTGGCGATTTGCGACCGCATGGATAAATAAATCTCAAATCATGGATAGGATTACCCAAAGGGGTAATCCTTTTAAGTTAACCCAAGATGCGTTTGACCGCCGCCGCTACACCATCAACAATCTGATCGACTTCAGGCTTTGACAAACAGAACGGCGGAGCAAAACCCAAAATATCACCCTGCGGCATGGCGCGGGCGATAATCTTACTGTCTTCCACAAGAGCGGCTGAAATTTGAGGGCCGATTTTTTCAGACGTCTCAAAGAAGCCGCGACTGTCTTTGTCTTTGACAAATTCAACCGCGCATAACAGACCTTCGCCGCGGACATCCCCAACATGAGGGTGATCTTGCAACGCGTCTTTCATGGCTTTGTTTAAGTAAGCCCCAACCTCACCTGCGTTTTGCATCAGGTTCAATTCATCCAACAGTTTCAAATTGGCAACACCCGCGGCCGCGCCAATCGGATGGGCAGAATATGTCCAGCCATGGCCAATAGGGCCATTTTCATCGGTTCCCTGTTCCAATACAGCCCACATCTTTTCTGAAACAATGGAACCTGAAAGTGGCGCATAAGCCGAGGTCAACCCTTTGGCAATAGTAATCAAATCTGGCTTTAAGCCATAATATTCCGACCCAAACATCGTGCCCATACGGCCAAAGCCAGTCACCACTTCATCGGCGATTAAAAGAATATCATGACGTTCCAACACCGCCTGAATAGCATCCCAATAACCACGTGGCGGCGGCACAATACCGCCTGTCCCCAAAGCTGGTTCACCAATAAAGGCCGCGATTGTATCCGCCCCTTCCCGTTCGATTAAAGCTTCCAATTCAGCAACACAATGCTGGACAAACTCTTCTTCGGTTTGGTTAAGATGTTCACGGCGGAAATAATAGGGCGCTTCGGTATGCAGAACATTCGCCAGCGGCAAATCAAATTTATGATGGAACAATGACAATCCAGTGAGCGAGCCTGTCATCAGGCCAGAGCCATGATAACCCCGCCAACGCGAAATAATCTTCTTCTTTTCTGGCCGCCCCAAAATATTATTGTAATACCAAACCAGCTTGATGTTGGTTTCATTGGCATCTGAACCGGAAAGACCAAAATAAACTTTGCTCATATGGTCTGGCGCGCGATCCAGAATCATTTTCGACAAGGTGATGGACGCTTCCGTGCCATGCCCCACATAAGCATGATAATAAGCCAGTTCTTTGGCTTGCTTGGCGATGGCATCCGCAATGTCCTGGCGGCCATACCCAACATTGACACAATAAAGCCCGGCGAAAGCATCAAGCAGTTTATGCCCCTCTCTGTCTTCGATAAAACAACCTGTCCCACCGGTGATCACACGGCTGGGTGTATCCCCCCTGGCGTGTTGCGCCAGATGTGTTGATGGATGGAAAAAATGATCACGATCCCATTGATCAAGTTGGTCGTTTTTCAGCATAGCTCAAATCCAGTTTTGGGTTAATAATCGCCGCAGGTTAAAGGCTTTAGGCGGCGGTGTTAAGAGTGTTTTTCAATATTCTGACGTGGCAAATGTTAATGATGCCCAGCGGGTTTGCCAAACCGCCCCCGAAGGATGCACGGTTTGATCAATCGCATCAAGGCTGACCGCGTCAATCAAATACGCCATCCCTGCCTCGGTGGTGATCCGAAGCTGGCCATCCGCCCCTGTTTTGTGATGGCTCTCCATCGCCTCCTCCGCCCCGCCTTCAAGCGGCTTTGCCATCACCGTGACATAAGCCCCAGCCCACGGTTGGTCATCCCGTTCGAATTGCAAGACCATCGCACCCGCGCCGGCACAAGGCTTGGTCAGGGCAATGATCTCCACCGCCATCCCAAGACGGCGATCACCCCCTTGGCATGACCCAACGGTGAAAATACTTTTTGCGTATCGGCGATAAATCTCATTGAAATAAACATCGGGCAGTTGCCGTTCCAAATGCTGTTGGGCGGCATCGGGATAGCCTTTTTTCGCGGCGAAGGATTTAAACTTTTCCAGCGTTTTGTAGATGATCAATTTGTCTTTTGTTTCATGACGGATCAGATGAATACCGCTTTCATTGGGGGTGATTTTCCCCGGGGGCATATCCCCCAAACGGCCTTTGATAGGGGTGATGTCATGGGGGCTGATATGGTCAAATTGCTGAATATCTTGCGGAAGATAAAATTCAGACAGCCCTTTAAACCTCTCCCCCACTTTAAGGAATATAGAGAGGTCTTGCCCTGATTTAGCGTGCCATTGTTGCGGCATAATCCAAAACTCATGGGCTTTGACGGGAAGGGGCAGGGCGATGCCGAACATCAGGCTGAGGCATATGATCTTTAAAATTGTGGGCAAGGGTTTGAACCATGTTTTGTTAATCAATACGACTATAGTGAATATTATAGAAAACTGTTATGATGTTTTGAATTTTAATCATGAAGTCTCCACCCAATGCCCTACCGTTTATCCCACTGGCAGATTTTTCTTACCGCCAGCCTTTTAAGTTTTTTTGTTTATTTCAATGCCGTCACGCCTTCCCGCGCCCATGATATTCAGCCCATTATCGCTGACCTTTCGATGACGGATAATCAGGTTCAATTGGATCTGTCCTTGAATATTGAAATCGCTTTGTCTGACATTGATGCCAGTCTTGTGACGGATACAAATGACAGTAAAAACGCCGATGCCTATGATGCGCTCCGGCAATTAAACGCCGCTGAATTGAAAGATGAAATCCGCCGTAACGCCAAAAGCTTTCTTGATAAACTGCAGGTGATGGTGGGCGGCAATCGGCTGGCGCTTAATATTGCGGGCATTACGGTTGAAGACGGTATTGATCTTTCCTTGCCGCGGCGCACCAACATCACCTTAACGGCGGCGCTGCCTTCCAATGATGCCCCGGTTGTGGTGGGGCTGGATCAGACCTTGGGGGATTTTGCCATCCGCCAGCAAGACCCGTCGATTGATCCTGATGACCTTTACACCGATTATATCAGCGCCGGGCAAACCAGCCTTCCGATCCCTCGTGGGGGCGTGATGGATCGGTCGTGGCAAGAGATCACGTCACAATATATCGTCTCGGGCATTGCCCATATCATCCCGAAAGGGCTTGATCACATCATCTTTATCGCGGGGCTGTTTTTCTTCTCACCGAAATGGCGGCCTTTGTTGATGCAGGTCACGGTCTTTACCTTGGCGCATAGTTTCACCTTAGCGTTGGCGACATACGGCTTTGTCAGCATTCCGGCGTCTGTCGTTGAACCCCTGATCGCCCTGTCGATTGTTTGGATTGGGATTGAAAACGTCATCCGCCCCAAGATTGGGGTCAGCAGGCTTGGGGTGATCTTCACCTTTGGCCTGTTGCATGGATTGGGCTTTGCCTTTGTTTTGGGCGAGGTTGGCTTGGCGGGGTCAGCCTTTATGATCAGCCTTATTGCGTTTAATATTGGGGTTGAGCTGGGGCAATTGTTGGTCTTGGCGCCTTTGTTGGTGATGGCAGCGCTCATTGGCGGCCATGCGAAATATCACCAGCGGGTGGAAGTTCCCGCCTCTAGCATGATCGCCGTGATCGGTTTGTATTGGTTTATTGAACGCGTTTTCTTTGGCTGATGGGGGTTGTTAATGTCTACATAGGTGTGGTGATGTACAAAGTGGTTGCTGTCCTCTTTCTATTTATTGC
>CALFYS010000001.1 GCA_937952245.1 uncultured Alphaproteobacteria bacterium | reverse complement strand
GCCGCCCAAGAATCCGCCACGTAAAAGCCAATTAAGAACAAAAACATTCAAGATCAGAAAAACGAGAAGACCATGACAACCACACCACCGAAAGTCCTGATTAGTGACAAATTAAGCCCCGCCGCCGTTGATATTCTGAAAAATCGCGGCATTGACGTGGATTATGAACCGGGCTTGCCCGCCGAAGATTTGATCAAACGCCTTGGCGATTACGATGGCTTGGCCATCCGTTCCGCCACAAAAGTCACCCAAAAGGTGCTGGAGGCCAATGCGGGCAAATCGCTCAAAGTCATTGGCCGGGCAGGGATTGGCGTTGATAATATTGACACCGCCGCCGCCACCCAACATGGGATTGTGGTGATGAACACGCCTTTTGGCAATGCCATCACCACCGCCGAACACGCCATCACCATGATGCTGGCCACCTCGCGGATGATCCCCCAAGCCCATGCTTCAACCATCGCGGGCAAATGGGAAAAATCCGCCTTTGTCGGCACGGAGGTTACAGGCAAGCGTTTAGGGCTGATCGGTTGCGGGAATATTGGCGCGATTGTCGCCGATAGGGCGCAGGGGCTGAAGATGAAAGTCATGGCCTATGACCCTTATCTAAGCGAAGACCGCGCCAAAACCCTTGGGGTTGAAAAATGTGATCTTGACCATCTCTTGCAGAGCGCGGATTACATTTCACTGCATACGCCTTTGACCGATGATACCCGTAATATCATCAACGCGGATGCCATGCAGAAAATGAAAAAAGGCGCAAGGCTGATTAATTGCGCGCGCGGCGGTTTGGTGGATGAAGTCGCCCTTCGTGGTGCGCTGGAAACAGGCCATCTGGCGGGGGCGGCTGTTGATGTTTTTGTGGAAGAACCGGCCACTGAAAACATTCTCTTTGATGCGCCGAATTTGGTGGCCACCCCGCATCTGGGCGCCAGCACCGCCGAAGCTCAAGAAAAAGTCGCCGTGCAAATCGCTGAACAAATCGCCGATTACCTGTTGAGCGGGGCGGTCAGCAACGCCATCAATATGCCGAATGTGACAGCAGAAGAAGCCCCCATCCTTGGGCCATATATGCATCTGGCGCGGAAATTGGGGTCATTCTTGGGGCAGGTGACGCGCACCAATCTGCAAGCCATCAGCATTGAATTTGATGGCCATGCCGCCAGCCTGAATATTGAACCGGTGGTCGCCTCATGCCTTGCGGGGTTGATGGAGCCGATTATGGCTTCAGCCAATATGGTCAACGCGTCAACGCTGGCGCAATCTCGCGGGATTAATGTTTCTTCCATTCGCCATGACCGGCCGTGCGATTATCAAACCATGATCCGCTTAACCGTCACCTATCGTGACCATGGCGGCGATGAAATCTCACGGACGATTGCTGGCACTTTGGTGGGGGGCAGTATGCCGCGCATTATCGAAGTCCAAGGCATTGGGGTGGAAAGTGATTTCCCTCAAAACCTTCTTTATTTGCGGAATTATGATAAGCCCGGGTTTATTGGTGATCTGGGTTCGCTCTGTGGCCAGCAGGGAATCAATATCGCCACTTTCCACCTTGGCCGCCGCGATATTGGCGGGGAGGCCATCGCGCTGGTGGAAATTGACAGCACGCCAGATGATGGGTTTTTATCCGCCCTTAAAGACCTGCCGCAAGTGGTTCGGGCGGATCACCTGCATTTCGGGTGATCATCAGAACACAATTAAGGTGATGGGGCTTGATAACACGCCCCATCCCACGGCTTTTTCTTGCAGAATTGAGGGGGCTGGGGTAGGAATAGGCATATCAATCCAAAGCCTCAATAGGACGCCCCGACATGGCCGATCAGCCAGACCAAAAATCGCGATCAAGCGCCGGCTTATTGCCCGCAGGCTTAAGCGATTTGATGCCCGAAGATGCCAGCCGTGAAGCGGCGGCCATCGCGTCCATTCTTTCCAGTTTTACCGCCCTTGGGTATCAACGCGTCAAACCGCCATTGGTGGAATTTGAAGAAACCTTGTTGGCTGATGGCCCCGGGGCGGCGCTTGCTGGCAACAGTTTCCGTGTCATGGACCCGCAATCCGGCCAGATGATGGCCATTCGCGCGGATATGACCGCCCAGATTGCTCGCATTGCCAGCACAAGGCTAAAGCATCAGCCGCGGCCATTACGCTTGGCCTATTCCGGTGATGTCTTGCGGGTGCAACCTGACCCGCTTAACCCTGAACGGCAATTGACCCAAGTGGGGGCGGAGATGATCGGCGCCCATGAAACTGGCCATGATGCTGAATTGGCGGTGGCGGCATTGGCGGCTTTGCAAGATGCAGGGGTAACGCGGTTGACGATTGATCTTGGCGCGCCACGGCTGTTGGATGCCATTCTTGATGCTGGTGATGATCTGCGGCAGGCGGTTTCAGCAAAGGATCAGATGCTGGTCAAACGCTATGGCGGTGATGACGCCGCGTTGTTGCAAGAATTGCTGGATATGCCCATGACAGCGGCGGATCAGATTGATGCAAAAATCACTGCGCTCATGGGGAAAATGCCAAAAGATGCCGCCTCTATGCTGGGTGAATTATCGGAGATGGCGCGGCTTATCCGAGGTGCCATGCCTGATGTGATGGTGACGATTGATCCGCTTGAATCCCGCGGGTTTGATTATCACCACGGCGTTGGTTTTGCGATTTTCTCCCCGGGGATTCGCGGTGAATTGGGGCGTGGTGGCCGTTATCGCACCCGCCTTGAAGATGCAATGGGTGAAGATTCAACAGGCGTGACCCTTTATCTGGAACGGATTTTGCGGGCGTTAAAACCTGCTGAAGGTCAAACCTCACTTTATATTCCCCATGACGCTGGGCTTGATGTGTTGGTCGCGATGATGCGGCAGGGGGAGGCGTGCCGCTTTGGTTCAGCCGATGCCAAAGACCCAAAAGCCGAGGCGCAAGCCCTTGGTTGTTCTCATATTCTGATTGATGGGCAAAAAGCCCCGATTTAATTGTTGTTTAGAAAGGCATTGTTATGGCGAATGTTGCTGTTATTGGCTCCCAATGGGGGGATGAAGGCAAGGGCAAGATTGTCGATTGGTTGTCTGAAAAAGCCGATGTGGTGGTGCGCTTTCAAGGCGGGCATAACGCTGGTCATACGCTGGTGATTGATGGGGTTGAATATAAACTCAGCCTGCTGCCATCGGGGATTGTTCGCCCGGGCAAAATGTCCGTTATTGGCAATGGCGTGGTGATTGACCCATCGGCACTGGTCAATGAAATGACGATATTGAAAGACCAAGGCGTTGCCGTCAGCCCTGAAAACCTGATGATCTCAACCTCCGCGCCGATGATTCTGCCGGTGCATCAGCGTGTTGACCAAGCCCGTGAAGCCCAGCGTGGTGATGCTAAAATTGGCACCACCGGACGGGGGATTGGCCCTGCCTATGAAGATAAAGTGGCACGGCGCGGGTTGCGGATGGGCGACCTCTTGGATATGGACGCGCTGACCGCGAAAACAGAATCATTGCTGGCGCATCACAATGTCTGGTTGCGGGCGGCGGGCGAAGCTGAAATCACTGTCCCTGAGATTACCGAACCACTGATGGCGCTGCGCGAAGTGCTGATCCCTTATTTGGG
Source organism: uncultured Alphaproteobacteria bacterium (assembly GCA_937952245.1). GTDB lineage: Bacteria > Pseudomonadota > Alphaproteobacteria > Puniceispirillales > UBA1172 > JAGWAQ01. The sequence goes on along the minus strand of CALFYS010000001.1, from coordinate 21,476 downwards.
TGAGGTTTGGGCGCTTCTGGATGACTATCGCCGCCGTGGGGAACGGATTCTCTTTGAAGGCGCGCAGGGCGTGATGCTGGATATTGACCATGGCACTTACCCGTTTGTCACCTCATCCAACACATTGCCGGGGCAAGCGGCGGCAGGTTCAGGCATTGGGCCTTCGCAAGTGGGTTATGTGCTGGGCATCACCAAAGCCTATACAACCCGCGTCGGTTCAGGGCCTTTCCCCACCGAAGATTTCGGCGATGATGGTGAAACATTGGGCCAGCGTGGCCGTGAATTTGGCACGGTAACCGGACGGAAACGCCGTTGCGGCTGGTTCGATGCGGTGATGGTGCGGCAAGCCGGTATTATTTCAGGTATTCATGGCATGGCCTTGACCAAGCTTGATGTTCTTGATGGTTTTGAGACGCTGAAAATCTGCACCGGCTATATGCTGGACGGCAACAAAATTGATCGTTTCCCCGCGTCTTCTGCTGAACAAGCTCGGGTTGAGCCAATTTACGAAGAGATCGAAGGCTGGAACGAAAGCACCATGGGCGCGCGGTCTTGGGCGGAATTGCCGCCACAAGCGGTGAAATACATCAAGCGGTTGGAAGAGCTAACGGGCATCCCCGTGGCGTCAGTTTCCACCAGCCCTGAACGCGACGATACCATCTTGGTCCGCGACCCGTTTGAAGGGTAAAAAAAACCTTCCGGCGTTAACGGTTAATCCATCTCGCCTTCAATCAAATTGAGTTCGGTTGCTTTTTCACGAACAGCAAGTTGCAGTTTTTCAAAAGCCCGGACTTCAATTTGGCGGACACGTTCACGGCTGATGCCAAAACGTTGCGATAAATCTTCTAAAGTTTCAGGGCTATCGTTCAGCCGCCGTGCCTGAATAATCGCGATTTCCCGATCATTCAGGTCTTTCATCGCTTCAAACATCAATTTCCGGCGGACATCATATTCCTCGGCTTCGGCGAATTGCACATCTTGGGTGTCGCGATCATCCACCAGCCAATCTTGCCATTCGGCGCTTTCGCCTTCACTGCTGACTTGCGCGTTTAGCGAATGGTCACCGCCAGACATACGGCGGTTCATGGAAATCACTTCATCTTCGCTGACATCAAGTTCACTGGCGATACGGTTGACGTTTTCAGGGTTCAGATCACCATCTTCGATGGCTTTAATCTCACCTTTCAGGCGGCGGAGATTAAAGAACAGCTTTTTTTGCGCCGCCGTGGTGCCAATCTTGACCAAAGACCACGACCGCAGAATATATTCCTGAATGCTGGCTTTAATCCACCACATGGCATAGGTCGAAAGCCGGAAGCCTTTTTCCGGCTCAAACCGTTTGACCGCGTGCATCATGCCCAAATTGCCTTCAGCGATCAATTCCGCCATCGGCAGGCCATACCCGCGATACCCCATGGCGATTTTCGCCACCAAGCGCAAGTGTGATGTCACCAGCTGATGGGCGGCTTCAATATTGCCGGTATCTTTCCAATCTTTCGCCAGCGTGTATTCATCTTCGGCGGAAAGCATGGGGAATTTGCGAATTTCTTCCAGATAACGTGAAAGATTGCCTTCAGGCGTAATGTTTGAAAGCGTCGCGGGCAGATTGCTTGTGGTCACTGAATTGCTCATAACAATCATATAGTGGCTTAGGATTGTGGTTTAAAGATGGCCGCGTGTTTTTAATGCCAATTCCAGCCCATCCAGCAAATCTTGCATATCTTGGGGGATTGGGGTGGTAAATTCCATGGCTTCCCCTGTAATCGGATGGGCAAAGCCCAAAAGGCTGGCATGAAGCGCTTGGCGTTTAAAAGCGCGCAAATCGCTCAACGCCGCCCGCAACGCGTTATCAGGCATCTGCCCTGACCGCATGGGGCGGCCATAATGCGGATCACCAATAATCCCATGGCCAATATGCGCCATATGCACCCGAATTTGATGGGTGCGCCCGGTTTCCAGTCGACATTCAGCCACCGAAGCCAATGGTGGCAAGGAGCGGGTGAAATCAAGATGGGTGATGGCATGGCGACCTTTTTCGGTGATGGTCATCTTCTTACGATCACGGGTGCTGCGGCCAATAGGGGCATCAATTGTCTGCTGGCGTTGGCTTGGCAGGCCCCAAACAATGGCGGTATAAACACGGTCAAGATCATGGGCGGCGAACATTTTGGTCAGCACCTGATGGGCTTCGGCGGTTTTCGCCGCCATCATGACGCCGCTTGTGTCTTTATCAAGACGGTGGACAATGCCGGGGCGTTTTTCGCCGCCAATCCCTGTCAGCCCATCGCCGCAATGGGCGATCAAAGCGTTGACCAGCGTGCCGTCTGGCGTGCCTGGGGCAGGGTGGGTGACCAAGCCCGCGGGCTTATTCACCACGATAATGTCACGGTCTTCATAGAGAACATTGAGCGGAATATCTTGGGCTTGTGGCGTGGCTGCAACCGGCGGCGGGATGGTCAGGGTAATGGCATCCCCCGGCTTCACCTGTTGGGATGGGTCGCGCATCACAGCGGCATTAACCGTCACATCACCATCAAGAATCATGTTTTTAAGCCGCGACCGCGACAAGCTTGTGCCTTCAGGCAACAGCGAAGAATTGCCAGTATCGTCACCTTCGCTTACCATGGCGGATGATTCGGACAGATGGCCAGCAAGCCAGCGATCAAGGCGATCGGATTTGCTGTTATCGTCCACAACCATATTAATGACAAAAGGGTAAACCATGGCCGCCACTATGCCTAATCCAGACGATAATCACCAGCCCTTAAATCAATCGGATGATCAACCTTTTCAAGAACCCGCATGGGTGAAGCCGGTGAAAACCGCATCGGTGATCATGGGTGTGCTGATTGTTTTTTGTCTGGCTTTGCTTGGTTATGGGCTTTCCACCAATATGGGGAAACTGGCCGAAGGGGATGAAACCCCTAAAACCCTGACCTATCCTGAAGGGTTGCGCTTGATCAACGCTTCTGGCGGTGGTGATGGGGCGGTGGTGCTGACCTTTGAAGGCCAGAATGGTCAATTGACCGTGGTCACAACCCAGCCCGGCCAAGAAAAAATCACCAGTATTATTGAGATCAACACCGGTGATGATTTCAGCTTTTCATCGGAATAGACGATAGCGCGGTTGTTTTAGCGGAACAGATTGCCCGCGTCATAAATGACTTTGGCAATATCGCCTTCCAGCGGGAAGGACAGCATCCCCATGACATCATACCCCAGCATCAGCGGCATGATATAAAAGCGGAAAATAAACAAAAACCACGCCACATATAAAGGCTTCAGGCGGTCGATTAAGAAATTCGGCGTGATGGCTTTTGTCCAGCGCAACATCGGGTCGGTGACAATAACAAACATCCGCATGAAAAAGAAATTTGAGTTTTCAGGCAGGAAAATAGACATCCCGAAACGGCCGATCAGCGTCCACATCGCCGCGCCCATAACATAATCCAGCAGCATTAATCCCAATGGTAGATTGGCGTCCATAATATCCCCCTTAAGTTCGGCTTTTTATTTATAGCAGGCTATTGATAACAGAACAAAAAAAATCCGGGGCAAGATTGCTCTTGCCCCAGACTTAAATTTTAAACGTGTTTGACGATTAGTCGATCACTGTCTTACCGCTAGGAACACGGATTTCTTCAACCATTTTCTGGGTTTCAGCATCCGGCTCTTCGGTCATCAGGCTGACAACAATCATCAAGATCAAGCTCACGGGCATACCGATCATACCAAAGCGCAGGCCATCAAGACCAAGCCATGGAGTCATGCCGTTGAACTGAACCTGATAGAGGTAGATTGAACCGGCCAAGAAGCCGCCAATCATACCCGCAATCGCGCCAGCGCGGTTTGCACGTTTCCACCAGACACCAAGGACCAGCGGGAAGAACAGACCAGAGTTAGCAAAACAGAACGCCCATGCCACAGCACCAAGGATGCTTGTCAGTTTCATAGACGCCACGAATGCACCAGCAGCACCAACAGCCAAGAGCAATACACGAGCCACGATCAGACGTGTCTTTGTATCAGCTTTCGGGTCGATGATCTTGTAGTACAGATCGTGTGACAACGCGTTCGCAATCGCCAACAGAAGACCGTCAGCAGTTGACATCGCAGCAGCCAAACCACCAGCGGCAACAAGGCCGGAGATCACGTAAGGCAGGCCAGCCATTTCAGGCGTAGCCAACACAACGATATCACCTTTCATGAAGAATTCGTTGATCTGGATCAGGCCATCGCCGTTACCATCAACAATCTTCAAGAAGCCAACGCTGCTCCACTTTTGGATCCACTCAAGGTTGGAAACTTCTGCGACTGACTTGCCAATGATGCTTGTAGCAGCAGTTGGATCAAGCAGAGACAGTTTGGTGAATGTCGCAAGCGCAGGTGCTGTCAGATAAAGCAAGCAGATGAACAGCAGTGAATAACCCACTGACTGACGTGCAGCTTTTACTGAAGCGGTGGTGAAGTAACGCATCAGAACGTGCGGCAGTGATGCTGTACCAGCCATCATACAAAGAACAAGTGTGTAGAACTTCCACTTGGCCATTGGTGTGGTTGATGCATCGTTAATACCGACTTTCAATGCAGCCAATTTGCCAGCTTCGGCTTGTGCTTCAGCAGTTGGCATCAAGGCTTTCACGCCATGCAGTGCTTCCAGTTCCTGAACACGGCTAACCGCGTCAAACTGAGCGAAATGCGGGATCAGGCCATAACCAAGCTTGTTTGACATCCAGAACACTGGGATCAAATAAGCGATGATCAGCACGATGTACTGAGCAACCTGTGTCCAAGTCACGGCACGCATACCACCAAGCATTGAACAGAACAGAATACCGGCAAGACCAATCCAAACACCAAGTTCGAATGGGATCTGAAGCGCGCGAGACGCCACAATACCTGTACCTGTAATCTGAGCGGTCACGTAAGTGAATGATGCCACCACCAGAATGATCACAGCACAAAGACGGGCAAGGTTGCCGCCATAACGTGTACCGATGAAATCTGGAACAGTGTAACAACCAAACTTACGCAAGAATGGTGCGATCAGTGAAGCCACCAATACGTAACCACCTGTCCAACCGACCAAGAACGCCATATACGGATAACCTTTGAGGTAAATACCCCCGGCCATCGCGATAAATGAAGCCCCTGACATCCAGTCAGCAGCGGTTGCCATCCCGTTAAACACCGCCGGCACTTCACGGCCAGCAACGTAATACTGTCCTGAATCCATTGTTCTGGAAAGAACACCGATCAGGGCATAGATGACAACGGTAAAGGCCACAAACAGCCAACCGATAACTGTGTTAGAAACACCTGCGGCTTCAAGAATAGCCATCAGGATAACGAAACCAAGGAAGCCTAGGGTATATAGACCGTAGACCCGCCCAAGATTCTGGATAAAACCACCTTCGAGTTTAATCATAGATCAGTCTCCTACTCTGCAAAGCCGTGTTCTTGGTCCAGCTTGTCTTGCTTGCGCGCAAACCAGAAAACCAACAATGCGAAACCGACCTGTGCACCTTGGCCAGCCATGAAATACGCGCCAGGGAAACCAGCGGTATTCAGAGCTTCGCCCCAAAGGTGAAGTTCGAACGATAGAAAATACCAAATTATTAGAGTGACAAACGTAAGCACTTTGGTTTTTTGCCAATGTAACTCGCGGTCACTTGAGGATGATTTACTCATAGTCCTCCCCCATGTTAATTTGCTCTAAGAGCTTTATGCATAATTATACGGGAAAGGCGTCATGTGATTCCTCCCCCAAAGAATCATACAAACGAAAATACTGCACTTGCAGTTCTTAAGATAATCATACACAACAGAATAGATTTCAAGTCCAAATGAGGCAAAATTGTGATTAATTCATTCCTAAAAAAGATTCAAAAGAGGATGGGTTTTGCCCCTTTGCCCCCAATCGCGACAATTTCTGACTATATCGCTTATGCGGATAAGCAGGCGGCGTTTGTCTCACAAGTCAGTCTTTACACCTATATTAAGACGCGGGCAGGCACCCAATGGCCGAAACTCTTTGAAGATGAGACGTATTTGGTCTCCATGAAGATTGCCCGTTGGCATATTTTTGGGGCGGCGGTGGCTGATCTGGCGCTTTATTTGGGGGCGATGATGGTCAAACGTAACGCCGCCACGCCAGAACAGGCGCTAAAGATCAGCGAAAACGTCATTACCTCGATACTGAACGATTATGATCAGGATGATATTCCCCAAAAAGATTTCAAAGCCATGATGAAAGATGGGCTGGCGCGATGCCAAAAAGCCGATTGGCTGGATTTGGCGGAAGGGCCTAACGCTTTTCAATCCAGCGCTGATGCGCTGATCCGTTGGACACCCATAGCCGATGAATTAAAAGAATTGGATGAAGAAATTGTCCGCAATTCTATTCATATGCGCTGGATTAATGTCCGCCGAGATATTAAAGATACTTTGGACGCGGACGCTGTTATGGCCTCAGCATCCTAAAGCGTTATATGTCATCTATATATAAATTGAATCTTATGCGATAATTCGGCCGGTAACATTCGCCGCTGATCAAATTTAAGGAACCTGACCCATGTCAAATCCGCAATATGTTTATACCATGAGCCGCCTCAGCAAAACTTGGCCCGGGGGCAAAGAAGTTCTGCGTGATATTTCGCTGTCCTTCTTACCCGGGGCAAAGATCGGCGTTTTGGGGATCAATGGCGCGGGTAAATCAACATTGCTCAAAATCATGGCAGGTGTTGAAACCGAATACCAAGGGGAAGCTTGGGCCGCGGATGGCATTAAAATTGGCTATCTGCCGCAGGAACCGAAATTGGATCATGATTTGACCGTGCTTGAAAACGTCATGCTGGGCATGGGCGACGCCAAACAGCACGTTGACCGTTTCAATGAAATCAGCGCGAAATTCGGTGAAGAAATGACCGATGATGAAATGAACGCCCTGATCATGGAACAAGCGGAATTGCAGGAAAAAATTGACGCCGCTGATGCTTGGGATTTGGAACGTAAAGCCTCTATCGCTATGGATGCCCTGCGCCTGCCGCCTTCGGATTGGGGGGTGCAGAATCTTTCTGGGGGGGAAACCCGCCGCGTGGCGCTTTGCCAATTGCTGTTGAGCGCGCCTGATATTCTGTTGCTTGATGAACCGACAAACCACCTTGATGCGGAATCAGTCGCGTGGCTTCAACGTTTTCTTCATGATTTCCCCGGAACAGTGGTGACCATCACCCACGACCGTTATTTCTTGGATGAAGTGGCGGGCTGGATTCTGGAATTGGATCGCGGGCATGGCATCCCTTATCAGGGCAATTATTCTGGCTGGCTGGAACAAAAGCAAAAACGTCTGGAACAAGAAGGCCGCGCCGAAGAATCACGGATGCGAGTCTTGGCGAAAGAATTGGAATGGGTGCGCTCCGCCCCGAAAGCCCGTCAGGCAAAATCAAAAGCACGTCTTTCCGCTTATGAAGATTTGCTCAACCAACAGCATGAAGCGCATACCGAAGCGGCACGAATCAGCATCCCGCCGGGCCCTCGTCTGGGGAATGTGGTGATCGAAGCTGAAGGGCTGAAGAAAGGTTTTCAGGATAAACAACTGATCGATGGTCTTGATTTCCGCCTGCCGCCGGGGGGGATTGTTGGTGTTGTTGGGCCAAACGGCGCGGGTAAGACCACGTTATTCCGGATGCTCACTGGCCAAGACAACCCTGATGAAGGCTCGCTCCGTGTTGGTGAGACGGTTCAAATGGCTTATGTCGATCAATCGCGCGATGCGCTGGATGATTCCAAAAATGTCTGGGAAGTCATTTCTGGGGGGCATGACGAAATTGAATTGGGCAAGCGGGTGGTTTCATCCCGTGCTTATGTGGGGCAGTTTAACTTCAAAGGCAGTGACCAGCAGAAAAAAGTCGGTCAATTGTCCGGCGGTGAGCGCAACCGTGTGCATTTGGCGCGGATGCTGAAATCAGGCTGCAACCTCTTGCTGCTCGATGAGCCGACAAACGATCTTGATGTTGATACATTGCGCGCCCTCGAAGAAGCCTTGCTTGAATTTGGTGGTTGTGCCGTGGTCATCACCCACGACCGTTGGTTCTTGGATCGCATCGCCACCCATATTCTGGCTTTTGAAGGCGATAGCCATGTCGAATGGTTTGAAGGCAATTGGCAATCTTATGAAGAAGATCGCCGTCGCCGTTTGGGTGCCGCCGCTGACCAGCCGACACGAATCAAATACAAGCCGATTTCACGGTAATATATGGGTTAAATGCAGGTTAATCGCTTGCGGTTGTTTTGCCCGCGGCAATATCATCCGCCTGCTGATTAAGCGCGTCGATCAAAGCCTGAAAAGACCCGCCATTCTGCCGAATAATGGCGGTGTTCTCTTGCTGTTGAGTGATCAGCATTGAGATGTTTTCGACTTCAAGGTCAATGATACGGGCAGGCTTGCCTTGTTTTGTGCTGATCCGCCAAGAGACGACCGCGTCCGGATACTCACCGGTCTTATCATGCACCATGCCGCTGACAATCATCAGTTTAGGGCCTTTGGAAATGGCATCTTTCGGGGTGTATTCAATGCGCCTGAAATATTCAAACTGGGTTTCGGCCAAGGCCAGCAACACCCGCCGAAACGCTGTTTTATAATCAGCTTTTTCAGCATCAGAAGCCGAACGCCATGCTTGGCCAGCGGCAAATCGTGCCACCAGATCAAAATCAAAAAACTCATCAATAATCGCGTTTGTTTCTGCCCGCACCTGTGCTTGATCAGGGTCTTCGCCAATCACCGTTTGGATTCGCTCCACCAGGGCATTGACCAAACCGACGCCTTCATCAAGGCGATCATTGGCAAAAGCGTTGTTTGAAGGCGCGGTGATCAAGACCATGGCCATCAACGCGACCATCATCACCCCATGTTTAATCATGTTTGTCATGGCTTAATTCTCATCACTCAAGAAACTGTCAAACGCATCATCAGACGCGGAAGCCGCTTCACGATCACCATCATTCAGCTGGCCTTCACGATATTGGTAATAAAGTGACCGCGTTTTGGCATAAGGATCTGCCGAATTGTATTTTACGTCATTAACCTGATCAAAATTATTGCCGCGGAATGTCACAACATTGACAGGCGTTGATGTGTATTGGATGGTTTCAGCCCCGCCCGCGCCGCTATACCCCAGCGGGTTGGTGATGGCATCGAGCAAGAAACCGGTATGGCTACGGGCGGTTCCCGGCCCCAAAATCGGCATCATGATATAAGAGCCTTCAGGCACGGACCACGCCGCAAGCGTTTGGCCAAAATCTTCACGCACCGGATCATCTTCATCTTCGGTCAAATCAACAAAGCCCAAGGTCAGGCCGTTCACCAGAAAATTCACCGTCGCCAAAGCGGCGTTTTCAAACTTGCCTTGCAGAACTGAATTCACGGCGGTGGATGGATAGGATGTCCATTCCGCGTGGTTGCTCAACCCTGTTTGCATCACTTGAGGCAGGGCGCGATACCCTTTCGCGGCTGGTTCAACAACCGCGGTATCCACCGCCATATTAAACTCAAATACAGAACGGTTGGTGTTTTCATAAGGATCACGCGCATCAGAGATTTGATCCGCTGGCATGGATGAACACGCCGCCAATAACCCGATCAATGGCCCGACCGATAGATTGATGAAAAAACGCACAACTTCACCTCAACTCAAGACCCCATAAAATTAGGCAAACCCACATGATAAATCAACATCAAACATATCAGCCTATTAGGGCAAAACCATGACCCATGGGGATGATCAATTAATTTCCAGATATTCGCGGGTTTGGGTCTACCACAGAGGGGGGCATCGTGCTAAATCATTAGAATGGATTATGATATGTCGCACCCCCAGCCTGAACAAGCGCAACCGATGGCCGTTGCTAAAGAAGCACCGTGGTTATCAGGGCTGAACGATGCCCAAATGAAGGCGGTTCAGCATCTCAATGGCCCCTTATTGGTTTTATCAGGGGCGGGCACGGGCAAAACAAGGGTTTTAACATCACGTTTGGCGCATTTGCTGGCCACGGGTACGGCGAAGCCTTGGAATATTCTGGCGGTGACCTTTACCAATAAAGCCGCCCGCGAGATGAAAACACGTGTTGCCAGCATGATCGGCCCTGCGGTTGAGCAAGTCTGGTTTGGCACGTTTCATGCTTTGGCGGCAAAAATCCTCCGCCGTCACGCTGAACTGGTGGGGTTGAAGCCGAATTTCACCATTCTGGATACCGATGATCAATTGCGCTTGTTAAAGCAATTGATGGAAGCCAATGGCATTGATCCCAAACGTTATCCGCCACGGATGTTGCTGGCGGTGATCAGCCGCTGGAAAGACAAAGGCCTGACCCCTGATCGTGTCAGCCCGGGTGATCAGGCGGAATTGGCAGAAGGCACCGGCGGCGATTTATACCGCCAATATCAAGACCGCTTGCAGGCGTTGAACGCTTGTGATTTTGGCGATCTCTTGATGCATAACCTGACGATTTTCAACAGTCACCCTGATATTCTGGCGCAATATCACGACCGCATCACCCATTTGATGATTGATGAGTATCAGGATACCAACACCGCCCAATATCTGTGGATCAGGTTATTGGCACAGCGGCATCAAAACATCTGTTGTGTGGGCGATGATGATCAGTCGATCTATGGCTGGCGCGGTGCTGAAATCACCAATATGCTGAAGTTTGAAGAAATTTACCCTGACGCGGAAGTCATCCGGCTGGAACAGAATTATCGGTCAACCGGCCATATCCTTGAAGCGGCATCAGGGCTGATCGCCAATAACGAAAGTCGTTTGGGCAAGACGCTTTACACCAGCATTGATAAAGGTGAGAAAATCACCATCAATGGTTTTTGGGATGGTGGCAGTGAGGCGCGAGACACGGCCGATAAAATCGAATCCATGATCCGCCATCAAGAGGCGGAATATAATGAAATTGCCGTGCTGGTGCGGGCTGGCTATCAAACCCGTGAATTTGAAGAACGCTTTATCCAGATCGGCTTGCCGTATCGGGTTGTGGGGGCGAAATTCTATGAACGTCAGGAGATCAGGGACGCGATTGCCTATCTTCGGGTGATCGCCCAGCCGGCTGATGACCTCGCCTTAGAACGTATTATCAACACCCCAAGGCGCGGGATTGGGGCGGCGACCATCCAGACCATTCATCAATTGGCACGGGCGCGGCAATTGCCCATGTTGGCGGCGGCAGAAGTGCTGATTGCAACCGATGAATTAAAACCCGCCGCTCGCAAAAAATTAACCGAAGTGATCAATATGTTCATCCAATGGCGGCAGGATGCTGAAAGCTTGAGCCATACGGATTTGGCCATGAAAGTTTTGGATGAAAGCGGCTATACCGAAATGTGGATGGCGCAGAAAACACCGGAAGCCGAAGGCCGTCTTGAAAACCTAAAAGAATTGGTCTCCGCCATGGAAGGGTTTGAAAATCTCGAAGGGTTTTTAGAACATATCTCTCTGGTGATGGATGGCGATAACACCACCAATGAAGGTGAAGTCACTTTGATGACATTGCACGCCGCCAAAGGCTTGGAATTTGATGTTGTGTTCTTGCCCGGTTGGGAAGATGGTATTTTCCCATCCCAGCGTACCCTTGATGAAAAGGGCGGGAGCGGTCTGGAAGAAGAACGCCGCCTTGCTTATGTGGGGATCACCCGCGCTCGCCGCAAATTGATGATCTCTTACGCGTCTTCACGGCGGGTGCATGGGCTTTGGCAAAGCGCGGTGCCATCGCGGTTTATCGCCGAATTGCCAAAGGACAATATCACCGAAGACCTTGAACAAGGCATGATCAGCGCCACAGGCCAGACGCAAATCACCGATTTTTCAACCCTGCAACCGTCGGCGTCTTCCGGTTATGGCCCGGGCTGGCAACGGTTAAAAGAACGCCAGCGTTCTGGTTTCGCCCCATCCCGCGCGCCTTCGGAACATCAATCGGGCATCACAGGCTTGTCGGATTATGATATTGGCGATCGCGTTTTCCATCAAAAATTTGGCAATGGCAATGTCCGGTCAGTGGAAGGCGATAAACTGAACATTGATTTTGACAAAGCGGGCCAGAAAAAAGTGGTGGCCAGTTTTGTCGAACTGGTCAGAAAGGGCGGCTGATGACGGGGGAGATGATGACGGGGCTTTGGCAATTGCAATTCACCATGGACGAAAACCCAGAAGTGTTTGTGGAAATGCTGATGGCGGCTTTGGATTCAGAAACAGCCAGCACCCATCAAGATGACCTTGACCAACCCTGGTTTGTGGCGGTTTTTACCGACCAAGAACCGCAACAAGACCAAGTCGATTTGGCGATGCGGGAAGCGCAAGATATTTGCGGCATTACCGCGCCAAAAGTCGTGATCCGTCCCGTTGAAAACAAAGACTGGCTGTTGGAAAACCGCAAATCTTTTCCGCCATTGGACATCGCGTCGTTTTGGATTTACGGCGATCACATCACCCAAACTGTTCCTGAAGGCAAGATCGGACTGAAGATTAACGCTGGCCAAGCTTTTGGTTCAGGCACCCATGCCACCACCCATGGCTGCATCACCATGTTGGAAGCGCATTGTCCTCATGGTGGGGGTTCTGATGCAAACAGTTTAAAGATTGCCGATATTGGATGCGGCAGTGGGATTCTGGCCATGGCGGCGGCGAAACTCCACCCCACGGCCACGATCATTGCCGTTGATAATGATATACTGGCGGTGAATACCACCGAAGAAAACACCCAGAACAATGATGTTGCCGCGATGATCACCACCGGCCTTTCCGATGGCTATCAATCGGCGCTGGTGCAAGAACACGCGCCTTATGACGTGATTTTGGCCAATATCCTGCCCACGCCGTTGATGGCCATGGCCAATGACGCGGCGCGCGCCCTTAAAAAAGATGGAATTTTAATCTTATCGGGGTTGATGGAACAGCATCAGGATGACGTGATTAAATCCCATGAAGATGAAGGCTTGCGCTTGATAGACCGATTGAATGTCAATGGCTGGATGACGCTTGTCATGACAAAACCATAGGTGCGGTGATGGATGCGCTTCAATTATTACGCGAGGAGATGAAAAAGCACGGGGTGGATGGATTGTTGATCCCCCGTGGTGATGCATTTTCTGGTGAAGAAGTCCCGCCATCGGATGACAGGCTGAAATATATCAGCGGGTTCACAGGCTCCGCCGGTATGGCGATTGTCACCCAAGACCAAGCCGCGTTATTCAGCGATGGTCGCTACACCCTTCAGATGACCGCGGAGACCAATGACGACTGGTCATGCCATGTCATGCCCGATGCTGATATGGTGGCATGGTTGGTCAGCAATCTTGAAGGCGGGGCGTTGGGGATAGACCCTTGGTTGATGACGCTATCAGGGTATGAAAGCCTGCAATCAAAATTGGCGGATACCGCCATCAGCTTGATGCCGCTTGACCATAATTTGATAGACGCGATCTGGCAGGATCAACCCACACCGCCGCAAACAAAGGCTTGGGATTTTGATCTGGACGTGGCGGGGCTGACGCGGCAGGAAAAAATCGCCAAGGTTTTAACGGCCTGCCAAGACAGTAAGACAAAGGGTGAAAAGAATCCCCAAAATCCATTTGGGCATATGGTTATCACCGCGCCGGATCAATTGGCATGGCTGGCGAATATCAGGGGGGCTGATCTTGACCATACCCCTGTGATCTTGGCTTTTGCCATCCTCCATCACGACAGCAGCATCACCATTTTTGCCGATGAAGCCCGATTTGCTGATTGTGATCACTCTGGCTTGACCTTCTTGCCGAAAGACCAATGCCTTGCCCATCTGGCGGGGCTTAAGGCCAAGACCGTGATGATTGATCCTTCAACCTGCCCTTATGCTATCGCCCGCCTGTTGGGGGATGATGCCATCAAGGCGGAAAGCCCCATCACCTTAATGAAGGCGCGAAAAAACAAAGCGGAACAAGCGGCGATCCGTGCTGTTCACCGCCGTGATGGCGCGGCGATGGTGGAATTTTTATCGTGGTTTGATGCCGCCACCCAACATACAGGAAGCGGGTTGCGAGAAACCGATATTGATGCCCAATTGATCACCATAAGAGGTCAAGACAAAGGCTTTATCAGCCCTAGTTTTTCAACCATCTGCGGCAGTGGCGGCAATGGCGCGATTGTGCATTACAGGGCGCAAGACGGTCAGGATTCAGAAATCCTCCACGATACGCTTTGCCTGATTGATAGCGGCGGTCAATATCACGATGGCACCACTGACATCACCCGAACCGTTGCCGTTGGCACGCCGTCTCAGCAAATGCGCCATGATTTTACCATTGTGTTAAAAGCGCATATCGCCCTTGATCAAGCGGTTTTCCCCGCTCATACCTCAGGCATTCAATTGGATGCCATCACCCGTGATCCCATGTGGCAGGCGGGGATGGATTTTGCCCATGGCACGGGGCATGGGGTGGGCTGTTGCCTGAATGTTCATGAAGGGCCCGTCAGTATTTCCAAGCGCAGCGCCCGCCCGATTGAAGAAGGGATGCTGCTGTCTAATGAGCCGGGGTATTATATTGAAAACGAATATGGCATCAGGATTGAAAACCTGATCTTGGCGCAAAAATCCCCGTCGGAAAACGGCTATCTCTGTTTTGACGCGGTGACATTAGTGCCGATGGATCGCCGTTTGATTGAACCGCAATGGCTTAATGACCAAGAATTGGATTGGGTTAACGCTTATCATCAGCGGGTCTGGGATGAAATCGCGCCCTTGCTTAAAGGTAAGGGTAAGGACGAAGCCTTGGCATGGCTTAAAACCGCCACCGCGCCTATAAAACGCTAGGCCAATAACACGCTAGCCGTTAATTAAGGCCAGCCATTCATCTTCGGTCATGATGGTCACGCCCAGCTCTTGTGCTTTTCGGGCTTTACTGCCGGCATCCGCGCCAACAATCACCATATCGGTTTTGCCGGATACCGACCCCGCGACCTTTGCCCCAAGGCTTTCGGCTCGGGCTTTTGCTTCGGCGCGGCTCATTTCAACCAATGTACCAGTAAAGACCACCGTTTTGCCGGAAACAGGGCTGTCTTCCGCGACGGCTTCGGGGGGGATGGGGGTAATCTCGTCCATCAGGTTATGAATAGCGTGGCGATTGTTCTCATCATTTAAAAACGACACCAGATCAATGGCAACGCTATCGCCAATTTGATCAATCCCCGTCAGGTCTTGCCAAGCCTTGCTGTCTTGGTCGGCGGCTTCGGTGGCGGCATCCAACAGCGCGTCCATCGTGCCATAATGCCGTGCCAGCAATTTTGCCGTGGCTTGCCCAATTTGGCGAATCCCCAGCGCGTAAATCACGCGATCAAGATCAATTTCACGGCGGGCGTTAATGGCATTGATCAAATTATCGGCGGAAACCTCGCCCCAGCCTTCACGCGCCATCAGCATTTCTTTTTTCGCGGTCAATTTGAAAATATCAGCGGGCGATTTGATCACCTCATCATCGAATAAGTCTTGCACCAAAGTGCTGCCCAATCCATCAATATCAAACGCATCGCGGGAGACAAAATGCTTCAGCCCCTCAACCGCTTGCGCGGGGCAGGTCATCCCGCCAGTGCAGCGGCGCACCGCTTCGCCATCGGGGCGAATGGCAGGGCTTTGGCAAATCGGGCATTGATCAGGAAAGACAAAGGGCTGGCTGTTGATGCGCTTTTCCATCACCACCGCCAAGACTTGGGGGATGACATCCCCCGCCCGTTGGATGCGCACCATATCGCCGATTTGAATATCTTTTTCCAGAATGTAATCTTCGTTATGCAAGGTGGCGTTGGAGACAACAACCCCGCCAACCGTCACAGGTTCAAGCCGAGCCACCGGCGTTAAAGCGCCCGTACGGCCAACCTGAATATCAATAGCTAAGAGCCGTGTTTCCGCTTTTTCCGCGGGGAATTTATGGGCAATCGCCCAGCGGGGGGAGCGGCTGACTTGGCCTAAACGTTGCTGATAATCATGGCGATCAACCTTATAGACAACGCCATCAATATCATAATCCAGCTCCGCCCGTGCCGCGCCAATCACCTGATGATGGTTGAGCGCTTCACCCATGCCATCGGCGGCAATGCTTAAAGGGTTCACCACAAATCCCCATGCCGCAAGCCGTTTTAAAAACGCGCTATGGGTTTCGGCCACAGGGGCGGATATATCCCCCGCCGCGTAAGCAAAAAATTTCAGCGCGCGGGATGCGGTGATGGTGTGATCCTTTTGCCGGAGCGAGCCTGCCGCCGCGTTGCGAGGATTGGCAAAGGTCTTTGCTTCGGCGGCTGATTGCGCGGCGTTAAGGGCGATAAAATCTTGTTTGCCCATGAAAATTTCACCACGAACTTCCACCACATCAGGGCAGTCGCCTTGCAGTTTATGGGGAATATCAGCAATGGTTTTGACATTGGCGGTGACCAGCTCACCTTCCGTGCCATCCCCTCTGGTGACGGCTTCAACCAGCATACCTTGTTCATAGCGCAGGTTGATCGACAGCCCATCAATTTTGGGTTCAACCGAATAGGCCAATGCCGCTGTTTCATCCAATTTCAGAAACCGCCGGATGCGGGCATCAAATTCATAAGCGTCTTCGGCGTTAAAAGCATTGCCCAAGGATAACATTGGCACCGCGTGCCGCCGTTTTGAAAACCCTGCTTTTGGGGCGGCGCCAACCGATTGAGAAGGGCTATTGGGCAAAACCAAATGCGGGAAGGCGGCCTCTAGTGCCGTGTTGCGCCGCATTAACGCGTCAAATTCAGCATCAGAAATCTCAGGGTCATCATCACCGTGGTAACGCTGATTGTGATGGGCAATGTCTTCTGCCAATTTCGCCAATTCTGCCGCCGCTTCCAAATCGGTCATCGCGGCGATTGTTGCCGCCAGTTTAGCATCAACAGAAGGATTGGATGGATCGCTCATTTACTGCGCCTCCAAGAGACGCAAGGCGGCGGCGCGGGCTTCAGGGGTAATGGTTGCGCCTGAAAGCATCCGGCTAATTTCTTCCAGCCGTTCATCGGATTGCAAGGGGGCGGCGTTGCTGACCGTGCCGTCATCGGTTTGGTTCTTCGCGATCTTGAAATGATAACGCCCACGGGCGGCCACTTGCGGGGAATGGGTAATAACAAGGCTTTGGGTATCTTCACCAAGACGCGCCAGCCGCTCACCCACCGCCGCCGCCACAGCCCCGCCAACGCCGCTATCGACTTCATCAAAGATCAAGGTCATGGGGGCGGATGTATCGGCCAGCACAACCTTAAGCGCCAGAAGGAAACGTGCCAATTCCCCGCCGGATGCGATACGGTCAATCGGCCCTGTTTTCATCCCGGGGTTGGTATTGGCTTCAAACCGGACTTGGTCCATGCCATGGGCGCCCCATTTGCTTTCATCCAGCTGTTCAATACGGGTGACAAATGTCGCTTGGTCAAGTTTCAACGGCGGCAATTCCGCCATGACGTTTTGATCCAGCATCGCCGCGCTTTCATGGCGTTGATCCGATAGGGTTTTGGCTTTCTGCTGATAGGCTTTCGCCGCTTCATGTTCCGCCTTGGTCAGGTCAGCGATGCCGCCAGATTGATCATCCAGCCCGGCCAATTTCGCCGCTAAATCGGCATGGATTTGGGGCAATTCTTCAACCGTGCAATTATGTTTGCGGGCTTGTGAACGAAGGGCATGGAGGCGATCATCAACTTCCAGCAATCGGTTGGGGTCACCTTCCAATTGATCATGGGCAGATGCGATGGCGTTGCTGGCTTCATCCAATTCGGCTTCAACCCGCGCCAAGGCCTCGCTTAAAGGGGTCAAGATTGTGCCGGCAGTATCAAGGGCGCGATCAACGGTTTTACCCGCTGTCGCCATGATTTCAATCGCCCCGCCTTCGGCGCTGATGCTTTGTTCCACTTGGTTCAGCACCTCGGCAATTTTGCTGACATTGGCCAAGATTTGCCGTTCTTCCACCAGACTGTTTTCTTCATCGGCTTCGGGGGCAAGGTCATCCAATTGCTGAACCGCGTCGCGCAACCAATCTTCATCGGCGCGGGCTTGCGCCAGATCATCAAGGGCTTGCTGTAATTTTGTATGGCAGTCATGCCAATGGTGATACGCCGTCGCCACGTCTTGGGCTAAGGCTTCTGCGCCGGCGAAACGATCTAACAGGTCACGGTGGGTTTGAACATCCAACAGCCCCCGGCCTTCAAATTGCCCTTGGATTTCAACAAGGCTATCGCCCACTTGCCGTAATAATGTTGATGATACCGGCGTGTCATTAATCAGGGCAGGGGATTTGCCGTCACGCAATTGCCGGCGCAGGATAATCTCACCGTCTGATGAAATGCCCGCGTCATCAAGAATGCCCATCACCGGATGGCTTTGGTCAACATGGAACATCGCGCCGACTTCGGCACGGTCACCGCCAGCGCCAATAAGACCGAAATCAGCACGGCTTCCTAAGGCCAGCCCTAAGGCATCCAGCAAAATTGATTTACCCGCCCCGGTTTCACCCGTCAGGACGGTCAAGCCTTCATGAAATTCCAGATCAAGGCGACTGATTAAAACAACATTGCGGACAGAAAGACGCGACAACATCCTTAGAAAATTCCCACAGCCCCGTCCACTAAGCGTTCAAATAAGGTGGGGTCATGATTAACTTCAGGATCACCGATCAAGCGGATCATCCGTTCGGTCCAGACCGAGTCCGGATAGTTGTAATTCAACACCGCCCCTGAACGTTCGGCTTCATTTTCCAACCCAAGGGCTAAATAGCCTTCCACCATCCGGTATAAAGCTTCCGGTGTTTGGTTGGATGTATCGTAATCACGCACAACAATGGAAAACCGGCGCAGGGCAGAATGGTATTGGCCTTGCTTTAAATAGAACCGCCCCACGGCCATTTCTTTACCCGCCAAATGGCTTTTGGTCAGGTCGAGTTTAAGCGTGGCATCACGGCTGTATTGGCTGTTGGGAAAACGGTTGAGCAGGGAATCAAACGCTTCCATGGCCAGCACCGTCATGCCCGCGTCACGTTCAACATCAACGATCTGCTCATAATAAGACATGGCCTTCAGGTAATAGGCGTAATCAATGCTTTCATCAGCGGGGTTCAATTCAATAAAACGATCCAGCGCGTTGATGGCGGCATCATAATTGTTGGATTCATATAAAGCCCAAGCCGACATCAACTGGGCTTGGGTGGCCCATTTTGAATAAGGATGCTGGCGTTCGACTTCATCAAACAAAGGGCTGGCTTTTTTAATATCGCCTTTTGTCGCTTCATCATAAGCGATCATATAAAGCTCTTCGGCTGAACGTTCCACCTGTTCCAATTGATTTTCAGGGGTCGAACACGCCGCCAGAAACGCCGCAACAACACCAAGCAAGGCATATTTTGTTTTTGATCGATACATCATGATGATTGGATTCCGTTTCAGCCTATCGCCTATTGAAAATGATTATATCACGATAAATTGGGATCGCCAGTAGGGGATCATGCCCCCAAGCGGAAAAAAAGAAAATTTATGGGCAAAAGCCTAGCCGAAAGGGCTTAAGCGTAGGCGACAGCGCCTTCAGGCTGATATTGTGGGGAGAGCGCGTTGTCCAGCTCATCAGCCTCAACGACCATCCACGCGCTTTCATCGGCAAGGATAGCCTCCAGCAACATATGATTAACCGCGTGGCCAGGCTGAACCGCCGTGATATGGCCGATCACCTGTAGGCCAGCAAGGGAGAGATCACCAATGCAATCCAATGTTTTATGGCGGACAAATTCATCGGTGAAGCGCAGGCCTTGTTCATTCATCAACACGCCATCATTAACAACAATGGCGTTATCCAATGACCCCCCAAGGGCATAGCCAGCGGCGCGCATCTTAGCAAGATCACCATAGCGGCAGAATGTCCGTGCCGCTGAAAGTTCTTTTTCAAAACTTTCATCAGTATGAATATAGAAATATTGGGACTTGCCAATCAGCGGGTCATCAAAATCAATGGTAATATCAATTTCAAGCCGATCCGCGGGGATGATTTCAGCCGTAGCGGTGCCATGGGCAATCCGGATGGGCTTTAGGACTTTGATGTATTTGCGCTTGGCTTTCAGCACGTCAATGCCCGCGTCATTAATCATCGCACAGAACGGGGCTGAACTGCCATCCATGGCAGGAAGCTCAGCGGCATTCACATCAACAAAAGCGTTATCAACCCCAAGGCCAGCAAAAGCAGCCATCAAATGTTCGATTGTGCCAATATCAACGCCATCATCATTCATGATCCGTGAATTGAGCATGGTATCAGCGATATTGCTGCTCAGGGCTTTGATGGCGGTATCAACACTGCTGACATCAGTACGGCGAAAAACAATGCCGGTGTCAGCGGGGGCAGGGCGGATGGTGACATCAACAAGACGAGCAGAATGTAAGCCAATGCCGCTTCTTGTGACAGAAGTCGAAACCGTTGTTTGATAAGGTTGGCTGATATACATAAAAGGCTCTTGTGCTTGGATGGTCAGTAAAATCGGTCTTCTAAATTCAGTTATTCAATTCGGTTCTTCGGTTTGTGTATTCGGTCGGGTTTGGGTTTATGAGCAGGCCAGATATTCCAGCGTTGAGCCTAAAGCACCCTATGGACAATCAAAGGAAGGTTATCCACCCAGCGAATATAGGATTTTCACTGGGTGGATACAAATCACGAATGGTTACCAATTGTAGCAATTATAACCGTGGCCGTAATCTGCCTAAACCTTTGGTATCATGCCATTTTTTACCCTTAACCTAATTGGCCTGACGACGCAGGAACGCCGGGATGTCAAGGTCAACATCCGCGTGGGCATCGTCAATGTTCAATTTCGGTTGAGGGGTTGGCTTTAATGCCGCCAGACCAGCAGGTTTTGCTTCTGGTGCAGCAGCGGTTTCTTGAGGCGTTTCCGCTTGGGTATCCTCTTGAGATGATACGGCCGCATCAAGGGACATTTCAGCCGTGTTGCTGGTCATTTCCTCTGATGGGGTTTCATCCACAACAGGTTTCGCCATAGACATAACGCTGACCGTGTCTTCGGCCTGAAGCGCAGGCTTAACCTCAGGTTCAACCTTTGGTGTATCTTCAACAGGCTTTTTGCTGAACATACCGGTCAGATGACCGATCAGGCTGACAGGCTTTTTCGCGTCTTCAGCGGAGACGTCTTCAGGAATGTCGGTAATGTCACGCAGGGTGAAGGGTTCATCATCCTTGATGTCTTCATCCTTGGCGTCATCAACCATAACGTCTTCATCAGCGTGATCTGTTGCTTCTGGTGTTTCGGTCATCTCGCTCCGCATTTCAGCACGGGCTTGATCAACCAAGGCTTCCAGATCAGTTTGATTGTTGTCATCCTGATTAGCTTCAGCATCTTCATGGCTGTCCATGGTCATCACAGCGTCATCGGATGCCATGTGATCATCTTGATCCAT